>JBGAOB010000019.1:0-30316 GCA_044222045.1 Candidatus Eiseniibacteriota bacterium
GGATGGTGGCTTCGTCCAGCGCGCGGTCGAGCCGCCACCACACGGCTTCCAGGATCTGCACGAAGTTCTCGGGCGCCACGTGCGGCGCGGGCATGCCGTACGGCGCGAGCGCGCTGTACATGTGCGTGTGCCCGTTCACGTACCCGCGCGGGTCGGCGTTCGGGTCGCGACCGGTGCCGGGGCTGTACGGCGCAAAGCGCGGCCCGCCGCCAACGGGGGAGCGAAGCGCGGCGCGCGCCCCGCTCATCGCCACGACTCCCGCGGCGCCTTGGTGCGGATGCGGCCCACGCTGTACGCCTTCGCGGCCGGCGAGTCCTTCATGGGCAGCACGGTGCGGCGCACGCCGTCGAACTTCTCGAGCGCGCCGGCCACGGCGGCGGCGGTGGGCACGAGGCCGATCTCGCCCAGGCCCTTCGCGCCGAACGGGCCCTCGGGCTCGGGCGCTTCCACCACGATCACGTCCACCTCGGGCATGTCCTTCGCCCGCAGCGGGCCGATCTGGTACATCGAGAACGTCACGGGCATGCCGTCCACGCACGGCAGCTCTTCGGTCAGCGCGTAGCCGAGCCCCATGTGCACGGCGCCCTCGATCTGCCCGCGCACCAGGCCGGGGTTCACGGCGCGGCCCACGTCGTGCGCGGCCACCACGCGCTCCACGCGGCCGTTCGCGTCCAGCAGCACCACCTGCGTGGCGAAGCCGTAGCTGGTGTGCGTCTTCACGCGGCCGGCGGCGCCGAGCGGCGTGGTGTCGTCCACCACGACGTCGGCGGCGTACACGTTGCCCGCGAGGTCGGCCAGCGACTTGCCGGCGTCGAGGTCGGCGCGGAGCTTCTTCGCGGCGCTCGTCACGGCGTTGCCGGCGAACAGCGTGCCGCGCGAGCCGGTGGTCTGGCCGCAGCCCAGCGCGAACGTGGCGTCCACGCGCGGGCGGAACGTGCTCGCGGGCAGGCCGGTCACCTCGGCCGAGAACTGCTGCAGGATCGTCATCAGGCCCTGGCCCATCTCGGTGTAGCCCTGGTACACGGTCACCGTGCCGTCCTTCTCGACGACGAGCCGGCCCTTGCCCCACTCCACGACGCCGTTGCCGAGGCCGCTGTTCTTGTAGCCGCACGCAATCCCCACGGCGCGACCGGCCCGGTCCCACGCGAGGAACTTGTCCTTCACGGCGAGCAGCGTCTCCTTGAGGCCGACGCTCTTCTCGATCACCTGCCCGGTCGTGAGCGTGCTGCCCACTTCCACGGCGTTGCGCCAGCGGATCTCCCAGCGGTCGATGCCGCACTTCGCGGCCATCGTGTCGAGCGCGGCCTCGATCGCGAACGCGGCCTGCGGCACGCCGAAGCCACGCATGGCGCCGCACGGCGGGTTGTTCGTGTACGCGGCCTTCGCCTCGATGTCCACGTTGGGCACCACGTACGGGCCGCAGCCGTGGCCGGCGGCGCGCTCGAGCACCTTCATGCCCACGCTGGCGTACGCGCCCGAGTCGCCCACGAAGCGCGCCTTCACGGCGGTCAGCTTGCCCTGCGCGTCGCAGCCCGCGGTCAGCTCGATCGAGATCGGGTGCCGCTTGGGATGCACGCGGATCGACTCCTTGCGCGACAGCGCGAGCTTCACCGGGCGCCTGGTGATCCACGCCAGCAGCGCGGCGTGGCCCTGGATCGTCATGTCCTCCTTGCCGCCGAACGCGCCGCCGTTGGGCACCAGCTCGGCGAACACCTTCTCTTCGTCGATCGCCAGCAGCTTGGCCACCTGCCGCCGGTCGTCGAACACGCCCTGGCCCTGCGACCACAGGTGCAGGCCGCCCTCGGGCGTGGGTTCGGCGAGCGCGCACTCGGGCTCCAGGAACAGGTGCTCGATGCGCTGCGTCTTCCACGAGCCGCTCACCACGTGCGCGCTGGCGGCGAGCGCGGCGTCCACGTCGCCCCGGCGGATCACCGAATGGCTGAGCAGGTTCGCGTGCTTGGGGTTCACCTGCGGCGCGCCCGGCGCGAGCGACTGCTCGGGGCTCGTCACCGCGGGCAGCACGTCGTACGTCACGTCCACCATCGCGGCGGCGGCGCGCGCCTCGACTTCGCTGTGCGCGGCGACCGCGGCCACCACGTCACCCACGTAGCGCACCTCTTCGCCGATGCCCACCATGCACGGCCAGTCCTGGTGGATGAGCCCGTTCCAGCGGTCGCCCGGTACGTCGGCGGCGGTGATCACGGCCACCACGCCGGGCGCGGCCTTGGCGCGTGTCGTGTCGATGGCCACCACGCGCGCGCGCGCGTGCGCCGACAGCGTGACCGCGCCGTGCAGCATGCCGGGGCGGTGCAGGTCGTCCACGAACGGGCGCTCGCCCAGCACCAGCTCGCGCCCGCGATAGCGCTCGATGCTGGCGCCCACGCCGCCGTCCACGTCGGCGGCGGGGAACGGCTCGCCGCGCTTGACCGCGGCCACCAGCTCGATGCCCTCGATCACGCGCAGCCAGCCCGTGCAGCGGCAATAGTGCTCGTCCAGGGAGCGCACGATCTCGTCGCGCGAAGGCGAAGGATTGCGGCGCAGCAGGTCGTGCGAACGGATCACGAGCCCCGGCGTGCAGAAGCCGCACTGCAGCGCGTGGGTGTGCGCGAACGCGCGCGCGAACAGGTCGCGCTCGTCGTGCGGAAGTCCTTCCACCGTCACCACGTCGAGCCCGTCGCACTGCTCGGCGGCGATGGTGCAGGTGGACTTGGGCTCGCCGTTCACCAGCGCCACGCACGCGCCGCACTGGCCCGCCGGCGTGCAGCCGCGCTTGGGGGAGATCACACCGCCCGGGCGGCGCAGAAGGTCCAGCAGCGTTTCGCCGGGGCGCACTTCGGCGCGGCGTTCGCGGCCGTTCAGCGTGAGCAGCACTTCCATCGAAGGCTCCGAAGCCCGCGCGATCGCGGCGGGCGGTGCAGGGCATGTGGGAGGCAAAAAGAGGCGCCGCGACTATACCGGCGACACGAGTCCGCGAGCACTGGTACGCAGGTATCCATGCCCTCGACAGCGATCTTCGGCGTTGAGCCGGCGCGTTTCCCCGTGAGAGCATGAACGCGCGGCGCGACGTCCGGATGTGCTTCCCATGCGAACGTCGCGCCCCGCCGTTTCGCGCCATCCCCCGACATGTCCGACACCGCTCCACGTGGCTGGAGGTGCCATGTCCCATCGTGCGTCCCCTGGGATGCGAGGCGCGATCGCGCGGCTGTTCCGATACTCGCGGATCATGCTCGCGTGCGGCGCCATTGCCGCGCTGGCCACGAGCCGCGTCGGCGCACAGACGATCGACTCCACGCTGTGGATCACCAACGGCTCCGTGCGCGCGATGGTGCGTTCGGGCAACACGCTGTTCGTGGGCGGCACGTTCACCTACGTGGGCCCGCACACCGGCGCGGCGGTGCCGGTGGACGGCGTCACCGGCGCGCCCGCGAGCGCGTTCCCGAAGGTGGTGGGCACGGTGCGCGCGGCGCAGCCCGACGGCGCGGGCGGCTGGTGGCTGGGCGGCGACTTCACGCGCGTGGGCGCGTTCGCGCGCAACGGCCTCGCGCACGTGCTGGCGGACGGCTCGGTGGCGCCGTGGAACCCGGGCGTGACGAACGGCGGCGTGTACGCGCTGGCCGTGTCGGGCGCCACCGTGTACGCAGCGGGCACGTTCGATCATGCGGGCGGCCTGCCGCGCATGGGTCTCGCCGCGATCGAGGCGGTCACCGGCAACGTCACCGCGTGGGACGCGCAGGCGAACGGCGCGGTGGGCGAGGTGGCGGTGGTGGGCGGCACTGTGTTCGCCGGCGGCGGCGGCTTCACCACGATCGGCGGGCAGAGCGTGCGGCAGTTCGCGGCGCTCGACGCGGGCACCGCGCTCGCCACGCTCTCGACGCCGGCGGTGAGCGTGGGCAAGTTCGTGTATGCGCTGGCCGCATCGGGCGGGACGGTCTACGTGGGCGGCGACTTCTCCACGGTCGGCGGCCAGCCGCGCAACGGGCTCGCCGCGATCGACGCCACCACTGGCGCGCTCACGGCATGGAATGCGGCCGCGAGCGCCGGCGCCGACGTGCAGTCGCTGGCGGTGACCGGCGTGAACCTGCTCGTGGGCGGCAACTTCACCAGCATCGGCGGGCAGTCGCGACGCAACCTCGCGGCGCTCGACGCGGGCAGCGCGGCGGCCACGGCGTGGAATCCCGATCCCGACGGCGAGGTGTCCGTGGTCACCGCGGCCGGTGCGTCGGTGTACGTGACCGGCGGCTACACGCACGTGGGCGCGCTCACGCGCTCGGGCCCGCTCGCGCTCGACGCGGTGACGGGTGTGCCGTCCGCGTGGGCGGTGGGCACCGACGGCGGCGTGACCGCGATGGTCGCCGACGGCGCGGCGGTGATGATGTGTGGCACGGGGCGCAGCTTCGGCGGCCGGTCGCGCAGCTGCCTCGCCGCGCTCGACGCCACCACCGGCGCCGCCACCGCGTGGAACGCGGGCCTCGCGAACGGCTTCCCCAACCAGGTGAACGCGCTGGCCGTGAGCGGCGGGCGGCTGTACGTGGGCGGGCGCTTCCAGTTCATCGGCGGCATTCCGCGCAACGTGCTCGCCGCCGTCGACGCGACCACCGGCTTCGTCGCCGACTGGATTCCCGCCGTGGGCGGCTCGTCGGTCGAGTCGATCGTGGTGGCTGACGGCCGCGTGTACGCCGCGTCCACGTCCGGATTCCCGGGGCAGGTCGCCGCGTTCGACGCCACCACGGCCGCCACGCTGTGGTCCAAGAGCGCCAACGCGCCCGTGCGCGGCCTGGCGCGCGCCGGGTCGTCGCTCGTCGCGGTGGGCGAGTTCACCACGCTCGACGCGCAGGCGCGCAACCGCGTCGGCGCGCTGGACCCCGCCACCGGGGCGCCCCGGTCGTACAACGTGGGCGCGACCGGCCCCGTCTACGCGATCGCCGCGGACGGCGCCACCGTGTACATGGGCGGCAACGCGATGCTGTCGGCGGGCAACGGCGAGTACCAGTTCGGGCTCGGTGCCTACGACGCCGAAACGGGCACGCCGCAGCCTTGGAACGCGAGCCCGAACGGCGCGGTGTCGTCGCTGACGGCGAGCGGCAGCCGCCTGCTGGTGGGCGGCGCGTTCACGACGATCGGCGGCCAGTCGCGGCGATCGATCGCCTCGCTCGATCGCGCCACGGCCGGCGCCGACACGTGGGACCCCTCGCCGCTGTTCGCCGTGGGCGTGGGCGACCCCGTGGCGTTCCACGTGTCGGGCCAGACCGTGTACGTGAGCGGCGACTTCGCGCTGCCCACCGGCGTGACGCGCCCGCACTACGCTGGCTTCGTGGTGCCGGGGCTCGCGGTGGATGCCGGCGCGCCCCGCGCGGTGACCGCGCTCGAGCTGGCCGCCGGGCCCAATCCCGTGCGCGATCGGTCCACGTTCCGCTTCGCGCTGCCGTCGGCAGCGCGCGTGTCGCTGGGCCTGTTCGACCTCGCTGGGCGGTGCGTGTCCACGCTGCTCGACGACGCGGCGCTGCCCGCCGGCGCGCACCAGGCCGGGCTCGACGCGCGTGCGCTTCCGGCCGGCGTGTACCTGGCGCGGCTGTCGGCGGGGGCGGATCGTGCGAGCCGCAAGGTGATGGTGCTGCCCTAGCGCGAATCCACCCGTTCGATCGCCCGCCGCTGCGTCCGGAGCGGCGGGCGATCGTGCCTGGGGCACTGGGTCCTCGCCGCGCGGCCTCCGGGATGCGACACTGCGCGCGAGCTCGTCCCTTCGATCCGGAGACACCCCTCGTGTCCGACATGAACCTCACGGGCATCCTCTACTGGTTCCCCGCGTTCCTGATCTCCACCACGTTCCACGAAGCGGCGCACGCGTGGGCGGCCATGCTCGGCGGCGACCTTACGGCGTACCGCGGCGGTCAGGTGTCGCTGAACCCGATCGCGCACATCCGCCGCGAGCCCGTGGGCATGCTGATCGTGCCGCTGGTCACGAGCCTCACGTCGGGCTGGGCGATGGGCTGGGCGAGCGCGCCGTACGACCCGTCGTGGGCCGAAGCGCATCCGCGGCGTGCCGCGTGGATGGCCGCCGCCGGACCGGGCGCGAACCTGCTGCTGGCGCTGGTGGCGTTCGTGGCGCTCAAGGTGGGACTGGCCACGGGAGCGTTCGGCATTCCCGAGCGCGTGGCGCTGTCGCACCTGGTGACCACGTCGGGTGGCTTCACGGACGTGCTCGGCACGGCGCTGTCGGTGATGCTGTCGCTGAACCTGCTGCTGACCGTGTTCAACCTGATCCCGCTGCCGCCGCTGGACGGCGCGACGGCGATCGGGCTCGTGCTGCCGCCGGTGGCGCGCCTGCTGCGCGGCGCCAGCGGCATGCTGGCGATCGCGGGCCTGTTCGTGGCGTGGAAGGTGTTCCCGATGCTGGTGCCGGGCGTGCTCGGCGTGCTGCTGACCGTGCTGCATCCGAGCGTGAGCTATGGCCGCTGACGCCCGCTCGCGCGTGCGCGTGCTGACCACCGCGCGACTCGACCTGCACGCCGCCACGCTCGTGCACCTGGACGCCGAGCTGGAGGGGCCGCAGGCGCTGGCCGCGGTGCTCGACGCCGCGGTGCCCGCGAGCTGGCCCGCGGGCGAGTACGACGCGGACGCGATCCGCTTCTTCCGCCAGCGCCTGATCGAGGACGGCGAACACGCGGTGGGCTGGTACGGCTGGTACGCGGTGCGACGCGCCGAGGGCTCGCCGGCGGCCACGCTCGTGGGCTCGGCCGGCTTCATGGGCCCGCCGGCCGCCGACGGGACGGTGGAGGTCGGCTACTCGGTCGCGCCCGAGCATCGCCGACTCGGCTACGCCACCGAGATGATCGAGGCGCTGCTGTCGCGCGCGTTCGCCGACCCGCACACCAGCCGCGTGATCGCGCACACCACCGACGACAACGTGGCTTCGGTCGCCGCGCTGCGTCGCGCGGGGTTCCTGCGCGCGGGCCCGGGGCGCGAGCCGGGACAGGTGCGCTTCGAGCGCGGACGGTAGCGACGAAGCAGCGCGATCCACGACGACGGCCGCCCGGGCGAAACCCCGGGCGCCCGCCGCGTGACGCGGGGAGTCGCGGGGGAGATCAGCGGTAGAGCGCCTTCAGGGCGCCCCAGCTGTGCGTGCGGGCATCGACGATGGCGCCCACGTTCCAGCCGTACCACGTGCCGACGCCGCTGTAGCCGTCGGTCGACGTGAACAGCAGCCCGTTCACGAACTTGAGCGAGAAACCGTAGTCGCCCTGCGGCATCACGTACGACTCGATCAGGTTGCCCGCGAAGTCGTACACGGACGTCATGCTGCCGTCCCACGTGTAGATGCGGTTGTCGCTCACGCCCAGGGCCTCGTTCGAGGGATATCCGCCGTAGGCGAAGCCGGTCATCGTGTTCAGCAGCGCGCCGCTCGAGAAGTCGAGGAAGCGGATCAGTCCCGACTCGTGCTCCAGGATCGTGAGCCCGTTCGAGGTGATCGCCGGCGAGCTCTGTGAGAACGCGAACATGCCCGCGTGCACGAGCGTGGCGGCGCCGGTGAGCGGGTCCACGCGCCAGAGGTCGCCTTCGTAGGTCTTGGCGTACAGCAGCCCGTCGGAGCGATTCCACAGCAGCGCGCGCATGTCGAGGTTGCACGGGATGCGGCGGACCAGATTGCCGGACAGGTCGAACGTGCTGATGCGCCCGGCTCCGGCGTTGCCACCGTCGCACGTGTAGTAGAAGAACCCGTCGGAAGCGATGCCCATGTTGTGCAGGTTCGACTGGTCCGGGAACGAGATCGCCAGCACGGGCGGCGACAGGATCGCGGGGCCGGGTTCGGGCGCGACGACGATCGGCCCCTTGATCGTGGAATCCCCGGCGTGGGCGATCGCGGCGGGCAACATCACCGCCAGCATCAGCGCAGCGGCCAAACGGTACACGTGGCGCATGGATCGAATCCTCCCTCGTTGCGGGTGAACGCACGGGGCGCGCGAGAATGCGCGTCTCGACTCCTCGCTGTGGATTCGCGTGGATACTCGACCTTCGGCGGGCGAGGGCAAGGGCGAACTCGCGGGCGCGGCGCCAAGCATGCGAAGGGCCGCGGAGCGTGCCCCGGTGCACGGCGGGAGAGCGGCCCGGCAGCCGCGTCGCGTTCGCAGCGAGTTGTGCGAGGAGTGCGTTCAGTGCGCGTTCAGCCGTAGCACATACGGATCGATGTCGGCCCGGTTCGGCCACTCGATCGTGCCCGTGTCGGCATTCACCCGAACGCGCGCGAAGTAGTCGGGATCGGAGAGCGGCGCGAAGACGCCCCGGAACGCGACCAGCCCGGCGATGTCCACCTCGCCCGTGAATCCGTCGTCGAATCGAAGTCGAAGACGATGGTTCGGCAGAGGAGTGACTTCCAGAACGTCGATGATCATGGTCAGTCCAATGGTGAGATGCTCCGAAGCGGTTGGCTGCGTCGGGCGCGTGAGTGCACCGCGGAGGGAGGTCGCTCGGGGCATCGAGAAGCTAGCCGAACGCTCCGAGAAGCGAAACGGAGTTCTGAACGCACGAAGCCCCGCGCGATGCTCCGCGCGGGGCTTCCGTCATCCGGCGCTCGCGCGCCGCTTCACCACTTCGCGTTCACGAGCATCCCGGGGTAGCGCGCCAGGAACGCGATCGCGTGCTGCAGCTCGCGCGTGTCCAGCGCCTCGCCGATCTTGTGCGTGTTCTGCTCGATGCCGGTGCCCATGCCGAACATGGCGGCGTGCGTGTACTCGCCCGCGTCCACCCACTGCTTGCGCGCGGGCACGTTCAGGTGCGGCAGCGTCTTCGGCACGGGCCAGCCCACGCCGTCGGTGCTGAACACCCAGCGGTCCACGCGCGGCTCCTTGCGCATCGAGCCGCCCTGCTCGTTCGCTTCCTTCACGTGCGGCGTCACCGACGCGCGCCACGCCGCCACGGCGGCCTGGATCGCGGGGTGCTCCTCGGGCGTGGCCCAGCCCATGTAGATCTGCGGATTGCCGGGCTTGAAGCCGCGCCACGTGAGCTGGTCGTACGTGGGCACGCTCACGGTCACCGTGAAGCCCTTCGCGCGCGCGGTCTTCACCGACTCGAGCGAGTCGATCGCGGCCACGGCCGCGTCGGGCGTCTCGCCCACGGTGAGGCGGCGGTCGAAGCGGAACGTGAACTTCTCGGGCACGGCGCAGTCGCTGGGCGTGTCGAGCTGCGCCCAGCTCGCGGTGCGCGTGCCGGGGCCCAGGAACGGGTCCGACAGGAAGCCCTCGCCCTTGTCGTACTTCGCGGCGGCCTCGGCCAGGATGGCGCCGCCCGCTTCGAGCGGGTTGCGACCTTCCCACGGCATCGAGCCGTGGCAGCTCTTGCCCTGCACCACGACCTCGATCTGCATGCGCCCGCGCTGGCCGCGGTAGATGCCGAGCGCGCCCTTCTTCGCGTCGCCCGTCGAGTCGGTGAGGATGACCACGTCGGGAATCATGTCGGCCGGCGCGCCCGGCAGCACCTTGCGCGTCAGGTACAGCGGGCCGCCGCCGTCGTTGTCCTCTTCGGCCACGGTGGCGTAGCCGCGCCAGATGACGCCCTTGAGCGAGCCCTCGCCGCGCAGCTCGTTCAGGATGCGCGAGGCGAAGATCTGCGACACGACGCCGCCCAGCTGGTCGGCCGAGCCGCGCCCGAACACCAGGTGGTTCCACTCCGCGTCGGGCGGCAGCCAGCCGAGTTCGCTGCGCATCCACTCGCGCTTGAGCTTGCTCGCGTCGACGAGCCCCAGGTGCGGGTGCAGGCCGCCGGTGTTCGCGATCCACTGCTCGCGCAGCGGCTTCACGGTGTCCACGTGGCCGTCCAGGTAGATCACGCGCTTCTGGTCGCGCGGCACGCCGTCGGTCTTGTCTTCCAGCGTCCAGTACAGGTTGCCGAACGCGTCGAAGCCGACGTCGTCGGGGTGCGCCACGGCGCCGACCTCGACGATGACCTTGCGCAGGTACTCGAGCCGCGGGCCCTCGTGGTTGCTCAGCCCGCACTGCGGATCGCCGCCCTGGTCGATCGGCTTGTCCACGAAATCGGCGGGGATGCGGATGGCCTCGACGAGCACCTTCACCGCCAGCGGCAGGTCGCGCTCGGCGAGCTGGGCGATCTTCGCGTCGAGGTTCGTGGTGGTGGCGCTCATCGTTCGAGGTCCTCCAGCCGCTTCACCAGGTCGGGCACCTTCGCCACCGCGAGCAGCGCCATGATCACGTACACCTTCTTGTTCGCCTGGCGCGCCACGTTGATGCGGTGCTTCGCCATCACGCCCGGCGTCACTTCGTCGCCGATGTCGGCGGGCAGGCAGTGCATGTACAGCGCGTCGCCGCCCCGGGTGAGGCCCATGCGGCGCTCGTCGCAGATCCAGTCCTTGTGCGACGCGTTGCGCTCGAGCGCGCGGCGCTCGATGTCGCCCATGCGGGCCTTGTCGCGCGCGTGGTTCGCTTCCACGCGCTCCAGCATGAGGTCGTACGGGCCCCAGCTCTTGGGGTACACGACGTCGGCGTTGCGGAACGCGTCGTCCATCGATTCGACCATCTGGAACGAGCCGCCGGATTCCTTCGCGTGCTTCTCGGCGGCGGCGAGCGTGTCGTCCATCAGCCGGTAGCCCGGCGGGTGCGCCAGCTGCACCTCGGCGCCTTCGCGCGTCATGAGCATGGCGAGGCCCTGCGGCACCGACAGCGGCTTGGCGTAGCTCGGCGAGTACGCCCACGTGACCGCGATCTTCTTGCCCTTGAGCCCGCCCGGGAAGCGCTCGCGCAGCCACATCAGGTCGGCCAGCGTCTGCGTGGGGTGGTCGATGTCGCACTGCAGGTTCACCACCGGCACCTTGCGCGGGTCCCTGGTCGCCGACAGGTAGTCGTCGATGCCGGCCTTCACCGAGCGCATGAACGTGTTGCCCGCGCCCAGGATCAGGTCGTGGCGCACGCCCATCGCGTGCGAGTTCATGCCCAGCATGGCGCCGGTCTCTTCGGCGGTCTCGCCGTGCTCCACCTGCGTGCTGCTGCCGTCCACGATGACGGGGCGCATGCCCAGGCGGCTCGAGGCGCCGGCCCACGCCGACTTCGTGCGCGTGGAGTTGTCGAAGAACATCGCGTACGCCAGCTCGTTCGGCAGCAGCGCCGTGGAGCGGCCCGCACGATCGGCGGCTTCGAAGTGCGACGCCACCGCCAGCAGCGCGTCGATCTCGGGCGTGGTCCATTCGCGCGTGATGAGCAGGCTGCGGCCGTACAGGCTGGCCACGCGGTCGCGGTTGATCTCGGGCAGGTTCGACGTGTTCATGTGGCTCATGACGGATCCTTGCGGATGCGCGTGCCCGCGCGGCCTTCGAGGGCCTCGCTCAGCGCATCGGGGTGGCAGACCACGACCTCGTCTCCGCCGCGCTGCAGGAAGTGGATCGCGGCTTCGACCTTGGGGCCCATGCTTCCGGGCGGGAACGGGTTCGCTTCGTTCATGCGCAGCAGTTCGCTCACCGTGACCTCGCGCAGCGGCGTGCGCTTGTCGGTCAGGTAGTCGCGGTAGATGGCGTCCACGCCGGTGGTGATCACCATGCGCTTGCAGCCCAGCTGCAGCGCGAGCAGCGCGCTCGCGCGGTCCTTGTCGATCACGGCTTCGAGCCCGCGGATGTGGCCGGTCTCGTCGCGCATCACCGGGATGCCGCCGCCGCCGCACGCGATCACCGTGACGCCGGCCTCGACCAGGCGCTGCACGGTCTCCAACTGCACGATCGAGATGGGCGAGGGGCTCGGCACCACGCGGCGCCAGCCGCGGTGCGAGTCCTCCACCATCGGCCAGCCGCGGTCCTTCATCAGCTGCGCGGCTTCGTCGGCCGAATAGAACTTGCCGATCGGCTTGGTGGGTTCCTGGAACGCGCGGTCCTCGGGGTCCACCTCCACCTCGGTGACGATCGTGGCCACTTCGGCGGCCAGCCCGCGACGGCGCAGTTCCTCGCGCAGGTCGCGCTGGATCATGTAGCCGATCGCGCCCTGCGAGTCGGCCACGAGCGAGTCGAGCGGCACTTCGTGGATGTGCTGCTTCGACATCTCCACGCGCAGCTGCATGAAGCCCACCTGCGGGCCGTTGCCGTGCGTGAGCACCAGGTGCATGCCGCGGGCGATCAGGTCGGCCACGGGAATCACCGCGCGCTGGGTGACGGCGAACTGGTTCTCCACCGTGGGCGGGAGCTTGGGATCGAGAAGCGAATTGCCGCCCATGGCCACCAGCGTGGGCGGCTCGTGGGAAGGCACGGGCCCGCGGGCGGAACCGGCGGAAGGCGCGGGCGTCGGAACGGGATTCAAGGGATCCTCCATGACCCCGCTGTCAGAGCCGGTGCCGGATTGGCAGAAATGCACCGCCACCGCCGGGCAGCACGAAACTCCGGGCGGTGACGAAGGCCTTGTCCGGCACGGCCCGCGCGGGGCGGACGGTGCGGAACCTCCGGGAATGACGAGGTTTCCCCGACTCCACTGCGCGAAGCATGCCAGCGGAGCGTGGCGTAGGATGCCGCGCGCATCGTCGGGGGCGGGAGCGCCCGCGTCCCCGGCCGGAGAACGGCGCGAAGCGCGTGCCTCCTGGCTCGCACTTTCGGCGCGGCCGACGGCGTCCGGGCGCCGCACGACGAACACACTCACGAAGACGGGGAATTGCCATGGACGTTCCCGCACACAACCGGGCCGCGTGGGACAAGCAGGTGGAGCAGGGCAATCGCTGGTCGCTGCCCGTGAGCGCCGAGGAGATCGCGCGCGTGCGACGCGGTGACTGGTCGGTGGTGCTCACGCCCGTGAAGGCCGTGCCGCGCGAGTGGTTCGGCGACGTGGCCGGTCGCGACGTGCTCGCGCTGGCGTCGGGTGGCGGCCAGCAGGCGCCGGTGCTGGCGGCCGCGGGTGCGCGCGTGACCACGCTCGACAACTCGCCCGCGATGCTCGCACGCGATCGCGAGGTGGCCGAGCGCGAAGGGCTCGCGATCCGGCTGGAACTGGGCGACATGCGCGACCTGTCGCGCTTCGCCGACGCGAGCTTCGACCTGATCTTCCATCCCGTGAGCAACCTGTTCGTTCCCGACGTGCGCCCCGTGTGGCGCGAGTGCGCGCGCGTGCTGCGCCCGGGCGGCCGGTTGCTCGCGGGCTTCTGCAACCCCCTGATGTTCCTGTTCGACGAGGCCGAGTACGACCGCGGCGAGTTCAACGTGCGCTACTCGATCCCGTACGTCGATCCCGCGCTGCGCAGTCCCGAGGCGCTCGCCGCGAAGCAGGCGAAGGGCGAGCCCCTGGAGTTCGGCCACACGCTGCAGGACCAGATCGGCGGCCAGACCGACGCGGGCCTGGTGATCACCGCGCTGTTCGAGGACGGCTGGGAGGACCACCCGTTCAACCGCGTGTCCCCGTGCTTCGTGGCGACGCTGGCGAGGAAGCCGCCGATCGCGTGAGCCGCTCGCCTGATCGGCGGCTCGCGTGCGGCCCGCTCTCCCTTCGGAGACACGCTCCCGCGTTGCCGCAGCGCGTTCGCGCGGGCTAGGCTCTGCGCGCGTTCGGCCGCCATCGCGCGGTCGGACACGTCTCGCAGCCCACTTCCGCGCGTCCCCCGCCAGGAGGAAGCCCATGCCCGTCACCACGTTCGCCCCGCTGGTCTCGCTGGACGGCGAATCGTTGATGCAGCCCGTCGTGACGCACGACGCGGCCGAGGAGCAGGCGTTCCTCGACCACGTGCGGCGCGGCGTGATCGGGTCGGACGCACGCGTCACCACGCCGGAAGGCGACAAGCCGCTCCTGTACTTCGACTACATCGCGTCGGGACGCTTCCACAGCGAGGTCGAGGACGCGCTCAACACGCGCGTGCTGCCGTTCATGGCGAACACGCACACCGAGACGTCCACGACCGGCCGCATGATGACGCACTGGTACGAGCGGGCGTTCCGCCGCATCGCGGGTTATCTCAACGCGGGCCCCGACGGCGTGGTGCTGCCGGTGGGCTCGGGCTCGACGGCGGCGGTCAACCGCATGATCCAGGTGATGAGCCTGCGCATCCCGAGCGGGCTCGAGGACCAGTTCCACCTGTCGCGGCTGATTCCCGACAGCGAGCGGCCGGTGGTGTTCCGCAGTTCGATGGAGCACCACAGCAACGACATCACGTGGCGCGAGACCATCGCCGAAACGGTGACGGTGGACTTCGACGACGCGGGCCGCATCTCGGTGTCCGACCTCGACGCGAAGCTGCACAAGTACGCGCATCGCGCGCTCAAGATCGGCACGTTCTCGGCGGCGTCCAACGTGACGGGCATCCGCAACGACTGCCACGAGCTCGCGCGCGTGCTGCACCGGCACGACGCGCTGGCGTTCTTCGACTACGCGGCGTCGGGTCCGTACGTGGACATCGACATGAACCCGCGCCGCGCCGACGGCTCGCCCGACCCGGATGCTTCGCTCGATGCGGTGTTCCTGTCGGTGCACAAGTTCCTCGGCGGGCCGCGTTCGCCGGGCCTGCTGGTGGCGCGCCGCGGCCTGTTCGCGAACCGCGTGCCCAGCGAACCGGGCGGCGGCACGGTGCTGTACACGTCGCCCACCGAGCACGTGTACCTGCGCGACACGTCGCACCGCGAAACGGGCGGCACGCCGCCGATCGTGGGCAGCATCCAGGCGGGGCTCGCGTTCGACCTGAAGTCGTCCATCGGCGCGGCGCGCACGCGGCGCGTGGAGCTCGAGTACATGGAGCGCGCGGTGGGCGAGTGGGTGAACGAGAGCGGCATCGAGATCCTCGGCAACCTCGACGCCGAGCGGCTCGGCGTGGTGTCCATGATCTTCCGCGGACTGCACCACAACTTCGCGGTGGCGCTGCTCAACGACTACTTCGGTGTCCAGGTGCGCGGCGGCTGCATGTGCGCCGGCTCCTACGGACACGAGCTGCTCAACATCGATCACGACGTGTCGGAGGGGATCAAGCGGCTGCTCGAACAGGGCCACTGCGGCGTGAAGCCCGGCTGGGTCCGGGTGAGCTTCTCGCCGGTCACCACCGAACGGGAATTCCAGGCGCTGCTCGAGGGTGTGCGATTCGTGGTCCACGAGGGCCATCGCCACCTCGACAAGTACGAGTTGGTGGATCAGACCGGCGAGTGGCGACGAAAGGGTGCGGCGCATCCCTAGACGGAACGCCGCGGCAAAGGAGACGAAGACGATGTCGGCCACGATGCACGGGATCGAAACCAACATGGCGAACCAGGGCGTGTACGACCGCGCCATCCAGCGCTTCCGCGACAACAAGATCGCGCTGCCCACGTTCGCGCAGCTCGCGGATCCGTCGAAGATCCCGGCGGGCATCACCAGGGCGCTGGCCGCGATCGAGCCCGACGCGCCGCATCCGCTGAACCTGTTCCGCGTGCACTGGTGGAACGACCGCACGCGCAAGGGCCGCGCCGCGGTGCCCGAGCACGTCGTGCTGCCCAAGAGCCTCACCGGCGTGGACGCGCCGATCCTGGTGGTGTTCGGCGATCGGTTCCCGATGATCACCGCGCACAAGGTGCTGGCGGCGTACGCGTGCCTGGCGCCGCGGCTGGTGACGGGCCGCTTCGACCCGAGCACGCACCGCGCGGTGTGGCCCAGCACCGGCAACTACTGCCGTGGCGGCGTGGCGATCTCGCGCATCATGGGCTGCCGCGGCGTGGCCGTGCTGCCCGAGAACATGAGCGCCGAGCGCTTCCGTTGGCTCGAGAAGTGGGTGACCGACGGCTCCGACATCGTTCGCACGCCGGGCTCCGAGAGCAACGTGCGCGAGATCTACGAGAAGTGCGACGAGCTGGCGCGCGATCCGGGCAACGTGATCCTGAACCAGTTCTCCGAGTACGGGAACCACCTGGGCCACTGGTTCGTCACCGGCCGCGCGCTGGCGGCCGTGTACGAAGCGGCCAGGGCGAAGCACGGTTCGCTGAAGCTGGCCGCGTTCGTGTCGGCCACCGGTTCGGCGGGCACGATCGCCGCGGGCGACGCGCTCAAGGACGCGTACGGCACGCGCATCGTGGCGGCCGAGCCCACCGAGTGCCCGACGCTGCTCGAGAACGGCTTCGGCGAGCACAACATCCAGGGCATCGGCGACAAGCACGTGCCGCTGATCCACAACGTGATGAACACCGACGTGATCGTGGCGATCAGCGACCAGGCCACCGACCGGCTCGCCGCCGCGTGCAGCACGCCGGAAGGCCTCGCGTACCTGCGCGACGTGAAGGGCGTGCCGCAGGCCGTGCTCGACCAGCTCTCGTCGTTCGGGTTCTCGAGCTGGTGCAACGTGATCGGTGCCATCAAGACCGCGAAGAAGCTGGGCCTCGGCCCCGACGACGCGGTGATCACCGTGGCCACCGACGGCGCGGCGATGTACCACAGCGAGAACGAGCGCACGCTGGCGCGCGACTTCGGCGGCAAGGTGACCGCCGCGTCGGCCGCCGAGACGTTCGGCCACTGGCTGTACGGCGCGCAGGAGGATCACACGCTCGAGATGACCGAGGCCGATCGCCGGCGCGTGTTCAACCTGGGCTACTACACGTGGGTGGAGCAGCGTGCCGAGAGCATCGAGTCGTTCACCGCGCGGCGCGACCAGTCGTTCTGGCGCGGCCTGCGCGGCGCGATCCCGCAGTGGGACGCGATGATCGACGAGTTCAACGCTCGTACCGGCGCGCTGAACGGCCTGTGAGATCGCGTCACTTCCCGGTGCGGGCGCACGTCGCGTGCGCCCGCACCCGTCCCCCGGGAGTGACGTCGTGACCCCCGCCACCCGGCTCGCCTGCGCCGCCTGTGGCGCCGCGCCCGCGGAGCGCGATCCGTATCCGTTCCAGTGTCCGCACCTGAACGTGCCCGATGGCCGAGACCACGTGCTGGCGCGCACGCTCGACCGCGACGCCGTGCGGTTCGTGCACGCATCGTCGGTGCAGCCGTTCGTGCGTCATCGCGATCTGCTGCACAGCCACACGCGCGCCCTCGCGCTCGGCATGTCCGACGCCGACTGGGTGTCGATGGTCGAAGCGCTCGACCGCGCCGTGGCCGCCGTGGACCAGGCCGGTTTCGTGGTCACCCCGTTCGCGCCGTCGCTGCGTCTGGCCGCCGCCGCCGGCGCCCACGAGCTGTGGGTGAAGGACGAAACGCGCAACGTGGGCGGCTCGCACAAGGCGCGGCACCTGTTCGGCATCGCGCTGCACCTGGAGGTGAGCGAGCGGGCAGGGCTCGTGAAGCGCGCCGAGAGCGACGAGCGCGGGCTCGCGATCGCCTCGTGCGGCAACGCCGCGCTCGCCGCCGCCGTGGTGGCGCGCGCCTCCCGTCGCCCGCTGCGCGTGTTCATCCCGACCGACGCCGACCCGGGCGTGGTGCAGCGGCTGCACGCGCTGGGCGCGATGGTGGCCGTGTGCCCGCGCCGCGACGACGTGCCCGGTGACCCGTGCGTGCACGGCTTCCACGACGCCATCGCCGGCGGCGCGATTCCGTTCGGCGTGCAGGGCAACGAGAACGGACTCACCGTGGAAGGCGGCGAGACGCTCGGCTGGGAAATGGCCGACGCGATGCGCCGCGACGGGCTCGTGCTGGACCGGCTGTTCGTGCAGGTGGGCGGCGGCGCACTCGCGAGCGCGTGCATCCAGGCGCTCCGCGAAGCGCGCGACCTCGGCGTGATCGCGAAGCTGCCGAAGCTGCACACCGTGCAGACCGAGGGCGCGTGGCCGCTGCGGCGAGCGTGGGCGCGCGTCGCCGAGCGCGCGATGGACGAGATGGGCCACACCGTGACGATTCCGCCCGAGGACGGCTCCGTGCATCCCGAGGTCGCGCAGCGACTGGCGCAGCCCGAGAGCGCCGGCGCGGTGCGCGCCGCGATGACGTTCGCGCGCGAGCATCGACCGCTGCACATGTGGCCGTGGGAAACCGCGCCGCACAGCGTGGCGCACGGCATCCTGGACGACGAGACGTACGACTGGGCCGCCGTCGTGGAGGGCATGCTCGAGACCGGCGGCTGGCCGATCGTGGCCGACGAGCCCACGCTGGTGGCCGCGCGCGCGCTGGCGCACGAGGCCGGCGTGCGCGCCGACGCGACCGGCGCGGCGAGCCTGGCGGGCGTGCTCGACCTGGCCCAGCGCAACGGCATCGGCGCCGGCGAGCGACTGGCGGTGCTGCTGACGGGCGTCGAGCGGTAGCAGGCCGAGGAGCGCCGCGTGCGTGGGCGCGAAGGGAGCTTCGCCCCACGCGCGGTCGCTCGTGGCGATGCGCCGACGGCCGCGTTCGTCACGCCGCTCGCGAGCCGTCGGGCGCCACCTTGCGCGTGCCCGGAGGCGCAAGGCTCTGGATGGCCAGCCGCAGCCGCGCCTCGAACGGCGCATCCGGAATGACCTCGGCCTTCGCCGCGGCCTGTCGCGCTCTTTCGAGCGAGCAGCCGAGCGATCGCAACGGCGGCACCAGTTCGTCGATACGCGCCTTCGCGGCGGCAGCTGCGGATCTCTCGGATTCCGTGGCGGCGCGTCGTTGCTCTCGCTCCGCGGCCACGGCCGCCCGCGTCGCTTCCGCCGCCGCTCTCTGTTGCTCGCGCTCGGCGTTACGCGTCGCCCGTGCGGCCTCGGCTGCCGCTCTCTGTTGCTCGCGCTCGGCGTCGCGGGCGGCGCGGGCAGCGTCGGCCGCCGCGCGCTGCCGCGCGCGATCGACTTCGCGTGTCGCCCGGGCAGCGTCCGCTGCGGCGCGATGCCGTTCTCGTTCGGCCGCCGCGGCGGCCCGTGCATCCTCGGCTGCTGCGCGTTGCTCCGCCCGCGCGGCGTCGCGTGCGGCGCGCTCCGAATGAGCGGTCGCGCGTTGCCGCTCGCGTTCGGCGAGCTCGGCCTCGCGCTGTTCGTTCACCCGCGCCCGCGCGGCCTCGCGCTGCGCCTTCGCGGCCGCGCGCCTGGCCTTCGCCTCCTCGCGCTTGTTCTGCACGAACTGCCGGCCGTAGAGCTTCTCCGCCGCGTGCAGGTTGTGCGCGCGGCAGCGCAGGCGCACGTTGCCCAGCGAGCCGTCGCCACCGCGGTCCGGCGGAATGATGTGGTCGAACTGCAGGTCGTGCGTTTCGTTGCAACGCCTGCCGTTTTCGCCCACGAACGTGCAGCGCGCATCGTCGCGCTTCCAGCACAGGCGCATCACGACCGGCGTGACGTGCCACGGGTTCTTCGAGCCACGGCGCCGGCCCGTTCCCGCGCCGAGCTTGCGCATCAGCAGGTCGTCCTCGAGCAGCCGGAGCGCGCGCTTGATGACGCCCGCGAGGTCGTGCGGCGAGACCCCGCGGCCCCGCAGCGCGTGGATGCGGCGCAGCATGTCGCAGGTCTCCTGGTCGAGCGTCGCCTCGAGCGCCCAGGCGTCGGCCGAGATCGGCGTGAGGCGGTCGCGGCGGAAGGGCGACGGCGCGACCGCGCCGGGCGACGTGGCGGTGAGCAGGGCGCCGAGGTCGCCGTCGAACGACGACTCGTCAGCGCCGACCTCGCCGTCGGCGCCGTCTACCCGCGCTGGCGCGGGTGAAGTTCCTTGGGAATCGGCCGATTTCGTTAACACGGCTGCCCCGTCCCGCGGGAAGCGCACCGCCAGTTCCCGCACCAGCTCGGCCTTGCTCCGGTGCGAGGCCGCCGCCACCAGCTCGACGGCGTTCTGCTCTGTCAGGTGGGGTTCGAGCAGGGCGAGCGCGGTCATGTGGAGTCGCCCGTCGGCGAGTGCGTCGAACAGGAGCGGGAAGCGTCGCGCCAATCGGGCCGCCTGCAGCCGGCGCTGCGCCCCGTCCTCCGAGTAGCCCAACTCCCGGACGCAGTAGACGAACATCGACGAGCACGCCTGGTCACGGTACAGCTGCCGGGCGTCGAACTCGGCGATATGCGCGAGCACCGCCGCCGTGGCGGTGCGCTCGATGGGCACCGCGGCGAGCAGGCCCTTCTGGACGTCGTGGTCTTGCAGGTGCGAAAGCGTGTAGCTCGGCATCGCGAACTCGCGTCGGGGGCGAGTCGTCGCGGGGACCATCACTTCATAGCACGGGCATTTTCGACCGCCGCACATGCCCGTACGCCGCGAAACGAGCTGCATCACGACAACGCGCGAACGAGCACGCGCGTCGCGCCGTGCATGCGCACGCCACGCGTGCACACGCGAAACCACGAGAGGAGTCGCGGGGCTTCGAAATCCGCCGCCGAACTCGCGTCAAGGGGCGATTCGAATGTCCCGTCATGCGGCGACTCGCGTGAGCGGCGTGAGCGCGGGCCAACCGCCCGCTCACGCCATCGCCGGCGGCCCGCCCAGTTCCTTCGCGAGTCCCTGCTTCCACGTGCCGCGCGTGGCCCAGCCCATGATGAACACCGCGCGCACCACGCACGTGATCGTGATGAGCCACGCGATGCCCATCACGCCCGAGCCCGTCCACATCGGCACCAGGAACGCCAGCGG
Source organism: Candidatus Eiseniibacteriota bacterium (assembly GCA_044222045.1). Lineage (GTDB taxonomy): Bacteria > Eisenbacteria > RBG-16-71-46 > RBG-16-71-46 > RBG-16-71-46 > JBGAMH01. The sequence continues at coordinate 20,394 of JBGAOB010000019.1, forward strand.
CACGCGCGCCACCGAGAACACGTTGTAGATGGTCGAGATCGCGCGCGTGTGCCCCGAGCCCATCAGCGTTTCGGCGGTCACGATCTCCGGCCCCGACGCGAACGCGCCCAGCGCCAGCACGCGCATGTACGGCACGCCCAGCCGGATCGCCTCGGGGTCCTGCGTGAACAGCCGCAGGAATGCCTCGGGCACCGCCACGTACATCACCGCGATCAACCCCGCCATCACGCTGATCCACAGCTGCCCCGTGCGCAGCACCGCCGCCGCGCGTTCGGGCTTGCCGGCGCCCAGGCTCTGCCCCACGAGCGACGCGCCCGCCCATCCGCACGCCACCGCGATCACGAACTCGATCGCCTCGATGCGGTTGACCATGCCCACCACCGCCACCGCCGCCGCACCCTGCGCCGACGCCGCGCGCACGAACGCCCCATACGCCACCGAGAACAGCATGCCGATCATCGAGGCCGGCAGCCCCACGCGCGCCAGCGCCAGCACGCTCACGCGCGGCCCGTCGGCGCGCCGCGCCAGCGGAAACGCCTCGTGCCCGCGCGAGGCCACCACGAAGTAGCCCGCGCACAACGCCGCCTGTGAGAACAGCGTGGCCAGCGCCGCGCCCGCGACGCCCAGCATGGGGAACGGGCCCCAGCCGTAGATCAGGAACGGCGCGAGCACCGCGTTGAGCCCCACCGCCGCGAGGTCGATCAGCAGCGGCGTGCGCGTGTTGCCGGACGCTCGCATCACGTTCTCGCACGTGAGCGCCACCATCGGCAGCGGCGCGCCCAGCAGGAGCACGCGCAGGTACTCGGTGCCCGGCGCCACCACGGAGCCGCCCGGGTCCATCAGGCGGAAGATCGGACCGGCCGCGAACAGCCCAGCGAGCGTACCGAGCAGCCCCAGCCCCGCCGACGCCAGCAGTCCCGTGCGCGCCGTGACGCCCGCCCGAGCGCGCTGGCCGCCGCCCATCAGCTGGCTCACGTACGCCGTCACGCCCACCGCGACCACGTCGTTCAGCGCGTACACCCACCACATCACGAACACCGACGTGGTCACCGCCGCCGTCGCGTCCACGCCGAGGCCGCGCACCCACAGCGCGTCGACCCACTGGTACGCCAGTCGCAGCGCCTGCGACGCGAGGATCGGCAGCGCCAGCCGCAGCAGCGCGCGCGGCACCGGCACGTCCACCGCCAGTGGGGGCGCCGGCGTGCTCACGCCGCTTCGCCCGCGGGCGCGGGCTCGGCGGCACGCCGGCTGAGGTCGCCGGCCAGCAGGTCCATCCCCGCGTGCACCACCATCGCCGGCCACACCATGCCGGTCAGCAGCACGAGTCCCGAGAAGAACGCGCCCGCGAAGCCCGTGCGCAGCATGCCGCGCGGACCCTGGTACGCGTGGCCCACGCCGAACGCCACCGCGACCAGCCCGTGCGCGAGCAGGATCGACGTGTACTGCGACACGAACCACACCAGGTAGCCGCGAAACAGCAGCTCCTCGCACACGCCCGCCGTGACCGCGAGCACGTGGAACAGCCGGTGCTCGGCGTCGTTCGTGGGCATGAGCCGGATCGCGCCCGCGAGCCGTTCGCGCACGCGCGCGCGCAGTTCGGGGTCCTTCGCCACCTGCGAGCGCTGGCGCCACACCGCCGGCACCACGATCGCGAGCCCGGCGAGGATGCCCACCAGCGTGAGGCTGCGCACGAAGTCGAGCCCGAGGTCGCCCCAGGCGCGGCGCTGCCACACCCACAGCGCCAGCACCGCGCCCGCGAGCGTCCACTGGCTGGCGATCGCGCGCAGATAGAGCCGCGGCCGCAGCGCCGGCAACTCGGCGTCGGGGGCCGCCTGCAGGCGGCGATAGCCGAACAACGCACGCAGCGGCAGGCCCACCACGATCACCAGTGCGAGAACGACGTCCCAGGGCGTCGACATGAGGCGCGGAACATACACGCCACGCACGCCCGCGCGGTAGGATGCGGCCGGCACCCTCCGGCACCGCATCCGTGCCGGGATTCGCGCGCGTGCGCGAGCACACCCCGAGGTCACCATGATCCGCACCACCCGCATGCGCGCGGCGCTGCCGCTCGCGCTCTGCCTCGCCGCCGCGACCGCGTTCGCCGCGCCCCCGCGCGTGGAACTCGGCGAGTCGCGACCCGTCGAATCCGCGCTCGGCAATCCCGAGATCCGCGAAGCCCGCGCGATCTGGCTCGAGATGATCCGCGGGGCGAAGCGCTCCATCGACCTGGAGCACTTCTACCTGTCGCACCGCCCCGGCGAGGCGCTGCAGCCCGTGATCGACGAGCTCGGCCGCGCCGCGAAGCGCGGCGTGAAGGTGCGGCTGCTGCTGGACGCCGGCATGTACCGCACGTACCCGCGCACCGCCGACTCGCTGGCGAAGATCGCGAACATCGACGTGCGTCGCATCGACTGGCGGCGCGCGTCGGGCGGCGTTCAGCACGCCAAGTTCATGATGGTGGACGGCCAGCGCGTGTGGCTGGGCAGCCAGAACCTGGACTGGCGCGCGCTGAACCAGATCCACGAGCTCGGCGTGCGCGTGGACGACGCGCGCGTGACCGGCGCGTACGCGAGCCTGTTCGCCACCGACTGGGCCGCCGCCGGCGACACCTCGAAGCCCGCCGCGCCCGCCGCGTTCACACCGTTCGCGCAGCCGGTGTCGATCGTGCTCGCGAAGGGCGACACCGCGCGGCTCACGGTCAGCGCCAGTCCGCGCAAGCTGACGCCCGCCGGCATCCCGTGGGATCGCGACGTGCTGGTGGCGCTGCTCGACGGCGCGAAGCGCGAGATCGTGGCGCAGGCGCTCGGCTACGGCCCCACGTCGCGCGGCGAGACCGACAGCACGCTCGACCATGCCCTGCGCCGCGCGGCCGCGCGCGGCGTGAAGGTGCGGCTGATCTTCTCGGACTGGAGCGGCGACGACGACATCGCCGCTCTGAAGGGGCTCGCCGCCGTGCCCGGCATCGAGGTGCGCATTTCGCGCGTGCCCGACTGGAGCGGCGGCTACGTGCCGTTCGGCCGCGTGGAGCACTGCAAGTTCGCCGTGGCCGACGGCGCACGCGCGTGGATCGGCACCAGCAACTGGGAGCCCGGCTACTTCAGCACGCTGCGCAACGTCGCGTTGACGATCGAGAACGCGCGGCTCGCCGGGCAGGTGCTGCGCACGTTCGACACGAGCTGGGCCGAGCCGCACGCGCTGCACCTGCTGCCCGACACGCCGTACACGATGCGCGTGCACGCCGAGAAGGCGCCCGCCGGCATGAAGGTGTACGGCGAGTGAGCGACCGGCCGCCGACCGGCTGAACGCGGCGCGGCGGCGAGGGCGTCGAGCACAGGGCCCCGGCGGGGCGATCCGTGGGGGGTCGTGTGCCACGACGACCGCGCCCGGAACCCCCTCGACGCCCGCCCCCCGCCCACTCCATAATCCGCGCCCTCCATGACCTCTCCCATCGTCTCGTCCCGTCGCGCGCGGCTCCTCGCCGGCGCCGCGCCTGCTCGCCGCCTTCGCCGCCGGCCCGTGGCTGGCCGCCCCGGTCGCGCCGCCTCGCCGCCGCGCGCGTCGCTGAATCGCCTGTACCGCTGGGCGCAGGACAGCACGCGCGCCGACACCGCCGAGATCGGGCTTCGCTCCGTGCTCGCGTCGAACCCCGATTCCGCCGACGTGCGCGACCTGCGGCAGAACGTGGTGCAGGCGCTGATGTCGCGCCGCGCCGCGCCCGCCGAGATCCTGGCCGCGTGCGACACGGCCATGAGCGTGACCGGCCTCGCGCGCGACCGGCTGGAACTGCGCACCGACGTCGCGCTGCACCTGGTGGACCGCGGCGCCGCGCTGGACGGCGCGCTGCGCGAAGCGCGCGCCGCCGTGCAGGACGCCGCCGCGGGTGCGACGTCGTCCGACGCACGCGCATGGCGCGGGTGGACGCTGGACGTGACGGGGCAGGTGCTCGCCGCGATGGGCCGCGCCGACAGCGCGATCGTGCGCTGGACCGCCGCCACCGAGTGCACGCCGAACGATCCCGGCCTGCTGCGACGGCTGTCGGACGCCCTCGCGTACGTGGGCCGCGCCGACGACGCGCTGGCCACCACGCTGCGCGCCGCCGCCGTGTTCGGCTCGCCCGACACCTCGGCGCTGCCGCTCGCGCGCGAGCGCTGGGCGAAGCAGCACGGCTCGCTCGACGGCTTCGACGGCGCGCTCGCCGCCGCCGCCGCCCGCTCGAAGCACGACGTGGTCGCCGCGCGCGCCGTGACCGGCCCCGTGCCCGCGTGGGCGTTGCCCACGCTCGGCGGACGCATCATGAAGTCCGAAGAGCTGAAGGGCCGCGTGCAGGTGGTGACGTTCTGGGGCTCGTGGAGCCAGCCGAGCCTGCCCTTCCTGCAGAAGCTGGAGACGATGTACGAGGACTGGACGCCGCGGGGCGTGAAGTTCGTGGCCGTGAACTGGGAGCGCCCCGGGAAGGGCGACGAGCGGCGCACGCGCGTCGTGCGGTTCATGGAGACCGCGCGCCTGAACGTGCCCGTGGTGATGGACACGTCGCACACCGTGGTGGAGGCGTTCCGCGTGGACGGGTTCCCGTGCACGGTGGTGAGCGATGCGAAGGGGCGCATGCGCTACCGGAACCTCGGGTACTCGGCCGGCGACGAAGACGTGCTCGCCGAGGAACTGCGCCTGCTGGTCGAGGAGACGCCGAAGAAGCCGTGAGCGCCCACGGCCGCCGCGCGCGCCCGAAGGCGCCCCGGGCCGACGCGCCGGCCGCGCCGGTCGCGCCCGCGCGAGCCGAGTTGCCCGGAGTCGCGTGGCCGCTTCTCGCCGCGATCGCCGCGTGCGCGCTGCTGCGAGGCGTCGCCGCGCTGCTGCCGGGCGACGCGCTGTGGGGCTGGGACGCCGCGCGCGACCTGCCCGCCATGCTGGCGCTGGCGCTCGCGATGATGACCGCGCTCGCGTTCGTGCCGCCGGTGCGCGAGGCGCTGAACGTGGCGCTCGAGGCGCTCGGCCGCGCGCTCGGCCGCGGCTGGGGCGCCGCCGCCGTCGCCGCGATCGCGCTGGCCGCCGTGGCGATGCTCGCGCGCGACCCGGTGCGGTTCGCCGGCGACGCCACGCTGCGGCTGGCCACGGTCACCGTGCGCGGGGACGACGCACGCACGCTGCTGCAGGCCGCGCCGCTCGACCGGCTGCTGAACGTGGCGCTGCCGCGCGCGCTCGACGACGCGCTGCCCGTGGGCCCCGAGGGTGCGCTGCAGATCACCGGCGCGCTGCAGTCGCTGGCGTTCGCGCTGGCCGCGGCCGCGTTCGCGCGCGCGCTGCCCGTGCACGCCGTGGCGCGCGGCGGCGCGTTCGTGGCGCTGGTCGCGAGCGGCGTGCCCGTGCACCTGGCCGGCTACGCCAAGTTCGGGCCGCTGCTGGCGAGCCTGCTGCTGATGGCCGCCGGCAGCGTGCGGCTGCTGCGCGACGGCACCTCGCGCACCGGCGCGATGCAGCTCGTGTCCGGATACGGCATCGCGCTGCTCGCGCATCGCACCGGGCTCCTCGCCGCGCCCGCCGCACTGCTGGCCGCGTGGCTCGGCGCGCGCGGCACGCCGTGGCCACGTGCGCCGCTGCCCACGCGACTGGCGTTCGTGCTGGTGCTGGCGGCGAGTGCCGCCGCCGCGCCGTGGGCGCTCGGCCTGTTGCGCCACTACGACCGTGCGCGGCACCTGGACGGCGCCGGCCCCACGCCTGCCCGGCTCGTGGACGCGTTCGACACGCTCGGGCTGCTCGTGCCGCTGTGGCCGGCCGGTGTGCTCGCCGCGTTCCTCGCGTGGCGCCGCACCGGCGCTCGCGCCGCGTTCGCCGTGGCCGCCGTGGCCGCCGCTCCGTGGCTGGTGCTGCTCGCGTGCGTGACCGGCTCGCAGGGCGCGATGCGCGACTGGGACATGCACACGCCCGCCGGGCTCGTGGTGGCCGTGATCGCCGCCGCCGCGCTGGCCGCCGCGTGGGACGGCGCGGCGCCCGCGCGACGCACGGCCGGAGCCGCCGCCGCCGTGACGCTGGCCGCGGCGACGTCGTTGTGGGCGCTGCAGGCGAGCGAGCCCGCGCAGATGCGCCGCATCGGCCGGCAACTCGCCGACTCCACCGCGTGGGGCGACGAGGCCGCCGCGCGGGGCCTCGACTTCCTGGGCACGCGCGCCTACGGCCTGCAGCGGTGGGACGAGGCGGCGGCCCGCTGGGAGGCCGCCGCCCGGCGGTCGCCCAACTCGCGGTTCTACTACCAGGTGGGGCTTTCGCACGCCCGGGCCGGCCGCTACGCCCAGGCCGGGCCGTGGATCGCCGAGGCCCACCGGCGCGACCCGGGCAACGCCGACCCGTTCGTGGGCTGGGCGCTGCTGGCCGTGGCCCGGAACGACGAGGCCGGCGCCTCGGCGATGCTCGACTCGGCCCTGGCCCGCAACCCCCGCAAGTTCGACGCGCTGAAGCTGAAGCGCATGCTGGCCGAAGACGGAGGTCGTTGAGGGTCGGCGCCGTGCCCCCGGTGCCCGGACGCCCGCCCCACCCGTTGCGAAGTCGACACTTAGCCGGCGGAGCCGCGGTCCCGAGGGTAGTGGAGCGAAGACTGTTGCCGGACCAGGTTCGGCCCGGTTACCGGCCACGCCCCGATGGAATGGCAACGGCTTGGGCCGTCGGGAACGGCCCGCAACACTCTGCGCTCCACAACCAAAGACTTGCATCCAGCGCGGGATCGGGGTTTCCTCCGGGACCGTCTGCGGAGGGGCCGGGCCAGGAAGGCACCGACCCTCCCCAGCGTCCATGGACACTGGGACCTTATCCCCCACAGGAGGAGACGATGGATCGTCACCAGGAACAGGTCGAACTGTTCCGCGCCTTCACGGTCGAAGAGCTGCGTGAACGCGAGCGTCACGCCACGGTGCTGGGCCTGAAGTTCTCGACGCCGTTCCGCGGCGAGGACTCCAGCAGCTACTCCGTCGAGGCCTGATCCCCTTCGCTGTTCCCCGGCCCCCGGGTGTCGCCGGGCGCCCCAAGAAACGGAGAATCCCGATGGACCGCAAGCCGAACGAGTCGGTCGAGCTGTTCCACGCCTTCACGGTCGAAGAGATCCGCGCACGCGAGCAGGAAGCCACCGTCGTGGGCGGCAAGTTCTCGACGCCTTTCCGCGGCGAGGATTCCAGCAGCTACAACGTCTCCTAGCGTCGTCGATGATCCCTCGCCCCCGGTGACACGGGGGCCATCCCACGAGGAGAAACCCCGATGGATCGCAAGCAGAACGAGTCGGTCGAACTGTTCCGCGCGTACACGGTCGAGGAACTCCGCGAGCAGCAGCAGAAGGCCCTCGTGGTCGGCGGCAAGTTCTCCACGCCCTTCCGCGGCGAGGATTCCAGCAGCTACGGCGGACCGATCAAGGCCGACTAGTACCTACACAGGGAGATCACATGGATCGCAAGACGCAGGATTCGGTCGTTCTCTTCCGCGCCTACACGGTGGAGGAGATTCGCGAGCAGGAGAAGAAGGCGCTGGTGCTGGGTGGCAAGTTCTCCGTCCCGTTCCGCGGCGACAACTCGAGCTCGTACGCCGACTGAGTCCGACGCCACACCGATCGAACCGCCGGTTCCCACGAGGGGCCGGCGGTTCTCGTTTGCCCCCGACGCCGGGAAAGGGTTTGCTGCGGCGGTGACCACCACGCTCCCTCCCGCGCCCGCCCCCGAGGCCGGCACTCTCGTCGCCCCCGACGGGCGACGCCTGCGCCTGTCGCCGGACCTCGCCTGGCTGCTCGGCGAGGTCGAAGCCGGCGCCACGGTCGGCTCGCTCGCCGAGGCGCTGTCCCGGCGTACCGGCCGCCCCGTGAGCGAGGCCGACGCGCGCGACCTGGTGGTGCGCACGCTGGTGGCGCACGGGCTCGCGAAGCTGCACCGCAACGGCCGCGTGTCCCGCGTCGCCACGGCGCCCGCCGATCGGCCCGACGCGACGAGCGTGCACGTGTTCGCGACGCTGCTGCCCGCCACGCTCGTCACCCGACTCGCCCGCTCGCTGCGCGCGCTCGGCTCGCCGGTGGCGATCGTGTCGGCCGCCGCCGCAGGACTCGCCGTGGGCGGCGCGGCGCTGCTCGATGCGCGGCCGTGGGAGCCCGGCGCGTGGACCGATCCGCGCGCGTGGCTGCTGGCGCTGGTCGCGTGGGTCGTCGCGCTGTTCGTACACGAGCTCGGCCACGCCTTCGCGTTCGCGCGCGCCGGCGGCGCTCCCGGCCCCATCGGCCTCGCGCGACTGGGCGGGATGTTCGCGTGGTCGTGCACGGTGGACGGCGCCGGAACGCTGCCCGAGCGTTCGCGCGTCCTGCTCGCGCTGGCCGGTCCCGCGTGGCAGCTCGGCGCGGGTGCCGTGCTGCTGCTGGTGGGGCGCGCCGCGCACGCGCCGATCGCCGCGCCGGTGGCCGCGCTGCTCGCGCTGCAGCCGCTGCTGAACCTGCTGCCGTTGCGCCACGCCGACGGCGACCTGCTGGCCGCGGCGCTCGCGGGCGCCGACGACGGCGCGGGCCTCGTGCGGCAGCCGCCGCTCGCGCCCGGCCGCTCGGCCGCGCCGGTGCGTGCGCACGGCCTGCTGATGGCGCTCTACACGAGCGCGCTCGCTGCCGGGTTCGGCGGCCTGCTCGCGCCCGCCGCGTTCGGCGCGCAGCCCGCGGGCGCGGCGGTGCGCGCCGTGGGCGCGGGCGCCGTGCTCGTGGCGCTGCTCGGCGCATGGACCACGGGCTCGCTCGTGGCGCGCGCGTTCCGCTGGTCCGCGAGCGACCTCACGCGCCGCCGGCCCACGCCCGTGTCACGCTACCTGCGCAACGCGTGGGCGCGGATCAAGGTGACCGCGCCGGTGCGGCTGGGCCATCCCGAAGCGCAGAACGCGGTGCAGCTGGTGCCGGTGATGCTGTCGTTGTCGTTCCCCGACCGCTCCGCCGCCGAGCTGCGCCGGGCCGCGCAGCGCCACATCGAGGAAGTCATCGTGACGCGGCTCGACCACGAGGACATGGCCGGCCGCGGCATGCCCGACGAGATCCGGCACGGCCGGTCGGTGCAGGCGCTTCTCGCCGCGAAGCAGGGCGCCATCGTCTGCTCGATGCACCTGGGCCCGTTCCACTACGTGTCGCTGGCGCTGCTCGAGATGGGCGCGCCGCTCGCCGTGTTCGCGGCCGGCAGCGTGCGGCAGATGTGGATCGACCGCTGGGAGAGCAAGGTGCGCACGGTGGGTGGCTCGTTCGAGGCGCTCGAGGCCGGCACGCCGCGCGGCGCGCTGCGCGCGATGCGCGCGCTCGAGGAGGGCCGCTTCCTCGTGGTGTACATGGACGGCCAGGAGGGCGCCGCGCAGGCGCGCGAAACGCGGCGCGCCGACTTCCGCTTCTGCGGCACCGAGATCTTCATGCGCACCGGTCCCGCGTTCCTCGCGGAGCGCGCCGGCGTGCCGATGCTGCTGGGCGCGTGCTATCGCGAAGGCCCCGCGCGGCGCATCGTGGAGTTCTCCGACCCGTTTCCACCGCCCGTGTCGGGCGACGAGGACGCGCTCGTGGATCGCACCGGCGAGCTGTACGGGTGGTTCGAGCCGCGCGTGCGCCGGCATGCCGAGCAATGGCCGGGCTGGCTGTACCCGATCATGCACTGGCGGCGCTCGGGCGAATCGCCCACGGCCACGCGCGAAGCGTTCGAGGCGGCGATCGCGCGCGCCTCGGGGCTGCTCGCCGAACGCGCGTCGACGCGGCTGGTGGCCGATCCCACGCGCGTCGGCTGGATGAGCGCCGGCGACGAGGTGCTGATCGTGCACGGCCCCACGCACCGCGTGATGGCCGCCTCGCCGCTGTCGCGCGCGCTGCTGAACGCGGCGCACCGCCGCGCGCGCGTGCGCGACCTCCCGCGCGCCACCGGCGCGCCGCCCGAGGCGCTGGCCGCCGAGAT
>JBGAOB010000382.1:0-3463 GCA_044222045.1 Candidatus Eiseniibacteriota bacterium
CATCGCGCGCAGCGAGCGACGCGCGCGTCAGCCGCGCGCGATCGGCAGGTGCACGCGCACGACCGCGCCACCCGACGCGGCGTTGTTGGCCGCCAGGTCGCCGCCCGCCGCGCGCAGCAGCCGGCGCGCGAGGAACAACCCGAGCCCCGTGCCCTGCGCCTTCGTGGTCACGAACGGCTCGCCGAGCCGCGCGAGCACGTCGGGCGCGAGTCCCGGCCCGCTGTCGTGCACGACCACCTCCAGCCGCCCGTCGGCGACCGCCGCCGTCACGCGCACGCGCCCGCCCTCGGGCGTCGCCTCGAGCGCGTTCAGCACCAGGTTCAGGAACACCTGCTTCAGCGACTCGGAGTCCAGCCGCACCGGCGCCGCGCCCGGCGCGAACTCGCGCGCCAGCTGCACGCGCCGGTCGTGGAACTCGCCCTCCAGCAGGTCGAGCGTGGCCGTGAGCGCCGCCACCGCGTCGCCCGACTCGCCCGGCACCTGCTCGCCGCGCGCGAACTGCAGGTAGCGGTTCACCGTGCGCGAGAGGCGGTCCACTTCCTCCACGATCGAGTCCGTGAGCGCCTGCTGCTCGGGCTCCATCTTGCCGAGCCGCTTCGCCGAACCGCGCACGATCGCCAGCGGGTTCTTGATCTCGTGCGCCAGCGTCGCCGTGAGCCGACCCATCGCCGCCAGGTTCTCCGCGCGCGACAGTCGGCGTTCCAGCGTGAGCGCCGAGTTCGCCGTGCGCACCAGGAACGCCGCCAGCCCGCCGATCGCGAGCACGCTCACCAGCGCCACCAGCCCGAGCGTGCGGCGCAGCCGCTGCAGCACCGCCGCGTAGCGCGGCTCGCCCTCCAGCGCCACCACGCCCACCACCACGTGCTCGCGGCGCACCGGGGCGAACGCCACCCAGCGCTCCGCGCCGTCCGCCCCGCGCCGCGACGCCAGCGCGCGACGCCCCGCGAGCGCGCCACGCAGCGCGCCGCCCGGCAGCGAGTCGAGCTCGGCCGGCAGGCCCACGGACAGGTCCGGCTCGCGCACGTCGTAGACCACGACGCGCGACGAGTCGACCACCGTGGCGTTCGCGAGCCCCGTGGCCACCACGAACGGGTCGAGCTGCGCCTGGAGCACCAGGAATCCGGTCGCCTCGGAGCCCAGCCGGCGCGCGTCCACCACGTCGTCCGGGTTCACCTGCGACGCCGCGAGCCCCGCGAGCTGTTCCAGGCGCGACGTGAACTCGGCGCGGAACGCGCGCTCGGCCACGCGATACGCCGCCACGGCGAACACCGCCGTGACGAGCATCGCCGCCAGCGCGAACACGAGCGTCCAGGTGCGGGTGCGGGACATGTGCGGCGCACCCTAGCGCGGCGCGCCGCGGCCCCGCCAGCCGCGGTCGCGTCCTCCTCGCCCCCGACCTTGCATTTCGCACTCAAGCCCGGGAACACCCCCGCCGATCCAGCACTTGCGGTCGGACTCCGTGAACCCGCCCCGACGGGGCCGCGGTCCCCGCCCGCACGACATTCGAACACACGCTTCGCGCGCTCCCTGCGCCTCGCGTTCGGCTCCGCCCCCTCGGACGGATCACCGTGCGCGCGGCCTCGCGGCCCTCACCGGCCGGCCGGGTGTGCTCGAGCAGGAGACACCGCCCGGCCGCTCGGCCGTGCGGCGCACGCACGCGGCTCGCCGCGCGCAGGTCTTCATCCGGTGGTCCCGCCCACCGGCATCCGAGGGGCTCGCCTTGAACACCCGCTTCCGCCGTTCGCGCTCCGCCGCATGGGCCGTCGTGCTCGCCGCAGCGCTCGCCGTTCCGGCGCTCTCCCACGCGCAGTCGAGCCGCGATCTCGCTCGCGCCGCCGCGCAGGCCGACCCGCAGCAGGTGCGGCAGATGCTGCAGCAGTCGGGCATGACGCCCGAACAACTGCGCGCGCAGCTGCCCGCCGACCTCGCCCGCGCCGCCAATCCCGACGCGGCCGACGCGCCGGCCGCGCCCCCGCTGCCGCGGCCCGAACCACCGATCGTGCCCGACTCGCTCGCGCCCAATCCGCGCGCGGCCGCGACCGGACCCGAGCCGTTCGGCTTCGAGATCTTCCGCTGGGCGCCGAGCACGTTCGAGCCCCTGGCCTACGGCCCCGTGGACCCCGACTACCCGCTGGGCCCCGGCGACGAGCTGGCGCTCACGCTGTGGGGCGACGACCAGATGGCGCTCACGCTGCAGGTGTCGCGCGAGGGGCTCGTGACGCTGCCCGAGGTCGGGCAGCTGTCGGTGAACGGGCTCACGCTGGAAGCTGCCACGGCGCGCGTGCGCGCGGCGTTGTCGCGCGTGTATTCGGGCCTGCGCGCTCCGGGCGGACGCGCGACCACGTTCGTCACCCTGTCGCTGGCGCGGCTGCGCACGATCCAGGTGTTCCTGCTCGGCGACGTCACGCGGCCGGGCAGCTACACCGTGAGCTCGGTGTCGCGCGTGCTGAACGCGCTGTACGCGGGCGGCGGCCCCACGCGCGACGGCTCGCTGCGCGACGTGCGCGTGATCCGCGGCGGTCGCGTGGTGGCGCGCGCCGACCTGTACGACGTGATCCTGTCGGGCGAGTCGCAGCCCATGGCGCGGCTCGAAAACGGCGACGTGGTGTTCGTGCCGCCGGCTTCGCGCCGCGTGGCGGTGGCCGGCCCGGTGCGCCGGCCCGGGCTGTTCGAGCTCAAGAACGGCGAGCACCTGCGCGCGCTGATGGCGCTGACCGGCGGGCCGCGCACCGAGGCCGACCTCGCGCGCGCACAGATCAACCGCATCGTGCCGCAGGCGCTGCGCGACAGCCTGCGCGGCCTCGGCCGCGTGGCGCTCGACGTGCGGCTGGGCGAAGTGCTGGCCGACTCGGTGCGCGACGTCACGCTGTTCGACGCCGACTCGCTCACGCTGTTCGCGATGCCCGACCGGCGCGCGAACACGGTCAACCTCACCGGCCGCGGCGTGCTGCGGCCCGGTGTGTACGAGTTCCGCGAGGGGCTGCGCGTGTCGGACCTGATCGCCGCCGCCGGCGGGCTGACGCCCGACGCGTACCTCGAACGCGCGCAGATCACGCGCACGTCGCCCGACAGCACGCGGCAGGCGCTGCGCTTCGTGCCGTCGGCGGCGCTCGCCGGCGATCCGACCGAGAACCTCGCGCTGCAGGCGATGGACGACGTGTCGATCCGCTCGCGGTGGGACCTCGAGGAGCGCCAGCCCGTCACCGTGCACGGGCTGGTGCGCAATCCCGGCCGCTACGAACTGCTCGAGGGCATGACGCTGGCCGACCTGCTGCTGAAGGCCGGCGGCTTCACCGACGACGCGTACGCCGTCACGGCCGAGCTCGCGCGCGTGCGCGCGAACGACCCGACCGGGCGCATCGCCGACACGCTGCGCGTGCCGCTGGTGCGCGAGCTCGCGAATTGCCGCGAAGCGGCCGCGATGCGGCTGCAGCCGCACGACGCCGTGTTCATCCGCCGCGAC
>JBGAOB010000020.1:0-29337 GCA_044222045.1 Candidatus Eiseniibacteriota bacterium
GATGCGCGTGTCCCATGTACCGCCGCGACGCTGCTGGATCGCCAACCCCTCGAGCGTCGCCTCGCGAGCCGCGTCGAGGTGCCCCAGCGCGAGCTCGGTGTTGCCGATGTCCGCGAGCGCGAGCAGCTGCATCAGGCGATTGCCCACCTCGCGCGCTCGCTCGAGCACGCGGCGCTGCTCCACGAGCGCGTCGCGCACGTCGCCTCGCGCCTTGCGCAGGTTCGCGAGCCCCATGCCGGCACGCAGCGAGAGGCCCTCGGCGTCCGACGCTCGCGCGAGGTCGCGCGCCGCCGCGTAGTGCGGCTCCGCCTCGTCGAGCCGCCCGAGCGTCTTGAGCGCACCACCCAGCTGCAGGTGCGCGTCGGCGCGCACCACGCTGGGCGGCCCCGAGTCGACGTCGGCGAGGATGCGGCGCAGTTCCGGCAGCGCCGCTTCGCCGGCGCGCATGGACAGCGCCTGCGCCGCGCGCAGCCGCGCGGCCGCGGCGTCGAGCGGCGCGTGCGCGACGGTGGCCAGGCTCTCCGCCTCGGCGAACCGTGCCGCGCGGCGCTGCACGCCACGCGGGTCGGAGTCGCGCAGCGCCAGCAGCATCACCGCCTGCGCCGCCGAGCCCGCGCGCCCGCGGCCGATCCAGCCGTCGCGCGCTCGGTCGAGCGCGGCCCCGCCGTCCGCGGGCGCGCGGCCCACGATGCGGCACGCGCGCTCGAACGCGCCCCCCGTGCCGGACGGGTCGAAGCGGGCCGCCAGCGCCGCCGCCGCCGCCGAGTCCGCGTCGGGCATGCGCGTGGCGATCGCCCAGTGCGCGAGCACGTCCAGCGAGTCGGCGCGCAGCCGTTCGTGGACGCGCGCGGTGGCGGCCGCGGGGTCGGCGTCGAACAGCTCCGACAGCGCCTGGTAGCGGGCCCAGAACGACGTGTCGGGTGTGGCCGGGGCCGCCACGGCGCGCGGCGGGGCCGCGCCGCCCACGGCGAGGGCGAGCGCGATCGCGCGGAGGGCGCGCAGGCAGGGGTTCGGAACGGCCACGTTGAAACGATAGCATCCGCTCCCGTCGCGGCCGCGGGCGAAACGCCCGGCGCGCCCGTCCGCGGTCCCGGGCGGAATAGCCGGCCCGGTCCGGCGTATCTTCCCGCGAACCGCAGACGCCGCCCCGAGCGGCCGCACGCACGATCCGGAGGAGTTCCATGCGCCGCACCGCCGCTTCGTCCGCCCTTCGCCGCGCCTCGCTCGGCGCTGCCACTGTTCGCGCTGCGTTGATCGCCGCCAGAGTTGTAGCGCGACGAAGTCGAGTTCGTCGCCGAGTCGGGCCATGCTGATGTCGGCCCGCAGACTGACCGCCGAGATGAAGGTGGCGGACGCGCGACCGTGGCGAGCCGCGGGCAGGCGATGGCCGGCTCCGTGGCCCCCGCGCGCGACGACGCCCGACGGCGCACCGCCCGCCGCGCAGGGCCGCATGCTGATCCGCAACGTGTCGCTGTCGCTCGTGGTGGCCGACGTCGACAGCGCCGGCTCGCGCGTGGAACGGCTGATCGCCGCGCGCGGCGGGTTCGTGTCGTCCTCCAACCTGGAGGATCGCGGCGGCTTCCCGTGGCGCAGCTACACGCTGCGCGTGCCGAGCGACCGGCTCGACGCCACGCTCGCGGACCTGCGCGCGCTCGCGGTCAAGGTCACCGGCGAGTCGCAGAACGTGCAGGACGTGACCGACCAGGCCGTGGACGTGCAGGCGCGGCTGCGCACGCTGCGCGCCACCGAGGAGGAGCTGATCGGCCTGCTGAAGGACGCCCGCTCGCGCGGCCAGAAGGCCGAGGACGTGATGGCGATCTACCGCGAGCTGACCGGCATCCGCACGCAGATCGAGCAGTACCAGGGCCAGCTGCAGTCGCTGCAGAACCTGTCCGCGCTCAGCACGATCTCGCTGTCGCTCGCGCCCGACGCCGCGACGGGCCCGATCCAGCCGCAGGGCTGGCGGCCGGGCGAGACCGTGAAGAACAGCCTGCGCCAGCTCGTGGCGGCGCTGCGCGGCTTCGGCGACTTCGCGATCTGGGCGGGCATCGTGCTGCTGCCGATCGTGCTGGGGGCGGTGGCGCTGGCCGCCGGGCTCGGCGCGCTGCTGCGCCGCGTCGGTCTGCGCTGGCCGTGGGGCCGTCGCGACTGAGGGCGGCGCTCCGGCCGCCAACGTTCCGGCTCCAGCCGGCGAACGCGAACGATGCGTGCGAGGCTCCTCGCGGGCGTCGTTCGCGTTTCCGGCGCTCGACAAAGCCCGCGGCCTGCGCGATGGTCTCCGTCCACACAGCCGCGGCCGTTCGAATCGGGTCGTCACCACCCCCTTCCCCCGCGTCAGGAGTCGTCATGAAGCGCACCGCGAAATCCACCCCCCGCGCGCGCCGCGCGCGCCCGGCACCGGCCCGCCGAAGCCCGCTTCGCCGTCACCACGCGCGAAGACCGCGGCCCCGCGGCGCAAGGTCGCCTCGCGCGGCCGCGTGTGCGTGTTCGCGGCGACGCTCGAGGAGCGCGGGCCCACGGGGCAGTGGCCGCACGTGTTTCTGCCGACCTCCGCCACGCGGCTGCTCGGCAAGCGCGGAGCGGTGAACGTGGTGTTCTCGGCGAACGGCACGATGTTCCGGCGCACCGCGAAGCCCGACGGCCAGGGCGGGCACTACGTGCTGTTCAACGCGCTCATGCGCGAACGCACCGGCATCGAGCCCGGCGACCGCTTCGACGCGGCGATCCGGCTGGACCCGGCGCCGCGCACGCTCGAGGTCCCGCCCGACGTGACGCAGTCGCTGCGCGACGACCGCCGCGCGCGCGAGGCGTTCGCTTCGCTGACGCCCGCGAACCGCCGGATGCTGGTGGAGTTCGTGAAGGAGGCGAAGCGCCCCGAAACGCGGGTCCGCCGCATCCAGCAGGCGCTCCGCATGATGGTGGAGTGGGCGGCGGCACGATCGAAGGCGCCCCGCTGACGGGGCGGCTCGTCGCGGGCGCGCCGGGGCGGGCGCCGCGGGCGCTCGGGCGGGCCACGCCGTGAGCGCGGGCCGCTTCCGCTTCACGACGATCGCGCACGCCGACCGCGACTGGCTCGGCCCGCTGTCGGACGGCGCGATCGACGCGCTGCTCGACGGCGTGCGGCCGCCGCCCGCGCGCACGGTGGACGTCGGTTGCGGCACGGGCGCCCTGCTCGCACACGTGCTGCAGCGCTTCGGCGGCGCGGGCGTGGGCGTGGAACCGAACCCCGACTTCGCGCACGCGGCGATCGAGCGCGTCGCCGCGCATGCGCCGCGCGCGTCGCTCGCGCTGCACGAGTGCGACTTCGCCGACGCGGCGCTGCCCGAGGGCGCGGTCGACCTGGCCGTGTGCACGGGTGCGTCGCAGGCGTTCGGCACGCCGGAGCAGGCGGTGGCGGGGCTCGCGCGGCTCGTGCCGCCGGGCGGGCTGGTGCTGCTGGGCGAGGGCTACTGGCGGCGCCGGCCCGATCCCGCGTACGCCGCGCTGCTCGGCGGCGAGGAATCGATGGCCGACCACGCCGGCAACGTGACGATGGGCCGCCGGCACGGGCTCGCGTGCCTGCGTACGCGCGAGAGCACGCTCGCCGAGTGGGACGCCTACGAGGGGGCGTACGCCGCCGCGGTGCGCGGGTGGTGCGAGGCGCACGCCGACGATCCCGATGCGCGCGCGTTCCGCGAACGCATCGACTCGTGGAACGCGGCGTTCCACCGCTGGGGCCGCGACACGCTGGGATTCGGGCTCTACCTGTTCCGCCGCATGCGGTAGCACGCCGCGCGGCTGCCGTGTCTGCACGCGAAGCGGGCGACCCCGATCGGAGCCGCCCGCTTCGTTTCGCTTCGCCGGCCGTGCGGGCCGCCGCTACTTCCCTTCCTGCTTCGCGTCCCACTCCGCGCGCGTGGACAGCTTCAGCTCGGGCAGCTGCTTCGCCTTCAGCTGTGCGTTCAGCGCCGGCAGCTCCTTGTCGGCGATCGCGCGGAAGTCGCCCTCGGCCTTGCGCAACTCGGCGGTGAGCGCCGTCGTGGCGTCCAGCTGCGACGCCGTGGGCCGGCCGTCGTACGCGTTCACGTTGCCGTAGAGATCGCCCAGCTTCTCGCGCAACCGCACCTCGCCGGCGAGCCGGCCTTCCTTCGTGGCGACCACGGTCTTGCGCAGCGCGGCCACGCGGCCCGAGAACGCGCCGAGCTTCGCGGCGAGCGCGTCCTTGCGGGGGAGCTTCGAGGCGGCGCTGTCGGCCTGGGCCTCGGCGTCGGTCATGCTTTCCACCAGGAACGTGAGGTCGGTCAGCCGGTCGTACAGGTCGCGCACCGTGCGGTTCTGCACGGCGCGGTCCTCGGCGCCGTGCGGGCTGCGCGGATCGGGCACCAGGCGGATCCGGCCGGTCCACGTGTCCTTGTTCCGGGTGAGCTTGATCGTGTACTCGCCTTCGGCGGCGCGCGGGCCGACGAACGCGAACATGTTCGGCACCAGGTTCGCGGCGGGCGGCAGCTTGGGGCCCTTCAGGCGCATCGGCCACGTGACGCGGTTGATGCCGCGCCGCTTCGACGTGGGCAGCGTCTGCAGCAGCTTGCCCGAGGCGTCGAACAGCTCCAGCTTCATCTCGCCGATCATGTGTCGCTTCTTCAGGTAGTACGTGATCACCGCCTCTTCGCTCGGCGACTCGCCCGCCCAGTCGGCGTCGCCGTCGAAGCGCTGCTCACTGCGCGGGATCGCGAGCACCGACGGCCGCGCGTCCAGCATCGCCGCGTCGGACGCCAGCACCTGCGGCGTCAGCGTGCGCAGCGGAGTGAGGTCGTCCACGATGAAGATGCCGCGGCCGTGCGTGGCCACCAGCAGGTCGCCCTCGCGCGGCTGGATCGCGAGGTCGCGCACGGCCACGTTCGGCAGGCCGCTCTTGAACTGCGCCCACTGCGCGCCGCCGTCCAGCGACACGAACAGGCCGAACTCCGTGCCCACGAACAGCAACTGCGGGTTCACGAGGTCCTGCTTGATCACGTAGGCCCAGCCCTGGATCGCGTCGGTCGCGAGCGACGTCCACGTGCGACCGCCGTCGGTGGTGCGGTACACGTGCGGCTTCGGGTCGTTCAGCATGTGACCGTCGAACGTGACGAAGCACGTGGCGGCGTCGTGCGCCGACGGCTCCACGTGCGACACCCACGTGCTCGGCGGCAGACCCGGCACGTTCTTCGTGACGTTGGTCCACGTCTTCCCGGCGTCGCGCGACACCTGCAGGTTGCCGTCGTCGGTGCCCACCCACACGGTGTTCGCGTCCTTCGGCGACTCGCCGATCGTGACGATGGTGCAGTGGTTCTCGGCCGACGAATTGTCCACCGACAGGCCACCCGACTTGTCCTGCTGCAGCTTCGCCGGGTCGTTCGTGGTCAGGTCGGGCGAGATGCGCTCCCACGTGTCGCCGCGGTCGCGCGAGCGGAACAGGAACTGCGAGCCCATGTACAGCGTGCCGTCGCGCGTGGGGCTGACGTGGATCGGCGTGTTCCAGTTGAAGCGGAACTTCGCCTCGCCGGCGCGCTCGAGCGGCTTGATGTACTTGGTCTCACCCGTGGACTGCGTCACGCGCGCCAGGTTGCCGCCCTGGTACTCGACGTACGCGATGTCCTCGTTCTTCGGATCCACGAACGCCCAGAAACCGTCGCCGCCGAACAGCGACTCCCAGCGCCGGTTCGGAATGCCGCCGGCCTCGCGCGAAGGTCCGCGCCACGTGCCGTTGTCCTGCAGGCCGCCGTACACGTTGTACGGCCACTTCGAATCGAAGCTCACGTGGTAGAACTGCCCCACCGGCAGGTTCGGCACGAAGCGCCACGTGGCGCCGCGGTCGAGCGACTGGTACACGCCGCCGTCGGTGCCGATCCACAGCTGGTCGGTGTTGCGCGGGTCCACCCACACGGCGTGCACGTCGGAGTGGTAGCTCGCGCCGCCGAAGCCGCCGCCACCGCCGCCGAACGTGCGGCCGGCGTCGTCGCTGGAGCTGAGCGTCAGGCCGGGCTTCCACACGCGGTCGGCGTTCTTCGGATCGGGGATCACGGTGCCGAAGTAGAACGGCCGCCACGTGACGTTGGCGTTCGAATCGTTCGTCTTGACCCAGCTCGCGCCGGCGTCGTCGGAGCGGTACATCGCGGTCTTCTTCGCCTCGACGACCGCGTACAGGCGCTGTGGGTTCGCGGGCGACACGGCCACCGCGATGCGGCCGAGGTCGCCCTCGGGCAGGCCCTTCGAGAGCTTCGTCCACGTGGCGCCGCCGTCGGTGCTCTTGAACAACCCGCCGGTGGGGCCGCCCGACGAGAACGTCCACGGCTTGCGGCGCACGGGCCACGCGCTCGCGTAAACGATCCGGCCGTCGGTCGGGTCCACGCACACGTCGGCGATGCCGGTGTTCTCGTCCACGTACAGCACCTTCTCCCACGTCTTGCCGCCGTCGCGCGTGCGGAAGAGCCCGCGGTCGGGACCGGGCCCGAACAGCGGGCCGATCGCCGCCACGTACACGGTGTCGGGCCGCTGCCGGTCCACGGCGATGCGGCCGATGCGCTCGGTCTTCTCGAGGCCCACGCGCGTCCAGTTGTCGCCGCCGTCGTTCGTGAGATACAGGCCGTCGCCCGAACCGACGCTGTTGCGCGTCCACGGTTCGCCCGTGCCCACCCACACGCGCTTCGGCCGCGCGGGATCCACGGTGATCGCGCCGATCGACATGGCGTACTTGTCGAACACGGGCTTGAACGTCATGCCGCCGTCCTTCGACACCCACACGCCACCCCCCGCGGTGCCGACCCACAGCTGCAACCGGTCGCCGGGTATCGCGTCGATCGCCGAGATGCGGCCGCTCATGCTGCCGGGGCCGATGTTGCGCGCCCGCAGGCCTTCGAACGTCTCGGAATCCAGCTTCCAGTCCTGGCCCGCGGCCGGGCGGGCGGCGAGCGCGGCGAGCACGAGCGTCGCGGGCACGAGCACGCGGGCGGCGCGCCGCAACGAGCGGAACGTCATGGGGGGTCCCTCCTGGCCGGGCGGCGCGCGGCGACGGGACCGTCGGGCGCTCCGGCGGACGACGTGGGCGGAAAGGAAACGGCGCGGCGCCGGTGGTCCGTGGAAGGAGCCGGTGCCGCGCCGGGATCGCGTGTGTCTCCGGGTCGCGCTACTTCTTCTTCGGGGCCGCGGGCTTCGCGTCCGCCTTGGGCGCCGGCTTCGCGGCGGCCGAGTCGGCGGGCGCCGCCGAGGCGGGCATCGCGAAGAACGAGTCGGCGAGCTCCGGATCGACCTCGATCTTCTCGAACGTCATCGACTGCTTCTGCGGCATGCCCTTGACGCCGCTCGACAGCGAGAACGGGAACATGAGGCCGTTGACTTCCTTGTAGTCGCCGAACGAGCTCTCGGCCTCCATCTCGGTGCCGTGACGCGTGCGCTTGCCCTCTTCCTTCACGAGCAGGTACGTCTCGGCGTCCACGTAGTAGTAGTCCACGTCACCGCTCTTCTTGGTGATCTTGAGCTTGTAGCAGTCCGCGCCTTCGACCTGCTCCTTGCCCATCAGCTCGACCGTGTGTCCCTTGGTCTTCCAGTCCATGAGCGGGCCGTCGAAGTCCGCCTGGTCCTCGAAGCTCTTGGCGTCCTCGGCGGCGATCGGCTCGGGATCCTTCTTGCCCATGAACGGCATCACCGACCAGCCCTGCTTGCCGTCCCACGCCTGCGTGCCGGTCATGCCCTGGATCGTGAAGTCCATGCGCATCATGCCGGGGCGCTTCTTGGTCATCGTGAACGGCGCTTCCATGCCCGGCCCGATGGCCATCTTGCCGGTGAGCCGCATGGCCTTCATGGCCCGGAGCTTGTCCGCGCCACCCATCGCTTCGAAGTGCTTGGCCAGGACGTCGTCGACGCTCTGGGCACGGACCACGGGAGCGGTGAGCGCGAGGCAGAGGACGGCGAGCAGCAACCGGCGAACCATCAGTGCGGACCTCCGGAAATGGGACGGATTCGGGAGCGAGGACGCCGGGGCCCGGGCACGAGACCCGGTACCCCGGCGCAGCGGTACGAGCCGCAAGCGAGACGCGGGAGCCGCCGCGGGGCGCGGCAGCGACGTCGGAACGGTACGCGGGGGGCGCGGCGCGCGGTGAGCCCGAACCACGAGCGCGGGATGGGCCGCGACCGGCGCGGGGCCGCCGCGGCGCGCCACCGCCGCGGCGCCCTCGGCGCGGCGGGGAGGCACGGCACGCCCGGCGCGGGGTGTCACTCCCGCCGGGAAATACACAGCGCGGAATCATGGTTCTGAAGCACTGCAGCCTTGCGGCACACAGCGGCAGCGTAGTCTGCTGCCACCATCGAACGTGCACTCGTCGAGCTCGGCACCGTCTCTCCGGCTCGCGGAATGGTGCTGGGCCGCACCCGAAGGGTGAGGTCGCCATGTCGAATCACTTCCGCTGGTGTACCGACGGCCGCTCCGGCCGTCACTGCCGCGCAGGCTTGCTCCCCGGGCTCGCACTCGGTTTCGCCGCCCTCGTCCTGGTACTGGTGCCTGGCGCCGGCACGGCACGCGCAGCGATCCCCAACGTCCGGATCACGAACGAGTCGGCACAGTCCGACCGCCCGCGAGTGGCGTTGGACCCGAGCGGCAACATGGTCGTCGTTTGGGAGGATGCGCGTCACGGGAACTACGAGATCCTGTGGCAGAAGCTGGATGCGCTGGGGAATGCCATCTCGCAACCGATCCGTGTCACCAACACCGCCGGGGCTTCGCTCCGAGCGGACGTCGCCGTCGATGCGGCCGGAACGAGCCACATCGTGTGGCAGGAAGGTGACAATCCCAATGGCGTCGGCACCGTCTACCTCTGCAGGCTCGACGCGAACGGCACGAAGATCCTGAATGACACAATGGTGATGGACTTCGGGGGTCGCCCGCGAGTTGCACTCGCGCCCGGGGGCGCCTGCGACGTCGTCTGGTATCGAAGCAAGGTGGTGGATTTCTACGTGTACTACCGGAGGTACACGTCGACGGGCACGGTCGCGTGCGAAAAGACCTACGACGCCGGCTCGCTCACGCAGGTGGAGAAGGACCCGGTCGTGACGACTTCGGCAGCGGGGGACGCCACGCTGTTCTATCGCGACCTGACCACGTCGTTCACCTACGCCCTGCTGCACGGCACGGCATCCGGTGCGTGTGCGAAGACGAACGGGATCATCTTCAACAACGGGAGTGCCATCCGTCCGACCATTGCCACCGGTGGCCCGTACACGTTCCGCATGCTCCAGAACGGCGGTGACATCTACAACCTCACCGGCACGAACACCGTGTACAAGATCTCGCAAGGTTCCGGGCAGGCGTCCTACCCCTCCGTTGGGGCGGACAGCCACGATGGTTACGTCGTCTGGCGTGACGCCCGAGACGGTAATCCGGAGATCTACTTCGCTCGCTTCTGGACGAGTACCAATCGGACCGGGGATGTCCGGTTGACCACCGACGGTGCAGCTTCCGAGTATCCGGATATCGCGGTCGATCCCTCCGGGTCCGGAGACTGGGTTGCCGTGTGGCGTGACTCGCGCGACGGCAATGGGGAGATCTACATGACCTCCCGACTGCTCATCGATGCCCCGGTCCCGGCGCCGCCGGCAAGCGCAACCACCGCCCTCGTGGGTTGCCCACCGACCATCCAGGTCAGCTGGATCGACGCGTCATCGAACGAGACCGCATTCGAGATTTCACGCGAGGTGGACGGATCGGGCACCTGGGCTGCCGTTCAAACCACCGCCGCGAACGCGCAATCGTGGGTCGACGCCTCCATCGACTACTCCCATGCGTATCGATATCGCGTGCGAAGCTGCAATGGCCTGTACTGCTCGTCCGACGTGACGACAGTGTGGCAGTCCGTCGATGAGGACATGCGGGTGCTCGCCGGTACGGTGCGAGCCACGATCGTGGATCGCCCCCACAGCGCTCCCTCTCTCCAGCCCCTCCCTCGAGTCCGGGTGACGAGGTTGAGGGACGGGCAACCGGTGGGTGACCCGGTGTACGCGAATTCCCTCGGGTACTTCGACTTCGGTGCGGTCGTCGTTCGTTGCGACGACCAGCTCCGGGTGGACCTCGCCCATGCCCACATGGCGGTCGAGGACCGCCAGGCGGGTGGCAGCGCGGTGTACTGCCTGAACACGCCGGTGGTCGGCCACGTGTTCTCCACGCCCAGCGTCGGCGCCGCCGACGTCACCTGGCCGGTTCTCGAGGGCGACATCTCGGGGGAGGCCGTGAACGCGCACTTCTGGGCGGAGCGTGCCTTCGCGGACTACTGGCAGCCATTGCGAGGGCTTTCGGACGACGCTCGCGACCCGCTGCATCTCGTGACGCGCTTCCCGGCGGCCGATGCTCGCTTCCTCGGCTGCTCGAACGGCTACTACGTGAACATCCTCGGAACCGGGTATGCCACGTGTCGAAGCGCGGTCGTGCACGAATTCGCGCACGCTGTCCTGCGGAGGGATCCGGGGCTCGCGGAACGCAAACAGAATGGGCTTCAGCCCCACCCGGCGGCAGGTCCGATCGACGAGGCACTGGCCGACTACTTCACGGCGTCGTGGTCGGGATCGCCCGAGATCTTTCCGATGGCGTTCCTCGGAGGGTTGCCCATTCGGCTGCGCACCCTGGTGACGAACCGACGGATGCCTGCATGCGGAGGCACGTACCGATCGTCCGGGGATCGTTACGGCGAGTCGCTGGCGCTGTCCGGCGCCCTTTGGGATCTCCGAACCCGCCTGACTCAGGACCGAGGCATCCCGGTGGCTGGCGTGGATCGCGCGGTGCTCGAAGGATTCGCGACGGTCATGGCATTGCCCGCGGATTCACGGGACTTCCTCGCCATGCGCAACGCCATCGCGCAGGCCATGCCGGCCGCCGCACCCCCGACCGACATCGCCTGGGCGTTCGACCGTCACAACATCAAGGTGGACGCCGATGGCACGTGCCTCCCGCTGTTCGACTTCCTGCAGGTGCATCAACAGGTCGTGCCGCAAGGCCGCCAGGTGGACATGGCGTGGACGACCGTTCCGGGAGCGTTGCACTACCGCGTCTTCCGAAACACCTGGGGAGCGACGGCGATCGGGTATGGGGAGTTGATCGCAGACAGCCTCGAAACGACGAGCTATCGCCACGTGGAACCCGATACGTCGCTCACCCTCGCGTTCATGGTCGTCGCCCTGGACAGCACCGGGGAGAGCATGGCAGCGACGCCCGAGAGCCCACAGGTCACGGACGTGGGAGGACCAAGGCCAGTCGCCGAAACCACGCCCCCCCTGGTCAGCCCGAACCCGGCGCGCGGTGCCGTACTGGTTCGGTGCGAGGATTTCGCAGGCCAAGTGGTCGTGATCGAGTGCTTCGACATCGGAGGGCGACGCGTGCTCAGAAAGGTGCTGTCACCAGCGCAGGCGCCCGGTTGGAACTGGGACGGGCGTGGGAGTGATGGGGCCGTCGTGCAGCCCGGGATCTATCGGCTACGCGTGACGGGGCCCCACAGCGTGCGCCACGCCAGCATCGTGCGGCTCAAGTGAGGCATGCGGGCCCTGGTCCCGGACCGCATCCGGAAACTCCTACCGCGGCGCGTTGCACATCAGCGCGAGCGTGTTGCCCTCGGTGTCCTGGAAGAACGCCATCCACAGGTCGTGCGTGGGCATCGTGGCGACGATGAACGGCTCGCGCAGGAACGCGGCGCCGCGCGCGACGAGCGCCTGGTGGGCGGCGCCGATGTCGGGAACGTCGAAGTAGAGGATCGAGCTGGGGTGGGCGAACTCGGGCTCCGGCACGGCCAGCATCAGCCGCACGTCACCCGCCTGCAGGAACGCCATGCCCGACGCCGAGAACAGGTGCGGCAGGCCGAGTACGTCGCGGTAGAACGCGGTCGCGCGCTCCACGTCCTGCGCGGTGACCGACAGCTGGCCGATCTTCGACAGTGCGAACGGGGCGTCGCTCATGGAGTCCTCTCTCGTGGCGGCTGCGCCCGGCGCGGGCGCGGTTCGGCCGTGGCGGCCCGGGCCGGCGGCCCGGCGCGGCGGACGCGAGGCCGGCACGATAGCCCGGCCGAATCCCGCGGCGCGAGCCGAAAGCGCCGCACGGCCGACGCCGGCGCGGTTGCGGGCTGGCGGATCGCGAAGCGTCCCGGCTAGAGTCCCCGCGCCATGACCACCTCTCTCGACTTCCGCCTGCCCGACCTGCGCTTCGTGCCCACCGACGCCGTGTTCCCGCACGAGCGCTTCGACTCGCAGCGCACCGAGCCGCTGGTGAAGCGGCTGCGCGAGTCGGGTTCGCTGCGCAACCCGCCGATCGTGGCGCAGGTCGGCGACGGGCAGCGCGTGGAGACGCGCTGGGTGGTGCTGGACGGCGCGAACCGCTCCACCGCGGCGCACGCCGCGGGCTGGCCGCACATCTGCGTGCAGGTGGTGCGCTACGAGTCGCCGACCGTGGAACTGCACACGTGGTACCACGCGCTGACCGGCGCCGACCCGGCGGCCGTGCACGCGCGGCTCGACGCGGCGCTCGCCGGCGTGCGCGGCCTCACGCGCGAGCCGATGGACCGCATCCACGCGCGCGCGACGCTGGCGCGTCGCGAGGCGCTCGCGTGCGTCGCCACCGCCGACGGCGACATGCAGGCGCTGCAGGGCGGGCACACGCTGCACGAGCGCAACGTGCTGCTGAACGCGATCGTGGACACGTACCAGGACCAGATCCCGTACGTGCGCGTGACCACCGAGCAGTTGTCGCGCGCGCGCCGCGAACACCCCGATGCGTGCGCGCTCGTGGTCTTTCCGCGCTTCGACCCGGCCGAAGTGATCGAACTCGCGAGCCACGGCGAGCACCTGCCGGCGGGCATCACGCGCCACCTGATCCAGTGGCGCGCGCTGCGCGTGGACGTGCCGGTGGCCATGTGCATGGACACGCGCATGACGCTGGAGCAGAAGAACGCGTGGCTGCAGGACTGGCTCGACGAGCGCCAGGCCCAGCGCCGCGTGCGGTTCTACGAGGAGCCCACGGTCCTGTTCGACGAGTGACCGTCGGCTCCGTGAAGGAGTCGCCATGAAAGCCGTGGTGTTCGACCGCACCGGCGGGCCCGACGTGCTCGAGGTGCGCGACCTGCCGGTGCCCGCGATCCGCCCCGACGACGTGCGCGTGCGCGTGCGCTCGTGCGGCATCAACCACCTCGACCTGTGGGTGCGCGCGGGCCTGCCGGGCCTCGCGTGCGAGATGCCGCACGTGCTGGGCAACGACATCGTGGGCGAGATCGACGCGGTGGGCGACGCGGTGCGGCACCTGAAGCCCGGCGATCGCACGCTCGTGCTGCCGACGTTGTCGTGCGGGCACTGCGCGGCGTGCGCGAACGGCGACGACCACCTGTGCCGCGACTACGACATCCTGGGCCGCGGCCGCAACGGCGGCTACGCCGAGTACGCGGCGGTGCCGGCGGCGAACTGCCTGCCGTACCCGGGGGACCTGAGCTGGGAGCAGGCCGCGGCGGTGCCGCTGGTCACGCTGACCGCGTGGCACATGCTGGTGACGCGCGCCGTGCTGCGGCCGGGCGAGGACGTGCTCGTGATCGGCGCCGGCAGCGGCGTGGGCTCGGTGGGCGTGCAGATCGCGCGGCTGCTGGGCGCGCGCGTGATCGCCACCGCGAGCGGCGCGGAGAAGTGCGAACGCGCGCGGGCGCTGGGCGCGCACGAGGTGATCGACCACGCGAGCGAGGACATCGCGTCGCGCGTGCGCGCGCTGACCGCGAAGAAGGGCGTCGAGGTGGTGTTCGAGCACGTGGGCGGGCGCGTGTTCGAGGCGGGCGTCGCCTCGCTCGCGAAGAACGGCCGGCTCGTCACGTGCGGCGCCACGATCGGCGCCGACGCGAAGCTGAACCTGAACCTGCTGTTCGGCCGCCACCTGACACTGCTGGGCTCGTGGATGGGCCGCCGCGCCGACCTGGTGGACGCGCTGCGCCACGTGGCGAGCGGTGCGATACGGCCGGTGGTGGACTCGGCGCTGCCGCTGGAGCGCGCGCGCGAGGCGCACGAGCGCATCGAGGCGCGCGCGCACTTCGGCAAGCTGGTGCTGGTGCCGTGAAGCGCGCCCCGAACGGACACCCGCTCACGCGCGAGCAGCGCCGGCGCTTCCGCAGCCACCTCGTCCGCTCGGGCAGCGCGGCGTTCACGATCATCGCGGTGTCGCTGGCGATCGGCGTGGTCGGCTACAAGGCGGTGCTGGTGCCGCCGCACGACTCGTGGGTGGACGCGATCTACAACGCGTCGATGATCCTGGGCGGCATGGGCCCCGTGGACGAGGTGACGAGCCCGGGCGGCCGGCTGTTCGCGAGTGCGTACGCGATCTTCAGCGGCGTCACGCTGCTGACCAGCGTGGGCGTGCTGCTGGCGCCGGGCCTGCACCGCGTGCTGCACCGGCTGCACGTGGAGACGGAAGCCGACGCGCCGGAGTGACGCACGCCGTTCAGCGCTGCTCGCGTGCGCTCGTGCGCGCCCAGCGCCACAGCTCGGGCAACGTGACGTCCTTGCCGTACATGAGCATGCCGAGCCGGAACGCGTGCCCGGCCGCGCCTCGCATGAGCCACGCCGCGCCGGCCAGCAGCACCACCGCGAGCGCGAACTCCCACGCCGGCACGGCGCCGAGCGCCATGCGCGCCGGCAGCAGCATCGGGGCGCACGGGGGCAGCAGCGAGATGGCGACCACCCACGGCGCGTCGGGCGTGGAGAGCGTGGCGCCGATGAACATCATGGGCAGGAACGGCAGCATGACGAACGAGCCCTGGAACGTGCTCGAGGACTGCAGGTCCTTGAGCGTGGCCATGACGAGCGCGATCAGCGCGTTGTAGAACGCCAGCCCGAGCGCGGTGATCAGCGCGGCGCCGGCGAGCATGCCGGGCGACAGCGACTGGGGCAGCGCGTACCGCATCGCGCCGGCCAGCAGCACGGCGCTGGCCAGGTAGACGGCCGCCTGCAGCAGCCCGAGCAGCGTGTACGCGACCAGCTTGCCGTCGATCCACGCCTGCGCGGGGATGGCCGACACGATCACCTCGGTGAAGCGCGCCTGCTTCTCGCCCGCCACGCCGATCATCAGGTAGCTGTAGGTCGCGAACACGGTGACGAACAGCACCAGCACCAGCGCGATGGCGGCGATGCGATCGGCGCGCGAGCCGCGTGCTCCGGCCACGGTGACGGTGGCGCGCACGCGCACGGAATCGTCGAGCGCCGCGAGCGCGGCCGTGTCCACGCCGAGGCCGGCCGCTCGCACGGGGCGCGCGAGGCGCCGCAGGTGCTCGCCGATCGCGCCGGCCGCTCCGGGCAGTTCGCGGCGCAGCAGCAGTTCCACGGGCTGGCCGTGCGCCCAGCCGGCGGGCAGGCGCACCGCGGCGTCCACCCGGCGCGCGGCGAGCGCGGCGCGCAGCGCGGCGTCGGAGGTGTCTTCGCCGGCCGGGTAGCTCCAGCGATAGCCGCGCAGCGCCGGCAGCGTGTCGGCGACGGCCGCCGGGCGCACGATCGCCACCTTGCGCACGTTGCTGTTGGAGCGCGCCATCATCGCGACCAGCGCCATGCTGGCGATCGCGAGCAGCGGTGTGAGCGCGAGCGAGAACACGAAGTCCCTGCGCCGCAGCATGCGCAGCAGTTCCCACCGGGCCACGGGCCACCACGCGAAGCGGCGGGCGCTCACGACGCCACCGCCGCGGCCGCCGCGTCGCGATCCTCGCGAACGGCGCGCAGGTAGATCTCGTGCAGGCTCAGCGAACGCGAGTCCACGCTGTCCACGCGGAAGCGGCTCGCGAGCGCGGCCAGCGCGGGCGACAGGTCGGAGTGGCTGCTCGACTCGATCTCCACGCGCCACGCGCCCTCGCCCGCGGCCGACACGCGCACGCCGGCGGCGGCCGCACCCGTCAACGCCTGCCGCACGTCGGCTTCGGACGCGGCGCCCTGCACCAGCACGGCGAGCACGCGCTCGGCGCCGCCCACGGCGCGGGTGCGCATCCCGGCCAGCGTGCCCGACAGGAGTTCGCGCCCGCGGGCGATCAGGAAGAATCGGTCGGCCAGCCGCTCCACCAGGTCCAGGTGGTGCGCGGACAGCAGCACCGCGGTGCCGCGATCGCGCAGTTCGCGGATCAGGTCCAGGAACAGCTCCTGGTTGAGCGGATCGAGACCGGAGAACGGTTCGTCGAGCACGGCGAGCGCGGGGGCGTGCAGCACGGCGCCGGCGAACTGCGCCTTCTGCTGGTTGCCCTTGCTGAGCACGCCCACCTTGTCGCGACGGCGGTCGGCCATCTCGAGCCGCTCGAGCCAGCGCCGCGCGGCCTTGCGCGCGTCGCGCGGCGACAGGCCGCGCAAGGTGCCCAGGTACTCGAGCACGTCCTCCACGGGCGCGTCGGCGAACAACCCGCGCTCCTCGGGCAGGTAGCCCACGCGCGCGGGGTCGACGTCGTCGCGACCGTCGAACACCACGCGGCCGGCGTCGGGGCGCGTGATGCCGAGGATCATGCGCAGCGTGGTCGTCTTGCCGGCGCCGTTCGGACCGAGGAACCCGAACACCTCGCCCGCGCGCACGTCGAAGCTCACGTCGCCGGCGGCGAGCAGGTCACCGAATCGCTTGTGCACACCGATCACCTGGAGCATGGCCGTGTCCCGGAGCTTCGGGCCGAGTGTCCGTCGGGGTCGGCGGCGTCACGCGACCGCGCGGCACCTTCGACCTGACGGCGCACCCTGCCACAGCGCGGCGTGCTCTCGGTACGAGCGACTGGCCGAAACACGCCGGGCGCCGGCGAACCGGCGCCCGTCGCGGAGTCGCGTTCGGCGACGTGCCTCAGTGGGCGTCGCCCTCGCCGCCCGGATGCATGTACGCGAGATGTCCTTCCAGCATGTGCTCGCCCACGATGCGCGCGAACAGTTCGTCGGGGATCGCCTCGCACGGCATGCGCAACGACTTCTCGCGTCCGCCGCGCAGCACGGCGACGTCCTTCGTGTCGCCGGTCTTCCACCCCGCCTTGCCCGCGAACCACTCGGCGGGCGGCTTGCCGTCCACGCCCAGGAGTTCGTCGCCCACCTTCACACCGGCGCGCTGCGCGGGCGATCCCGGAAGCACGCGCGTCACGGCGCGATGTCCCAGGCTGTCGACGTGCAGCTCGACGCCGAGCCACGGGCGCTCCTTCATCAGCGCGAACTGCTCGAGGCAGGTCTCGGGATCGAGCGGGCACTTGGGCTGCGCGGCGTGCGCGGCGACGGCGGGCATCAGCAGCAGCAGGACGAGGACGACGATTCGGCGCATGGCCTTCCCCCGGGATGCGAGCGTTCCGAGGGGAGTGTCGGCGGGTCGCGCGCGGGCTGAAGCCGCGGCGGGCGCCGGGAAATGCGACGGGGATCGCGGCGGCGCGGAGGGCAGGCGCACGGGAGACCGGCGCGAAATGACGGCGCGGGCGATGCCCGGCGCGCGATCGTCGAGCGGTGCGGTGCGAAGTTCTGCGCGCTTTGAAACGATTGGACTTGACGCGCCCGCGGGCCGGCGATTCCCGGGCGGTGAGACCCGCGCCGCCACGTCTCACATGCGTGCCTGGCGTGCGCGTGTACGGCGCGAAGCGCGCGCGATGCGATTTCGCGAGGGTTCGCGGGAGATTCGCGGTGTGCGGGCGCGTGCGAGCGGCGATAACACCCATGGTAGAAAGAACTCGCCCCGCGAGAACTCGCCCCCGAAGCGAGTGTCGTGATGTCGAAGTGGTCCTTCGATTCGCACCGGAACGCCGCGCTGCTCTCGTTGCTGGCCGAGCTTGCCTGCCGTGATCGTGCGACCACCGCCGAGTTGTTGGCGGTGATCGGCGAGGTGGACGCGCGGCGGCTCCATCGTGCCCGGGGCTACGGCTCGATGTATCGCTACTGCCTGGGCGTCCTCCACATGTCGGAGGACATGGCGTTCAAGCGCATCCAGGTCGCCCGGGCGGCGCGGAAGTTCCCGGTCCTCCTCGAGATGATCGCGGACGGACGGCTCCACCTGTCGGGCGCCATCCTGCTCGTGCCGCGGCTGCAGCCGGACAACGTCGAGCTGCTGCTCTCCGAGGCCACGGGCAAGACCAAGCGTGAGATCAAGCTGGTGCTCGCGAAGTACTTCCCCGAACCGGACGTGGAGACGGTGATCGTGCCCGTCCGGTCCGGGCGCGCAGACACGGCACCGGCAGAGAGCGTGCCCGTCACCGCGGGCGCCGAGAGGGAGCCAGCCTGTGCCGCGGCGTCGGCTACGAGGGCCGCGAGCCCGGCCGAAGGGGCCGCCCAACTGGTTCCGGAACCAGTAGCCGCATCGCGGCCGCAGCCCGAACTCGTGTCCATCCAACCCGTTCCGCAGTTCCCGCGAGTCGAGCCCCTGTCGCCCGGGCGCCACATGGTCCAGGTCACCGTCGATCAGGAGACGCACGACCTGCTGCGCTATGCGCAGGCGCTGCTGAGCGACGCCGTGCCGGACGGCTCGGTGCCCGAGGTTCTGAACCGCGCGCTTCGCGCCCTGGTCGACCAGCTTGAGCGCCGCAAGTTCGGCGTCGGAGCGCGGCTGCGCACCGTGAAGGATCCGAAGGACCCGCGCTACACGTCGCCGAGGGACCGCTGCGAGGTCGTGGTGAAGGACGAGGGCGCGTGCACATGGGTGAGTGACGACGGCCATCGCTGCGGTTCACGCACGCGACTGCGGTTCCATCACAAGGTCCCGTTCGCGAAGGGTGGTCCGAACACCGCCGCGAACCTGACGCTGCACTGCGCCGCGCATGACCAACTGGAGGCCGAACGGGAGTACGGCGAGGCGTTCGTACAGGGGAAGATCGAAGCGGCACGTGCGAAGCGAAGCACCCGCGCCATCGCGCCGGCCACGGAGCAGGCCGCCGCCAGCGAAGCACAGGTCCTCGCCGCCGCCCGCCACGCTCGCGCGCACGGCCGGTCGCCCGCCGACGTGCTGCAGTCGCGCACCGCCGCCGCCCAAGCGATGGCCGCGCTCGACCGGCTGCTGGAGCGCGCGGGATGAGCGCGCATCCCTCCCGCCAGATGCCGGTCGCGCCGTCGTGCATCGCGCCGCCGCTCCGTACCGACACCGCCGCTGCTCGCGCGAAGCGCCGCGGCGCGGCTATCCTGCGCGCCGTGAGCACTCCCGCCCCGCACGATCCGAAAGCTTCGAGCGACCCGACCGCTTCGAGTCAACCCCACGTCGTGTCGTGGTACGACGCCGACGGCGCACCCGCGCGGCTCGACCTCGAGACGTGCATCCACTGCGGGCTGTGCATGACCGCGTGCCCCACGTATCGCGAGCTCAAGATCGAGCCCGACTCGCCGCGCGGCCGCATCTACCTGATGCGCGGGCTCGCCGAGGGCCGCATCGCGCCCGACGACGACGTGGTGGCGCACCTCGACAACTGCCTCGACTGCCGCGCGTGCGAAACGGTGTGCCCGGCGGGCGTGCCGTACTCGCGCATGCTCGAGGCCACGCGCGCGCAGTTCAACCGCCGCGTGGTGCGCGGCTCGCCCATGCGGCTGGCGGGCGAGTTCGTGCTGAACCACGTGATGCCCGATCGCGGCCGTCTGCACCTGCTGGCCGACCTGCTGCGCCTGGCGCAGGCGGGCCCGTTCGCGCCGTTCGTGAAGGGCGCGGCGCACGCGGGACTCCTGCCGCCGTTCGCGAAGGCGGGACTCGCGCTCACGCCGCCGATCGAGCCGCGCGGCGACCGACCGCTCGAGCGCGTGGCGGCGGTGCTGCCGCACGGCGCGAGCGTGCGGGAGACCTCCGATGGACTCGTCTTCCACCCGGCGGGCGCCCCGAAGCTGCGCGTGGCGTTCCACACCACCTGCGTGATGGACGCGCTGTTCTCGCCGCTCAACCGCGAAACGGTGCGCGTGATGGTGCTGGCCGGCATCGAGGTGCGCGTGCCGCGCGCGCAGACGTGCTGCGGCGCGCTGCACGCGCACGCGGGCTTGCGCGAGCGGGCGATGCAGCTGGCGTCGGCCAACGTGGCGGCGTTCGCGGACGACTGCGACTTCGTGGTGTCGCACTCGGCGGGCTGCGGCGCGGCGCTGCGCGAGGCGGGGCACCTGCTGCACGGCGAACCGCGCGCCGAGGCGGCCGAGGCTTTCTCGGCGAAGGTGCGCGACGTGAGCGAAGTGCTCGCGCACGTGGGGCTGCCGCAGCCGCCGGCGCCGATGCACTCGAGCGCCGACGCTTCGAAGCCGCTGCGCGTGGCGTACCACGATCCGTGTCACCTGGCGCACGCGCAGCGCGTGCGCGAGGCGCCGCGCCGGCTGCTGCGCGCGCTGCCGGGCGTGGAGCTGATCGACCTGCCGAACAGCGACTGGTGCTGCGGCAGCGCGGGCATCTACAACCTGACGCATACCGACATGGCGCAGGCGCAGCTCGACCGCAAGCTCGGCAGCGTGGACGCGGTGGCGCCCGAAGTGGTGATCGCTTCGAATCCGGGCTGCCTGCTGCACATGCGACGCGGCGAGGGCGCGCGCGGGGGCCACGTGCGCATGGCGCACCTCGTCGAACTGCTGGGCGAGGCGTTCCCGCCGCCCGCATCGCGCACGCACGCATGACGCGCGACGGCACCTCGCCCGCGCGCGCGCGCGAAGCGCGCTGCTGCCCGCGCGGGCACGAAGGCCGCGCCGAAGCGCGCCGCGAAGAAGCGGCGGCGCGCGAAGGCGCCCATGCACGCGGCGCGCGACACGGTGGGCGCGCTGGTGCCGGTCGACGCGAAGCGCGCGAGTGCGCCGCGCCGGGCCGCGCCCGACGCGCTCGCCGGCCTGCCGGCGTTCTCGCGCCGCGCGGTGGCGGCGCTGTTCCTGGAGCGCCAGTGGCTCGACCGCCCGCGCGCGCGGCGCTTCGGGCCCGCGGCGCTGCAGGGCTTCGTGGAGGCGACCGGCGGACTGCAGATCGACTCGGTGAACGTGGTCGACCGCGCGCACCACCTGACGCTGTGGAGCCGCTTCGGCCCGTACGACCGTGCGACGCTCGAGCGCCTGACGTATCGCAAGCGGCTGCTGTTCGAGTACCTCACGCACGTGGCGTGCTTCGTCAGCACGCGCGACCTGCGCTGGTACCGGCGCTACATGCTCGACACGCCCGGGCGCTGGAAGGCGCGCGGCTGGATGACGCGCGAATTCGTGGCCACGGTGAAGCACGTGCAGCAGGCGTTCGTGGAGCGCGGCGTGCTCGGCAACGCCGACTTCGAGCGCCCCGACGGCGAGAAGGGCGGCGGCTGGTGGAGCTGGAAGCCCGCCACGCACGCGCTCGACTACCTGTGGAAGGCGGGCATCATCGCCGTGCACTCGCGCACGCACTTCCACAAGCGCTACGCCCTCATGCAGCGGGTGATCCCCGGCGTGGACGCGCTCGAGTCGCCGTCGCGCGACGAGCTGGAGCGCTGGCGGCTGTCGCGCTCGCTGGCCGCGATGGGCGCCGCGAGCGACGCCGACCTGGGCATGTACCTGACGTGGCCGAAGCTGCCCGTGGGCGAGCGCCGCAAGCACCTGCACGCGCTGCTCGACTCGGGCCACGCCACGCGCGTGGCGGTGGAGGGCGAGCGCGCGCCGTGGTACGTGCGCACCGGGGACCTGCCCGCGCTGGCCGCGGCCGGGCGCCGGCGTGTCGCGTCGAGCGGCACCACGCTGCTGTGCCCCTTCGACTCGTTCCTGTGGCACCGCGAGCGGATCCAGAAGCTCTTCGGCTTCGAATACACGATCGAGATCTACGTGCCCGGCCACAAGCGCACGCACGGCTACTACTCGCTGCCGGTGCTGCACGACGGCCACCTGGTCGGGCGCGTGGATCCCAAGACGCACCGCGAGCAGGGTGTGCTCGAGGTGAAGCACGCGCACTTCGAGCCGTGGTTCGCCGCCGGCGATCCGCCGCCCGCCGCGCGCTGGGGCACGCTCGACCGCGAGGCGGCGCTGGCCGGGGTGGCCGAGGCGCTGCACTCGCTGGCCACGCACGTGGGCTGCACGCGCGTGGAGCTGGGCCGCGTCACGCCGCCGTCGCTGAAGCGCGGACTCGCCGGGGCGCTGGCGGCACGCGAAGCCTGACGCCGCGCGCCCCCGCGCACGCCCTCCCCCGAAACGCGAAACGGCGCACCGGCCCCGCGGCCCGTGCGCCGTTTCGCCTTCGCGAGCGCTACTTCTTCGGCGGACCGCCGACCGTGCTCAGCAGGCCCGCGATGCCGAGGCCCAGCGCGGCCAGCGAATCGCCGGCGATCAGGCCGCCGCCCACCAGCGAGACCGTGCTCATGTCCTCGGGGACACCTTCGTGCTCGGGCTTCCTCGGCGCGCGCGACTCCATCGTCTGCCAGATCGAGCTGAAGATGCCGCCCAGGCCGAACCACAGCGCGGTGCCGAACTCCACGAACCCGCCGAAACTGGCCGCGTACGGGCTCGGCAGGACCACCGAGTCGAGCAGGAAGTCCACGCTGTACGGCACCGGGCCCGACTTCACCCACGGCTTGTAGCCGGGGTTGTTCTTGATGACCTTGCGCAGCACCTCGATCAGCAGGCCGAGCCCGATGCCGAAGAACAGCGCGGTCATCACCTTGGGATTCGGGTGCGTGAGGCTGTCGAGCGCTCCCACGAACTTGTACGTCATCGCCGCCTGCCAGCGCTCGGTGCCGGGCGCGCCGGGGTTCGCGATCTGGTTGATGTTGAGCACCGGGTACGCCTTCATGAACAGGCGCGCCAGCACCACGCTCATCACGGCACCCATCGCGATGCCGATCACCTGGTAGCGGAACTGGATCGTGCGGTTGGTGCCGAGCCGCCAGCCGGTGGAGCGGTCCTGCTGCATGTCGCCACCGACGCTGGTGGCGATCAGCAGGATCGCGGCGCACAGCAGGCCGGTGCCGGCGTCCTTCAGGCCGATCGTGGCCAGGATGAACACGGTCAGCACGAACGCGCTCGAGATGGGGTTGCTGTCCGAGATGCCCAGCGAGATGCCGTTGACCATCAGGAACACGAACGCGAGCCCGATCGCCACGAGCACGAACAGCGTCGGCAGGTGCAGCAGCACCACGCCCACGAACAGCACCGCGATCGCCCAGAACACCACCCACGCGGCGAGGAAGCGGCTGTCGGTCTTCTTCCAGTCGGGCTGTGGCTCGGCGGCCTTGCTCTGGCCGAACTGCTTCACCGCCGACACGCCGATCAGCGTCATGTCCACGATCGCGGCGCCCATGATCATGCCGAGCGCGGCGATGAAACCGATCTTGCGGAACGGCGCGTGCGCATCGAGCCAGCCGTTCGCGCGCAGCCACGGCGTCAGCCACACGCCGATCGCGCCCACCACGATCGCGGGAATGCCGATGCGGGCGCCCACGATCATGCCGGCGCCGAGCGTGGAGGCCTGGTAGCCCGAGCCGGCGAACGCGGTGAGTCCGGTCGTCACCGGCGAGGTGGCGCCGAGCCAGCCGCGGAAGAAACCGAGTCCGTTCTCGCTCACGGCCAGTCCGCTCAGGATGCCGGCCAGCGTGCCACCGCCGAGCTTGGCGATGGACTCCTTCAGCAGGCGGATGTCGGTGAGCGCACGCAGGATGTTGGCGACCGCGAAGCCCGAGGGGAACGTCAGGCGCATGCGGTCGACCAGGATCGGCGTGTACAGCATGCCCACGCCCACGCCGAACATGCCGATGCTCATGAAGTACAGCACCATCTTCCACACGGCCGGCTCGGGCAGGCCGAGCCACGTCATGGCCTGGATCAGCACCGCCATGCCGGACAGGCCGGCGACCGACGCGGCCATGGTCTGCATGTAGTTGGCGCCGTGCTTGCCCTCGGCGCCGTAGCCGTAGGTGACGACGCTGCCGAGGATGCCGGCCAGCACCTGTCCGCCCACGAAGAAGCCGATCGAGAAGTTCATGTAGGCGGCGGTGACGCCGCCCAGCGGGCCGAGGATGAAGATCGCGATGAGTCCGAGCAGCACGTAGTAGGCCGTGCTGTTCATGGGCGGAAGGAAGCGCGGGGTCTTGTGCATGGCGCGGCAGGATAGCAGCCGTGCCGGGGGCGCGCCGCTCCGGAGTGGGCGCCCGCGGGCTCCGGCGCGACCGGCGGGGCGGACCTCGTGCACGGACGCCCGTGCAAGCCTGTGCACGTGCGACGCGCGGGCCGCGCCCGGCGCGCGCGCGCGAAGCGAACGCAGCCGCGGTGGTGGCGGCACATCGAACGGCGGCACACCCCCGTTCGTCCACCGAGGATGCCGATGCGCGCGTTTCCCCTGTGCCTGCTGCTGATGCTCACCGCCGTCTCCGCCCACGCGACCGGGCTCGTCCGGGGTCGCGTCATCCGCGCCGGCACGAACGAGCCCGTGCCGTACGCGACCGTGCGCGTACTGGGCACGCCCGCCGGGGCGGTGACGAGCGAGCAGGGCCTGTTCGAGATCCGCGACGTGCCCGACGGCCTGTGGGACGTGCAGGTGTCCCAGATCGGCTACCGCCCCGCGATCCAGTCCGAGGTGGAGGTGAGCGCCGCGCAGCCGGTGGCGCTGGAGATCGCGATCGAGGAACAGCCGCTGCGCGGGGACACGCTCACCGTGACGGCGTCGTCGTTCCGCCGCCCGCCGGAGTCGCCGGTGTCGCTGCGCTCGCTGGGCGCCGCCGAGATCGAGCGCTTCCCGGGCGCCGACCGCGACCCGTCCCGCGTGCTGCAGAGCCAGCCGGGCGTGGCGACGTCGGCGTCGTTCCGCAACGACCTGCTGGTGCGCGGCGGCGCGCCGAACGAGAACCGCTTCGTGCTCGAGGGCATCGAGGTGCCGGTCATCAACCACTTCGCGACGCAGGGTTCCACCGGCGGCCCGGTGGGCATGATCGACGTCAACGGCGTGCGCGAGGTGGAGCTGTTCACGAGCGCGTTCCCGGCCAGCCGGGGCGGCGCGCTCAGCTCGGTGACGGAGTTCCAGCTCAAGGAGGGCAACGACCAGCGCATGGTCACGCGCGGCACGGTGGGCGCCTCCGACGCCGGCGTGTCGCTGGACGGCCCGCTCGGTCCGCGCGCCCGGCTCACGCTGTCCGCCCGCCGGTCGTACCTGCAGTTCGTGGCCTCGGCGATCGGCCTGCCGTTCCTGCCCACGTACAACGACGCGCAGTTCCGCCTGCACGTGTCGGGCGCGCCGCGCGACGAGTTCGACGTGATCGGCGTGGGCGCGGCCGACCAGTTCCGGCTGAACCTCGACGCCACCGACACCGAGTTCAAGCGCTGGGCGCTCGACCAGCTGCCCGTGACGCCGCAGTGGAACTACACGCTCGGCGCGAGATGGAAGCGTTTCGGCGCGAACGGCGTGCGGCAGCTGGTGGTCAGCCGCAGCCAGCTCGACAACCGCGCCACCAAGTACCGGGGCAACGACGAGAGCGATCCCGCGAACCTCACGCTCGACTACCGCTCGCAGGAGATCCAGGACCGCGTGCGCGCCGAGTGGTCGCGGCGCGCCGGTGCCTGGCGCACCAGCTGGGGCGCGGGCGCGGAGCAGGTGACGTACACCAACCGCACGTACCAGAAGACCGCCGTGCCCACGGGGCTGCTCGAGGAGCGCTACGACTCGCGGCTGACCTTCCCGACGTACGCGCTGTTCGCGCAGGCGAGCCGCGACTTCGCCGGCGACCGCGGCACCGCTTCGTTCGGAGCGCGCGCCGACGGCGCGGCGTACTCCCGGCTCACGCGCGATCCGCTCGAGCAGCTCTCGCCGCGCCTCGCGCTGACCTGGCGCGTCGCGGGAGCGCTGCGCGCGGGCGCGAGCCTCGCTCGCTACCACCAGCTGCCGCCCTGGACGGTGCTCGGCTGGCGCGACGCCGGCGGCGCGCTGGCCAACCGCGACGCGGGGGCGCGCTGGATCCGCGCGGATCACGTGGTCGCGGGGCTCGAGTGGAGCACGCGCACGAACGCGCGCCTGTCGGCGGAGGGCTTCCTCAAGCGCTACGCGCACTACCCTTTCCTGCTGCGCGAACAGGTGAGCCTCGCGAACCTGGGCGCGGACTTCGGCGTGATCGGCAACGCCCCGGTGGACGCGCGCTCGCGCGGCCGCACGTGGGGCGTGGAGCTGCTGGCCCAGCAGCGGCTGTGGCGCGGCTGGTACGGCATCGCCGCTTACACCTGGGTGCGCAGCGAGTTCACCGGCGCCGCCGGCACGTTCGCGCCGTCGGCGTGGGACCACCGCCACGTCGTGTCGCTGAACGGCGGCCGACGGTTCGGCGGCGGCTGGGAAGTGGGCGGCCGCTGGCGGTACCTGGGCGGCGCCCCGTACACGCCCGACGACCTCGAGCTGTCGTCGCGCCGGGAGGTGTGGGACGCCACCGGGCGCGCCGTGGCGGACTGGTCCCGGCTCAACTCGGGGCGCAACGGCGTGCTGCACCAGCTCGACCTGCGCGTCGACAAGCGCTGGGTGTTCGCGCGCACGGAGCTGGCGGCCTACGTGGACGTGCAGAACGTGTACGCGTTCGCGCCCCGCACGGCGCCGCTGACCGTGCTCGTGCGCGACGCGAACGCGCAGCCGGTCGTGGACCCGTCGGACCCCTCCCGCTACCTGCTGAAGACGCTGCCGCAGGACCCGGGTGTCCCGTTTCCCACGATCGGACTCCGGTTCACGTTCTGAGCGCCCGGGCCGGGGCGCCCGTCACTCCCGCCTCACGGCGTCCGCGTCGATCCGTCTAGACTCCGAGCCGGCAACCCGCCCGACACCCACCTCGGAGGCTCGCATGAAGCGCTGCTCCCCCGTGCTGATGGCCGCGCTCGCGCTGTGCGGCGCGTGGATCGCTCTCGTGGACGCGCCGCGCCGC
This sequence comes from Candidatus Eiseniibacteriota bacterium, assembly GCA_044222045.1. Classification (GTDB taxonomy): domain Bacteria; phylum Eisenbacteria; class RBG-16-71-46; order RBG-16-71-46; family RBG-16-71-46; genus JBGAMH01. The sequence goes on from JBGAOB010000020.1 coordinate 26,772, forward strand.
GTGGCGCTCGAAGCCGGGCGGTCGGAGGCGAACGAATCCCGCGAAGCGCCGTCGGACTTCTTCTTCGCGCAGCGCGCGTGGCCCGGCGGCGCGATCGACTCCAAGCGCGTGGACGAGTCGTTCGAGCAGCTCGGCGCGATGCGCGCGGGCACGCCGTCCGACCTCGCGGCGCTCACGTGGGAGCCGGTGGGCCCCACGAACGTGGGCGGCCGCGTCACCGCGATCGCCGCGCACGCGGGCAGCAACGTCGTGTGGCTGGGCGCGGCCGCGGGCGGCGTGTGGCGATCGAACGACGGCGGGTCGCACTGGGCGTGCACCACCGACGGCGCGCCGATCACGTCGGTGGGTGCGCTCGCGATGGACCCCTCCGACGCGAACGTGGTGTACGCGGGCACGGGCGAGGCGAACGGCTCGGTGGATTCGTACGACGGCAACGGCCTGTGGGTCACGCGCGACGGCGGCGGCAGCTGGCGGTCGCTCGGGCTCGTGAACACGCGCCGCATCGGCGCGGTGGCGGTGAACGCGCTCGATCCCAGGATCCTGTTCGTGGCCGCGATGGGCAGCCAGTTCGGCACCAGCCCGGACCGCGGCGTGTACCGTTCGCGCGACGGCGGGCTCACGTGGCAGCACGTGCTGTTCGTGAACGACAGCACCGGCGCGTGCGACGTGGTGCTGAACCCGGCGCATCCCGAGACCGTGTGGTGCGCCACATGGGAGCGCGTGCGACGCGCCACGTACCGGCGCGCGTACGGGCCCGGCTGCGGCATCTGGCGCAGCGTGGACGGCGGCGACACGTGGATGCGCATGACCGCGGGGCTGCCGGCGGCGAACGACGCGCTCGGCCGCATCGCGCTCGCGGTGGCGCCGTCGCGGCCGGGCACGGTGTACGCGCAGGTGGGCACCGGCGCGTCGCTGGGCTATCGCGGCTACGGCTTCTGGCGCAGCACCGACGGCGGCACCACGTGGGCGAAGCGCGACGCGGGCGCCACGTTCGCCGACGCGTTCGGCGGCTTCTGCTGGTACTTCGGCGAGACGGCGGTGGATCCCGCGAACCCCGATCGCGTGTGGGCGATGGGCGTGGACCTGCTGCGCTCCGACGACGGCGGCGTCACCTGGAGCGGGCAGCGCGGCTCGGCGCACGTGGACCAGCACGCGATCTGGATCGATCCCGCGAACCCCAACCGCGTGCTGCTGGGCAACGACGGCGGCTTCTTCTGGAGCACCGCGGGCGGCGGCGCCTGGATCAAGTCGCTGAATCTGCCCATCTCGCAGTTCTACGCCGGCTCGGTGGCTTCGTACGACCCGAACAAGCTCGTGGGCGGCACGCAGGACAACAACTCGCTGCTCTCCGCGGGCGATCCCACGAACTGGGCCACCACGCTCGGCGGTGACGGCTTCTACAACCTGACCGATCCCACCTCGGCGTCGATCCTGTTCTCGGAATGGCAGAACGGCTGTGACCGCACCGGACCGCGCCGCTCCGTGAACAACGGGCTCAACTGGACCGCGCCGCTGGGGCTCGTGAACACCGACCGCTACAACTGGTGCACGCCGTTCGCGATGAATCCGGCCGACCACAACGACCTTCTGCTGGGATCGCACCGCGTGTGGCGCTCGGTGGACAACGGTCAGCACTGGAGCGCGGTGAGCGGCGACCTCACGCGCGCGCTGCCGTCGTCGCTGGTGTACGGCACCCTCACCACGCTGGCGTATTCACCGGTGGATCCGAAGCTGTGGTTCGTGGGCACCGATGACGGCCGCGTGTGGAAGACGCCCGACCGCGGCACGACGTGGACCGAGATCGGCGCCGCGCTGCCGAGGCGCTGGGTGACGCGCGTGACGCCCGACCCGGTCGACGTGCAGCGCGTGTGGGTGACGCTGTCGGGCTTCACGCAGGACGAGCCGCTCGCGCACGTGTGGACGAGCGCCGACCAGGGCGCGTCGTGGACGTCGGCGTCGGGCAACCTGCCGGACCTGCCGGTGAACGACCTGCTCGTGGACCCGCAGAACCCGCTCACGCTGTACGCCGCCACCGACGGCGGCGTGATGACGTCGCGCAATCGCGGCCTCACGTGGTGGGACCTGGGCGCGGGGCTGCCGAACGTGGCGGTGGCCGAACTCGACCTGCACGCGCCCACCCGCACGCTGTTCGCGTTCACCCACGGGCGGTCAGCGTGGAAGCTGGCGCTGCCGGCGCCGAACGCCGGCGCGCCTCCGGCGGCCATCCGCGGCGGGCTCGCGCTGTCGCTGCCGCGCCCCGATCCGAGCCGCGGCCCGGTGGCGTTCCGGCTGGTGCTCGAGCGGCCCTCCACGGTGGACGCGGCGGTGTTCGACGCGGGCGGCCGGCGCGTGGCGACGGTGGTTTCGGGTGCGCTGGGAGCGGGCGCGCACGCCCTCGCCTGGGACGGCCGGTCGACGCGTGGAGATCGTGTGCGCGCAGGGGTTTACTGGCTGCGCGCCACGGCCGGCGGCGAGCGCCGCAGCACGCGCATCGTGCGCGCGGAGTGAAGCGAGCGGGCGGCGCGCGCCGCGCGATCACGCGGCGCGCGAACGCGTGCGCGTGATC
>JBGAOB010000383.1:0-3428 GCA_044222045.1 Candidatus Eiseniibacteriota bacterium
GCAACGCAGGCCAGAAGACGTGTGCATCACCGACTACGCCAACAGCTTCGGCTCTCCAGCTATCACGAGTGGCCGCGAACCTGCCCATTCGCGAGCTTGTCGGGCAACGCCGGTCCAAGGCAGCGATCGAGGTCGTCCCGGCAGGGTTTCACCCCGGGCTTCCCCATTGTTCCCGTCCCCACCCGGGTGCTAGCGTCGAACGCGCTGGAACCGGAACTCCTCCGCATTCCCGCCCGCCGCACGCGCCCGCGATGACGCCGGGCTCCCGCCTCGGACCGCGCATCCCGCTCCGAGACGCCTGCCGCGACTCGCCGTGCCCCGCGTTCGCTTCCGGGGTGGCCGCCAGTTCCGCCAGCGCATCGGCCACGCGCCGACTCACCTCGGACTGGAGGTCCCGCCATGGCTCCACGTCGAGCTCTCCCCGTTCTCGTGCTCGCGGTGCTCGCACTCTCGGCCGCACCGGCATCCGCCGACATCCCGTTCACCGAGGCCACGATCTCCACGCAGGTGGAGAACTGGCCGGGCGTCTACATGGAGTCCATCGGCTCGGGGCCGATGTTCCACGGTGTCATCCACTTCGACTGGTCGCGCCTCCAGATGCGCCGCACGTGGACGTTCGCCGGAACCACCTTCACGAGCGATTCCATCCTGCTCGGCGTCAACCCGGGGCACATCGCCGCGCGCACCGATCGATACGATCGGGCGCTGCATACGTGCTTCTACCTCGAACTGGGTGGCGCGGGCGCTCTGCACTACGCGACCTCGCAGCTCAGCGCCGGCTGGACCGTCGAGACGATCCAGGCCGGGGCGCACGTGGGCGAGTGGTGCGCCATCGACCATCGCACCGACCTCGGCCCCGTGGTGGCGTACCTCGACCCCACGGCCGCGGCCGGGCAGAGCACGCTGCGGTACGCGTCGAAGGAGCTGGGCTTCTGGAGCCTCCGAACGCTCGACACCGCCCCGAACGCGTCGCCACTGGGCTGGCCCGCGATCGCCACCAACAAGACCAACGCCACGCACGTCGCGTGGGTCAACGGCGCCACGCACACGATCCGCTACTGCACCGGCCCGGCCACCGCCATCGAGGAGGTCGCCCCCGACACGGACGTTTCGATGATCGCGCTGGCCGTGGATCGCAGCGGCAGCCCGCACGTGGCGTACGTGAAGGCCGGCGCGTTGCTGATGGCCGATCGCGTCGACGGCACGTGGCAGTCGCACGAAGTGCTGCCCGCCACGTGGCAGGTGTACGCGATCGCATTCACCTACGCCACCGACACGCAGCCCTACGTGGTGTTCACCACGGCCGACGCGAAGCCGCTGCAACTGGCGACGCCGCTCTTCGGTGCATGGCGCGTCCAGTCGATCGGGACCGTTCCGGCTTCGTCCCACGCCGGCGTGCCCGCCATCGCAGCGGGCTCGGGGATCGATCCCCGCATGCACGTCTGCACGGCGTGGGTCGCGAACGGACTCGAGGTCGGTTGGGACGATCCGAACGCCATCGCCTTCACGCGTGCGCGCCTCGTGGCCTGCCCCGACAGTGACGCGGTGTCCACGGTGGGCCTGTGGCGCACCACGCGCGTCCCCGTGTCGAGCGCGCCGGTGACGCTCGACTTCCTGAACGGCGCGGTGTGGGACTCCACGTCGGCGTGCGGGGGCCCGCTCACGTACGCCTACGGCACCACCGGCGCGGACGGAGTCGCCACGATTCGCTTCAAGTCGAGCGGCAGCGTCACGGGCGGCATCCGCGTGCGCTACGGGGGCAGCACGGGCACGGTGGTCGAGCCCTCGGTTCCTCTGGCCGGCGTCGACGCGGACGGCAACGGCGTGGTCACGATGCTCGACCACGACCTGCTCGTGTCGCGCTACGGCACGTCGGATCCGCGCTCGGATCTCGACTTCGACGGCGTGGTGGGCCCCGCCGATCGCGACTCGCTGCTGGCGCACCTGGGCCACGGCTGCGTCACGGTGGGCGTCCCGTGGACTCCGCCGCCCGTGCGCGAGCCGACGCTGGCGCTCCGAGTCGGGCCCAACCCGATGCGCGGGGTCACGCACGTGCGACTGGAGGCCGCGTCGACCCGGCGCCTGCGGGTCGAGGTGCTGGACTTGGCCGGCCGGCTCGTCCGCGTGCTGCACGACGAGGTGGCGGATGAGGGCCGGCGCACGTGGGACTGGAACGGCTGCGACGCGGGCGGGCGGCGGGTCGCGAGCGGCCTCTACGTGATCCGCGTCGGCTGCGGCGGCCAGCGCGTCACGGGGCGCGTGCTCGTGTTGAACTAGCCGGCGGTCGGGAGCGCCGCGGGGCGCCGGGCAGCCGCCGGCGCCCCGCGGACGGCGGCCGGCCGAGTTCCCCGGTGCGCACGCCGGTCGTGTGACCGACCACGCCTTGCCCCCCCGGGACACCCGGCCGCGCCGTGCGAGCGCATTCTCCCTGTGATTCCCGCGGACCGCGCCGGTCCCAACGCGTACGGATCACCCGGCCCCGACGCGCCGGAGGGCCCGCCGACTCCCACCCCGGAGGCCTCGCATGCGCCTGTTTCCCTTCGTCCTGACCGCCCTGATCGCGTCGGCCACGCCGGCGCTCGGCGCCATCCAGTTCCTCGGCCACGGCGCGAACGCCACGGGCGTCATCGCGCGCGGCGACTGGTCGTCCGACCTCGGCCCGCCGTGGATCGCGTCCCGCCCGATCGCCGACCTCACGCACGGCACCGTCATCGAGGCGGACACGATCCGCGCGCTCTCGGGCGGGCCGGCGTTCGCGCTGTCGCGCGTGACGATCGCGCCCGCGGGTCCGGCGAACGGCTCCGCCCCCGTGCTCGTGTACGAGGGCCAGGTCTCCGCCCAGAACAACGGCAACCTGTACGGGCGCACCGCGGCCTCTCAGCACAGCGCGTGCGTGCGCTTCACTCCGCCGGGCAGCGGGGCCACGGTGCACTACGCGGTGCGCTGGCGGAGCACGGGAAACGCGACGGGCGGCACGATGCACAGCTACACGGTGGCCACGCCGTTCCAGCAGATCGCCACGCAGTCGTCACCCGACAGCGGCGTGTACTACGGCACGGTGCCGGGCACGAGCAGCGGGCTGTGCAGCTTCAACTTCTTCCTCGACGGCGGCGTGAGCTCGAGTGCGCTCGGGACGATCGACCGCTCGCTGCGCGTGGAGGTGTACCTGGACTCGAGCCCGATCGCGGATGCCGAGCCGCTGGCCGAGCAGCCGCTTCGCCTGCTCGCGCCGCGCCCGAATCCGTCGCGCGGCCCCACGGCGTTCGCGTGGACGCTCGCCGAGCCGGCCGACACGCGGCTCGTGGTGACGGACGTGGCCGGCCGCACGGTGCGCGAACTCGCGCGCGGACCGCGCGCGGCGGGGCTCGCGACCGCCACGTGGGACGGCCGCGACGCGCGCGGCGAGCGGCTGCCGGCGGGGCTCTACT
>JBGAOB010000021.1:0-29271 GCA_044222045.1 Candidatus Eiseniibacteriota bacterium
CAGCGGTCCTCCGTGGCGAGCGCGATCGCGCCACCCACGACCCAGCCCGCGGCCGCGCCCACCGCGCCGCCGCAGAGCCACATCAGCGGTTCGAAGAAGTCCGAGATCCCGTCCTCGCCGCGCGTGCGAACCACCATCACCGTCACGCCGGTGATGGCGCCGATCATCGCGCCGGTGCTCGCGAACTCCTCGTAGCGCGACTGCGACTCCGTCGTGCCACGCGGGCCCACCGACCAGGCGTCTTCGCCGGGCGCCGGGTGGCCATCGTCCTTCGGGTCGGGCGTGCGCACGGCGAGCAACGACGGCGCGTAGGCTTCAACGGGAAGCCGGGCGACGGCAGCGCCGGGCGGACCGCATTCGGGCTCGGCCGCCGCGCACGGGCGCGCGAAGCCGACGGAAAGAAGGAGCAGCAGGGTCGCTGCCGCGAATGTCGTTGGCATCCTCTTCATCGCCGTCATGATCATCCTCCGGATGGAACCAGTCACCCATCACGCGGTTCGGGGCCCGGAGGGTCAGGGCCACACGGTGCGCCATCGCGCCGGAGCGGCGTCCGCCGCGAATCCCACCACTCCGCCCGCCGCCGCGCCGCCCACGACCCATAGAAGCGGGAAGTCCGGCATCTCGGAGGACTGGGCGCTGGCCAGCAGCATGAGCGCGCCGATCGCAGCCGCACCCACGGTCGCGCCGATCACGGGGCCGGAGCTTCCGCCCCGATCGCGCGTCTGCACCGCGTCCACCTCGGCCCATGTGAGGCGCCTCACGTAGGCCGGTGTCCCGGGCACGCCGATCTGGATCAGCGCCACGGCGTGAGTGGGGCGAACCAGCGAGACACCGGCCGAATCCCACGCGAGCCGCTCGCACGTGAGCAGGCTGTCGCTGCCCGCGCGCAGGACGCGCATCGATCCCGACCGCAGCGCGCGCAGACGTGCGAGCGAGGCCCCGTCGGGCACGGGCGTGGCGCCGGCCGCCGACGCGAGCAGCGAACCCGCGACGATCGCGGCGAGCACGGTGGCGAGGGCGATGAGCGGGGCTTCGGTTCGATGCATGGCAGTCCTCCGGGCGCGTCGACGGGAAGAGCATCGGTCCGGAGTCCGGTACGGGATCAAGCGCTTTTCTCGCGCGCCCACCGGCGGGAGGACGGGCGCGAGCGTGGAACGGCCCGGCCGCCGCGTGGCCCGCCCGTGTGCCGGCTCCGACCCGCGCGGCCCGCGACCGCCGCGGCCCGCCCGCCCCGCACACGCGAAAGGCCCCGCCGGTCGGGCGGGGCCTTCGCGTCACTTCGAGCGGTCGGCGCGATCAGAACCAGCGCGTGATGCTCACCTTCTTGTCGGTGTAGAACTCGATCGAGTCCTGGCCGTGCGCCTTGAGGTCGCCGAAGAAGCTGCCCTTGGCGCCGCCGAACGGAAAGAACGCCATGGGCGCGGCCACGCCGATGTTCACGCCGAGCATGCTGGGCTCGACGTGCCAGCGGTACTCGCGGGCGTACTTGCCGCTGCTCGTGAAGATGCTGCTCGCGTTGCCGAGGTCGTGCCGCTTCACGATGGCCACGGCTTCCTCGAACGTGTCGGCCTTCATGATGCAGAGCACGGGACCGAAGATCTCCTCGCGCGCGATCACCATGTCGGGCTTCACGTCCACGAACACGGACGGCCCGAGGAAGTAGCCGTTCGGGTTCTTCGCGTCGGCGTAGCCGCGACCGTCGAGCGCCAGCTTCGCGCCCTCGGCGACGCCCTTCTCGATGTAGCCGAGCACCTTCTCGCGGTGCGCCTTGCTGATCACCGGGCCCATCGTGACGCCGGGCTCGAGGCCGTCGCCGACCTTGATCTTCTTCGCCTCGGCCACGAGCTTCTCGACCATCGTGTCGTACGCGCTGCCCACGGCCAGCACCACGCTGTTCGCCAGGCACCGCTCGCCGGCGCAGCCGAAGCACGACTCGGTGCTCACCTGCGCGGCGCGGTTCATGTCGGCATCGGGCATCACGAGCACGAAGTTCTTCGCGCCGCCCAGCGCCTGCACGCGCTTCCCGCGCTCGGCGCCGCGCTTGTAGATGTAGTGCGCCACCGGCGAGCTGCCCACGAACGACACGCCGGCGATGCCCGGGTGGTCGAGGATCGCGTCCACCGAGTCCTTCGCACCGTTCACCATGTTGACCACGCCCTCGGGGAAGCCGGCGTCGTGCAGCAGTTCGAAGATGCGCACCTGGGACAGCGGCACGCGTTCGCTCGGCTTGACCACGAACGTGTTGCCGCAGGCCACGGCGTGCGGCAGGAACCACAGCGGCACCATGGCCGGAAAGTTGAACGGCGTGATCGCCGCGAACACGCCCATCGGCTGGCGGTACGTGTAGCAGTCGATGCCCGTGGCGACGTCCTCGAGCGAGCGGCCCTGCATGAGCGATGGGATGCCGCACGCCATCTCGACGTTGTCGATCGCGCGGCGCACGCTGCTGCGCGACTCGTCGAGCGTCTTGCCGTGCTCCAGCGTGACGATGCGCGCGACGTCGTCGAAGTACTTCTCGAACAGCGCGCGCAGCGCGAACAGCGGCCGCACACGGTTCACCGGCGGCGTGGCGCGCCACGCGGGGAACGCCTTCGTCGCGGCCTGCACGGCGGCGTCGACGTCGGCGGCGCCGCCCATCGGAACGCGCGCCAGCAGCAGGTCGTTCGCGGGATTGCGCACTTCGCCGAACTGCGTGGCGGCGGAGTCCACCCAGCGGCCTCCGATGTAGTTCTGCACGGTACGGGTGGAGGCTGCGGATCCGGACAGCGTCGCCATGCGGGAACCCCTTTCGTGGATGGAACCGGCACGCGGGGCCAGCAGGCACCGCGTCTCCCGGCGGCTCGACTCGAGCGCCGTGCGCCGGGACGGCGCGGCTCGATGGTGGAGAAGTGCGGGGGAGGATACAACGGTGGTCCGCGGCGACTGAGTGAAATCTGCCGCTCGATTCGCGGCTCGGGACGCTTCGGGGCCGGCGGGACCGCGCCCGTTCCACCGGCGTGCGCGCTCGTCCCGACGTGCCCGGGCCGCCCGGCGCGCCGGCGTCCGCGCCCGTCGGAGTGCTCGCCCGGCCCGAAGCCCGTGCAGTAGAGTGCCGCGACTCGTTCCACCCGCGAACCCACAGGAGAGCGATTCATGGACCGCTCCTCGAGCCCGGCTCCCGCCGTACCGTTCTCGCCCTACATCCCCACGGAAGCCTCGATCCGCGAGTTCAGCGCGCGCGGCGTCATCGTGGGCACCTTGCTGGGCCTGGTGTTCGGCGCCTCGTCGCTCTACCTGGTGCTGAAGGTGGGCCTCACGGTGAGCGCCTCGATCCCGGTGGCGGTGATCTCGATCACGCTGTTCAAGCTGCTGTCCAAGCTCGGCGTCAAGGACGCGACGATCCTCGAGAACAACATCGTGCAGACCGCGGGCTCCGCGGGCGAATCGATCGCGTTCGGCGTGGGCGTGACGATGCCGGCCATCATGATCCTGGGCTTCGATCTCGAGCTCACGCGCGTGGCGCTGGTCGCGTGCCTCGGCGCGCTGCTCGGCATCCTGATGATGATCCCTCTGCGCCGCGCGCTGATCGTGCAGCAGCACGGCGTGCTCAAGTACCCCGAGGGCACCGCGTGCGCCGAAGTGCTCAAAGCCGGCGCCTCGGACGACTCGCGCGCGGCCATGTCGGCCTCGGCGCGCGCCGAGGAAGCGGCGGGCTCGGGCGCGGGCGTCAACGCGCGCACGATCTTCACGGGCTTCGGGCTGGGCCTGCTGTACAAGACCGCGATGAGCGCGGGGCGGCTGTGGAAGGACGTGCCCGAGAAGGTGTTCGGCAAGCCGCTCGAGTCGGGCTCGATCGCGGCCGAGATCTCGCCCGAACTGCTCGGCGTGGGCTACATCATCGGGCCCAGGATCTCGGCGGTGATGTGCGCCGGCGGCGTGCTCGCGTACCTGCTGCTGATTCCGCTGATCAAGTTCTTCGGCTCGGCGATCCCGGGCCCGCTCGCGCCGGGCACGATCCCGATCTCCGAAATGAGCCCGGGGCAGATCCGCGGCGCGTACATCCTGTACATCGGCGCCGGTGCGGTGGCCGCGGGCGGCATCATCAGCCTGGTGCGCTCGCTGCCGATCATCGTGCACGGCCTGCGCGAGGGCCTGCGCGACGTGCGCGGCGGCAAGGGCGCCGCCAGCGCGCACCGCACCGAGAACGACCTGCCGATGACGTTCGTGTTCGCGGGCATCGCGGTGCTCATGATCGCGATCCTGCTGGCGAAGCCGCTGCACATGAACCTGCTGGGTGCGGCGATGATCGTCATCTTCGGCTTCCTGTTCGTCACCGTGTCGTCGCGACTCACGGGCGAGATCGGCTCGTCGTCGAATCCCATCTCGGGCATGACCGTGGCCACGCTGCTGCTGACGTGCCTGATCTTCCTGGTGGTGGGCTGGGTCGGCGGCGTGTGGTACGTCACCGCGTTGTCGGTCGGCGGCATCGTGTGCATCGCGGCGTCGAACGGCGGCACCACGAGCCAGGACCTGAAGACCGGCTACCTCGTGGGCGCCACGCCGCGCTACCAGCAGATCGCGATCCTGATCGGCTCCCTGGTTTCGGCGCTCGTGATCGGGCCGATCCTGCTCAAGCTGAACGACTCGGCCACCGTGTACGTGTCGGTCCAGCAGGTGGCGCCGGCGGGGCTCGCCACCGACGTGACCAAGCTGCCGCCGCGCATGGAGTCGATCCGCGGCCCGCAGGCCGGGCAGGACGCGAAGGCCTATCACGTGTGGCACAAGATCGACGACGTCGGCGGGCCGGCGGGCAAGTACCTGGTGGACGACGCCGGCAAGGCGGTGTGGCTGGCGGACCCGGGCATCAACGGCCAGTACGACACGCGCCCCGATGGCAGCACGGTGCGCAAGTTCGACGCGCCCAAGGCCACGCTCATGTCGTACATCATCCGCGGCATCCTCGACCGCCAGCTGCCGTGGGGGCTCGTGCTGTTCGGCGTGATGATCGCGATCGTGCTGGAAATGAGCGGCATCCCGTCGCTCGCGTTCGCCGTGGGCGTGTATCTGCCGCTCTCGTCGTCGACGCCGATCCTCGCCGGCGGCGCGGTGCGCTGGCTGGTGGACCGCGCGCGCAACAAGCAGCTCGAGGGCAAGGGCCTGACCGAAGCGCAGCTCGCGGCGGAGGCCGACAAGAGCCCGGGCGTGCTGATGGCCTCCGGCTACATCGCGGGCGGCGCGATCGCCGGCATCGTGATCGCGTTCCTCGCGGGTGCGGCCGACCAGCTCGACTCGCGCATCGCGCACTGGGCCGAGGCGCACAACCCGTTCTTCGCGGGCCCGAACGCCGACGTGCTTGCGATGATCCCGTTCGTGGTGATCACGGTGGCGCTGTGGCTGGTGGGCCGCGAGAAGTGGCTGGCGGGGCCGGCCCGGCGCTGATCGACACCCGGACGTGCACGAGGCCGGGGCGATCGCTCGCCCCGGCCTCGCCGTTTTCGTTCGACGTCGCGCCTACCGGAGCTTGATCACCTTGCGCTGATCGACCCGCTCCTCGCAGCGGAAGCGAACGAGGTAGACACCCGGCTCCACGCCGCGGCCCGCCTCGTCGTCGCCCCGCCACTCGATGCGATGCACGCCCGCGCCGAGCCGGCCGCTCGACAGCGTGCGCACGCGCGCGCCGTGCAGGTCGAACACCTCGATCGTGGCGTCCTGCTCGCGGGCCAGCTCGAACTGGACCGCGGTCGACGTGCGCACCGGGTTCGGCGACACGCCGCGGAACGCCGTGGCGCCGGTGGGCCGCTCGGGCGCATCCACGCTGCCGTGCTCGAACTGCAGCAGGTACGTGGCCGTGCGCGGCAGATCGTCGGACGCCACCTTCCACACGGCCACGCAGTAGTAGCCGTTGGAGGGCACGTCCACGATGACCGTCTCGCGTTCGTCGTCACCGGCGAGCCACGAGACACCGCCGGGCAGCGCCGTGCTCTTGGACAGGTACGCCACGTCGCTCGGGTGCAGCGTCAGCCCCAGGTCCACGACGCCCGACACGCCGAACAGGTCGACGCCCCAGCGGCCGGCCGTCAGGTAGACCTCGTACAGGTCGAGGATCTGGTTCGGGCCGATCGTGTAGTTGCCGTAGCGGCCGTTCGGCGTGCCCAGGTACGTCGAGCCCACGACCTCGGCCCGGTAGGAGCTCGTGCCGGTGCCGTACTTCACCACGCCCACGTCGAACGCGCGCCAGGCCGTGATGTTGAAGTTGCCCATCACGTAGTCCGACTGACCGTTGCCGAAGTACGACTGCGCGAGCGGCGTCTCGAAGCCGTTCTTCGCGCCGGTCGACACTTCATGCAGCCGCGGGTCGAAGTCGCTCGTCGAACCGGTCGGCATGATGGCGAGTGCGCCCCACCAGCCGTAGCTCGAATTGAACACCGGCGTGCGCAACGCATCGCAGTTCCAGTAGATGGAGCCCGTGGTGCCGTGGTCCCAGCCACCGGTGACCTCCGGCGGTGCGCTGCGCACCGTGGAGGCGTTCAACGCGAGCGTCGTGGGCGTCCAGGTCCACTGCTCGCCGAACGCGTTGTTGTTCTCCCAGATCTCCTCCTGGTCGTTGTTCGGGTCCTCGATCGTCGACAGCGTGTGCCGGCCGCCGCGGACCGTCCACGCGTTCGTCCAGTTGAACAGGCCGACCGCGTGCGCGGGGTAGCTGCCCCACGACAACCACCACGAGGATGCGCCGCCGTCCTCGTAGGCCTCCTGGTAGAGCGGCGCCGAAGCCGTGGGGCTCTGGTTGATGTTGCCGAAGTTGAAGTACGTACTCGCCACGTCGCCCGCGAGCGTCGTGGGCGCCGGCACCGAAGCCCCGGTGCCGTCGGCCGCAGCGCGCGGCACGAACGGCGAGTACCAGCCCGCCGCGGTGTACGGAACGAAGTCCGGCGGCGTGCGCTGGATGCGCACGGTGTAGTGCACCGGCGCGGTTCCCGCGTCGAGTTCGCGGTACACCATCAGGCAGTGGTAGCCCGTGTTCGACACGGTCGCGTCGATGCGCCCGAGGCCGTTCGCGTCGGTCACCGCGGTCCCGGCGAGCGACGACAGAGCGCCGGTGGTGAACGTGCTGTCGAGCCACCGCATCTTCAGCGGCACGGCGCCCGGGTCGGGGTCGGTCACCTGCACCACGAAGCTCACGGCGCCGACCTGGCTCGCGCCCATGTAGACCTCGAACAGGTTCATGGACGAGCCGCTGGCCATGGTCGCCGCGTAGGTGGAGTTGAAACCGATCCCCAGGCTTCGCACGTGCTCGTAGTTGTAGTCGGAGATCCCGCCGTCCCAGTTGACCACGCCCACGTCCCACGTGGTGTAACCGACCACGTTGCGGTTCACGAGCACGGCGTCCAGCTCACCCACGCGGCTCGACCACTGCGTGTAGGTGTCGAAGCCGTTCGCGGGGCCGGTCGAGGCCGTGTGCAGCCGCAGGTCGTAGTCCACCGACGTGTCGGTGGGGCGCAGCGTGATCGCGTTCCACCAGCCCGACGTGGTGAAGCGCAGGCCGTCGGCGTTGTACTGGAGCGTGGATCCGTCGACGACGTTGCTCCAGCCGGCGGTGCGGTGACGCGGCGCGAAGCGGCTCGTCACGGCGGCGCCCGTCACGTCCATCGGCGACCAGATCCACTGGTGCCCCCAGGCGTTGTCGCCTTCGTTCGTCTCGGCGATCTCGTCGGCCGCGTCGTGCACCACCGAGAACGTGTGCCGTCCGCCGCGAACGCTGATCGGTCCCTGGTTCGGGGCGTAGTAGAGGCCCCCGGCACCGATCGCGCCCCACGACACCCACATCTGCCATTCGTCGTCGGCGAACACGCGCGCCTGGAAGCCCGTGCCCGTGCTCTGCTCGCCGTTGTTCGTGCCGCCCATGTTCCAGTACGTCGACGACGTGTTGCCGGTCAACGACGTGGGCGGCGGGCAGCTGCCGAGCGTGGCGTCGTTCGTCGGTCGCGGCACGACCGGCGTGGTCCAGCCGCTGAACAGGTGGTAGGTCAGGTTCGCGGGCACCGGCGTGCGGACGATGAACGGGCCCCACGAAGCGTAGCTGCCGCTCCAGCGACCGGCGCGGTCCACCGCGCGGATGTTGAACCAGTACGTGCCGGGGGTCAGCGAGCTGGTGGTGAAGCTGGTGACGTTGCCGATGTTCTGGGTCGCCGCCGGCATCGCCGGCCCGCCCGCGGTCACGGACACGCCGTAGCCGCCCACGCCCGACCAGTCGTCGGTCGCGCGCGTCCAGTGCAGGTCGACGGTCGGATCGGGGGAGCTCACGCCGATCGTGTGCGACGTCGACGCCAGGCCGGTCACCGCGCCCGGCGCGGTCGCGTCGATCTCGAAGGCGTTGTTCTTCGCCGTCTCCCAGAGGTTCTCCTTGTAGCCGGGATAGCGAGTGCCGAACGCCGTGAAGAACGTGGCCGGCGTGGTGCAGCCGTCCAGGTCGGTGACCGTGAAGATCTCGTCGAACCCGAGGCTCAGCCGGTCGCGCCACGTGCCGGGCGCGAGCGGATCGTCCTCGTTCGACGAGTCCCAGATGTCCTGCAGCACCGCGCCGAGGAAGCCCTCGGTGCGCCACACGTCGTCGAGCGACGTGCTGCAGTTCTGGATCGACTCGCTGTCGCGCGTGTTGACGGCAGCGACGCCGTACAGCGCACCGTATTCCGACGTCTGCACGTGCGCGATCCAGTTCGGCCAGCCCTCGGCCCACGCATCGTGGTCGGTCTCGCGGCACCACATGCAGTGCCCGCAGTTCGGAGGCGAGTCGCAGATGCCGTTGCAGTAGTCGGGCGGCAGCGACGAGCCGTAGCCGGCGATGAAGTGGTGGCCGTACTCGTGGGACTGCGAGTCCTCGCGCCACTGGCGGTCGGTGCCGATGTGGATGGCGCCGTTGTAGTAGGCGCCGCTCGCGCCGTCCGGCCAGTACACGTCGATCGCCGACAGCGAGTAGCCCTCGTTGACGACGTACCAGCGCCACTGGCGGCTCATGTCGGTGATGATCATCACCGCGGGCTGGTCGGCCTCGGCCGCGGGCCACAGCCAGCCGTAGTCGAGGTCGGTGCCCGTGTAATCGCCCGTCGTGCCGGTGGTCCAGCTGTAGGCGCCGGCCCCGAACGTGGTGCTCTTGACGCTGAAGCGGCCGTTCGCCGCCTCGAACGTGAGGTACAGATCGGGCTCCGCGTCGCAGAACACGGCGCACGGGTTCCAGAAGAACGTGATGTCGTACCAGCCCTGGGCGTCGGTGATGCCGGTGGCCAGCAGTTCGGATCCGAACGGCGAGTCGTTGTCGTACACGCGCACGGTCACGCCGTCCGCGCCGATGTCGATGCCGTCGCCGCGCGTGAACAGGAAGCGTCCGTGCACGCGGATGTTGCGCGCCTGCACGACTTCCGTCTTGCTCGCGCCGGGGTCGGCGCCGCGCGCGCGGCGCTGTGCTTCGGTCGGCTGCGGCGGCGCGGGCGCCGGCTCCAGCCGCATCATCTCCGCCGGTGCGGGCCGCGCGAGCGGATCGACCGTGCCGCGCGCCACGAGCTTGCCGGGCTCGAGCCAGCGCCGCACGGAGGCGGCCGAGAGGTCCAGTTCGCGTGTCATCGGCACGCCGTCGGCCTCGTAGTGCACGACGAGCGGTTCGTCGTCACGCGAGGGCTTCACCACGAACGGCACGTCCACCGTACCGCCCTTGGCGAGCGTGGCGAGCAGGCCGTCCACCGACACCACGGACCAGCCGTCGCCTTTCAGTTCCAGGTTCGACAGTCGCAGCGGTGCACCCACCGTGAAGCGCAGCGTGCCCGCGAACTCCTGGCCCGCCACCGCGGCACGCGGTGCGCCCAGGAGGGTCACTTCCACCGGCGGCTTCACGTCGGCCCGGGCCGGCCGTACGCCGACCAGGACGAACGCCGCGAGGCACGCCAGCGCGATCCAGCGCTTTCGCATGGCAGCCTCCTCAGCGCGACGGGGTGACGGTGGGGGCGGGGCGCTTCTCGGGGTTCACGGGCACCACGGGGTGCAGGATCCCGTCGATGACCTTGGCCAACTGCTGCGCGTCGGCCGTGCGGCCTTCCTTCTGGGCCCAGCGGAACTGGATGCGCAGCATCTCGAGCTCGGTGTCCTGCTTCATCTGCTGAAGCTCGGCCTGCAGCGCGAGCGTGGCGGCCGCGTCCGTCTTGGCCGCCGCGAGCTGCTTGCGCTTGAGCGTCATCGCCTGGTCGCGCGCGTCCAGGTAACCGAGAAGCTCCGTCATCATCGGCGTGAGCCGGTGCGCCGGCTGGCGCACCAGCGGCGTCACGAGCGGCGGCTGCGCGACGGTGCCCTGGATCTCGTCGGCGTTCTCGGGGATCGCCGGCAGCGCGGACACCTTCGGCGGCTGCTGCGACGATCCGCTCGCGGTGGGCGCCACGCGCTCGGCGGCGAGCGCCGCCGTGGCGAGCGCCAGCGCGGCGATCAGCAGCACGAGCAGCGAAGCGAAGGGAAGGGACTTCGGCATGGCGTACCTCCGGGTTGGGTGGGGGACCGGGTCCGAGGCGCGGCGACTCCGCCGCGGTTCAGCGGGGTGGATGCGGGGAGACGCCGGCGGGCCCTCGGGCCCGCTCGACCGCCTCGGGAGAGAGAACGAATTCCTTGCGAAGCCACTGGCGCGCGGCCTTCACCTGCAGCACGAGCGGCCGGTGCACGTCGCCGGGAGTCGCGCGGAACGAGACGCTCCAGCGCTCGCCCGCGCGCAGCGTTCGCGGCAGCCGCGGCGCGAAACGCCCGATGCGCCAGCGCTCGCCGGACAGGCTCAGCGAGTCCACGGTGAGCGCCACGCCGGAGCGCAGCTCGAACGTGCCCGTGAACGCGCGCCCGGTGCGCGCGGCGCGCGGGGGGCCGCAGATGACCACTTCGACGGCGGGGCGCACGTCGGCGTGCGCCGGGTACGCCGGCACCAGCATCGGCGCGAGCACGCACACGAGGAGTGCGGCGCCGATGTCGCGGAGGGGGAACGCTGCGGGCGTGGTTCCCATGCGACGGCCTTTCGAAAGGCGCGGCGGCGGCGCGACCGCCGGTCGGTCGCGCGGTCGGGGGTTCGCGCCGTTCATGGGACGCCCGGATCGGTGCTTCGTCACGGACAATCTTCACGTGCTCCGGCCGGAGGGCGCTGGAAAGCGGTGTTCGTGCGGTGTGAAGAATGCCCGCGTCCGGTTGTCGCGGGCAGCGGTTTCGTCGCAGCATGCGTCGACTGGCCGATCGCGAGGAGGACACGTGAGCGAAGCGTCCGGGCGGGGGCGCGGTCCGTGGAGGGTGCTTCGCCCGCTGGTGGGGATCGCGCTGGCGTGCACCGTGGCGAACGGAGCGTTCGCGGTGCCGGCGCGCGGCACGGTGCAGCGGCTGACGATGGCCGCCCCGAGCGTGGGCGACGACGCGCGCACCGTGCGCGTGTACCTGCCGCCTTCGTACTTCACGCCGGAGGCCGCCGCGCGAACCTATCCCGTGATCGTGCTGCTGCACGGCTGGCCCGGGTCCGACGGCAACTGGTTCGAGATGGGGCACGCGCCGGACACCGCGGACTCGCTGATCGCGCGCGGTGCGATTCCCGAGGTGATCCTGGTGTGCCCGAACGGCGCCGGCGCCGGTGTGCTCGGGCGTTCGTACTGGATCGACTCGTGGGATGGACGCAAGCGGCTCGAGACGTACGTCGTGCACGACCTGGTCGCGTGGATCGACGCGCACTACCGCACGCGGCGCACACCGCAGGGTCGCGCCTTGATCGGCCTGTCGGAAGGCGGCGACGCGGCCGTGAACCTCGCGTTCCGGCACCCCGACGTGTTCTCGGCGTGCGGCGCGCACAGCGCCGACTACGTGCTGCGCAAGGGTTTCGGCACCGGCGGCATCACGGGCCCCGAGCCGGGTGCGTCACGCCTGCTGCGCGAGAACAGCCCCGCGGAGTACGTCGACCAGGTGGTCGAGCGCGCGAAACGGCTGACGATCTACCTGGACTGCGGCACGGGCGACGAGTCGATCGGCGACAGCCGCGCGTTCCATCTCCGGCTGCAGGAACTGGGCGTGCCGCACGCGTGGCACGAATGGCCCGGCTCGCACACGTGGAGCTACTGGGGCACCCACCTGCGAGATTCGCTGCTGGTGGTGGCGAACGCGCTGCGGTGAGACGGCGTGAAACGTCGAAGGCCGGGCGGTGGCGCCGCCCGGCCTTCGTGGCGAAGCCCCGTCAGTGCGCGTTGCCGCGATCGTGTGCCGAAACGACCTTGTCGAGCGGACGGCTCATCACGAACAGCACCAGCCCCGCGACGACGCCGATCCCCAGCATCAGGTAGAAGAAGTTCTCCTTCGGCATGGTCTCGTAGAACGTTCCGAGGTAGCCGGCCATGTAGTTGCCGATGAAGTTCGCGAGGAACCAGACGCCCATCATCATCGAGACGATGCGAGCGGGGGAGACCTTGGTCACGAACGAGAGACCGATCGGCGAGAGGTAGAGCTCCCCGATCGTGAACACGGCGGTCGAGCCGAAGAGCCAGATCAGGTTGCGCTTCGCGTCGGGCGCCATGCCGTGAGCGGCGACCACCAGGATGGCGAAGCCCAGGCCCAGGAGCGTGCAGCCGATCGCCATCTTCACGAGGCTCGAGGGCTCCTGGTTGCGCTTGGACTGCCAGTTCCAGAGCCCGATGAGCGCCGGCGTGAAGAACCAGATCATGAACGGGTTGAACGCCTGGTACCACGTGGTCGGGATGGTGAAGCCGAACAGCTTCGGCCAGTGCGTGTTCTGGTCGGCCCAGACCTGGAGCGTGTTGCCCTGCTGCTCGTACACGGCCCAGAAGGCCGCCACGATGAAGCAGGCCACGAAGATCGCGATCACGCGCGGCCGTTCGTCGCGTGGCAGGCGGACGAGCCAGACCACGAGCGCGAGCAGGACGAGCCCCGCGAGGATGCCGCGCACCACGAGCGGCAGCGTCATCACGTAGAGCAGCCCGAAGATCATGAGCGTCACGCCGACCAGGTAGACCGCCACGCCCGCGATCGGCGCGGACTTCGACGGCGTCGGCGGGGGCTCGTCGGGCAGGTAGCGCTGGAACATCACGTAGCTGATCAGCCCGAGCACCATGCCCACGCCGGCGGCGGCGAAGCCCCAGTGCCAGTGCTGGACGCCGTTGATGCTGGTCTGCCCCAGCGTGCCGCAGATCATCGGCGCGAGGAACGCGCCGACGTTGATACCGATGTAGAAGATCGAGAACGCGCTGTCCCTCCGATGATCGCCCTCGGGATAAAGCTTGCCGACCTGCGTCGAGATGTTCGGCTTGAAGCAGCCGTTGCCGAGGATCAGGAACATCAGCGCGGGGAAGAACAGGTTCTCCATCGCCATCAGGAAATGCCCGATCGCCATGAGCACGCCGCCGACGATCACGGCCCAGCGCCGGCCGAGCACGCGATCGGCGAGCAGTCCGCCGAAGAACGGCGTCAGGTAGACGAAGGCCGTGTAGAGGCCGTAGACCCACGACTGGAGCGGCTGGGGTGTCCACGCGTTGCCGAAGAGTCCCTGGAACACGTGGGTCACGTAGTCGAAGCCGAGCACCTTGGCGCCGACGTCGGGCTTCACGAACAGGAAGTTCAGCATGTAGAGCGACAGCAGCGCCCGCATGCCGTAGTAGCTCATGCGCTCCCACATCTCGGCGAAGAACAGCACGAACAGTCCGCGAGGGTGTCCGAGCCACGTGTCCGTGGACTTGGGCGCGGTCGCGGGCGGCGCGGTGGCGTTGGCCATGCGGGGGCCCTCGGTGTTGGGTGTGGGTCGGGAAACGGTCCGGCAGGATAGTCGGGTCGGCTCGGCTCGCGCCACGAAAACCGGGTGGGCGCGTGGGGAGGGAGCACGGGCGTTTCGATCGACGGACACCGGTGCTCCGATCGCAGGACACCGGCGCTTCGATCGCCCCGTGTCGTACTTCGCCCGCGCGCGGGTCCCGTCGCGTGCCGCCGCCTCGCCCCCCGGCCACCGGCACGCTCTCGCCCGCGCGCGGTCGAAGCACGCCACGGGGCCGGGGCGGCGCCGGCGCGCGGCGGTGATCCGGGGGGTTGCCTCGGCCGTTCGGCGCGTCTAGCGTGCCCGGCGGACGCTCGCCCAGGAGATTCCCATGACCCCCGCCGTCGCCGGCCGCACCTCGGTGCTGGATCGCTTCCTCCACTACGTCACGTACGACACCCAGGCCGATCCCGAATCGACCTCGATCCCGAGCACGACGAAGCAGTTGCTGCTGCTGGACCGGCTCGTGGAGGAGCTGAAGCAGCTCGGCATCGCCGACGCGGTGCGCGACGAGTTCGGCATCGTGATGGCGACGCTGCCCGCCACCCCCGGGCGCGAGTCGCGACCGGTGATCGGGTTGCTCGCCCACGTGGACACGTCGCCCGAGATGAGCGGCGCCGACGTGCGGCCGATCGTTCACCACAACTGGGACGGCCGGGACATCGTGCTGCCCGACGATCCGAGCGCCGTGCTGCGGCCCTCGGAAGACCGTGAGCTGGCGGCCAAGCAGGGCGAGGACGTGATCACCGCGTCGGGCGCCACGCTGCTCGGCGCCGACGACAAGTCGGGCGTCGCGGTGATCATGGCCGCGGTCGAGTACCTGCTCGCGCACCCGGAGATCCCGCACGGGCCGGTGCGCG
The DNA here is from genome assembly GCA_044222045.1 of Candidatus Eiseniibacteriota bacterium. GTDB lineage: Bacteria > Eisenbacteria > RBG-16-71-46 > RBG-16-71-46 > RBG-16-71-46 > JBGAMH01. The sequence continues at coordinate 14,650 of JBGAOB010000021.1, forward strand.
TGGCGTTCACGCCCGACGAGGAGATCGGTCGCGGCGTGAAGAAGTTCGACGTGGCGCGATTCGGCGCGCACTGCGCGTACACGCTCGACGGCGAAGGCCTGGGCAGCCTCGACGTGGAGACGTTCTCCGCCGACTCGATGACCGTGACGTTCCAGGGTTTCAACACGCACCCGGGGCTCGCCACGGGCAAGATGGTGAACGCGATCAAGCTGGCCGCGGACTTCGTGAGCCGGCTGCCGCGCAACGGGATGGCGCCCGAGACCACGGGCGGGCGCGACGGCTTCGTGCACCCGAACGTGGTGGACGCCAGCGTCGACCGCACGTCCGTGCGCTTCATCGTGCGCGACTTCCGCACCGAGGGTCTGAAGGAGAAGGAGGACTTCCTCGAACGACTGGCGCGCGAGACCGTGGCCGTGTGGCCGGGCTCGTCGGTGTCGTTCGAGGTGCGCGAGTCGTACCGCAACCCGCGCGAAACGCTCGAGAAGTTCCCGGCGATCGTGGACAACGCGCGCGAGGCGATCCGGCGCGTGGGACTGGAGCCGGTCGAGACGGCGATCCGCGGCGGCACCGACGGCTCGCTGCTGACGGCGATGGGGCTGCCGACGCCGAACCTGTTCTCGGGCCAGCACAACTTCCATTCGCGGCTCGAGTGGATCACGGCGCAGGACCTGGAGCGTTCGGTGGCGATGGTGGTGGAACTGCTCCGCGTGTGGGACGAGCGCGGCTGACCGGCGCCGATCGCGCATGCGACACCTGGGCCGCCACTACGCGACGTCGTGCTCGACGCACTTCCTGGTGCAGATGCTGGTCGTGATCGTGCACTGGGCGGCCGGCGCGCACGCGATGGCGCACAGCCCGTTCGGCCGCCTGCTGACGCGCGCCGAGTTCTGGCTGACGATGCCGTTCGTGCCGGTGCTCGACCGCCTGGGGCTGCAGCCGCTGGAGCCGTTCGCGTGGGTGCCGAACAGTCTCGTGTGGGGGGCGGCGCTGTTCCTGGTGTCGCTGCCGGTGGCCTGGCGGCGGTGAGCCGGGATTCGCGGCTTCCCTCGCCGGAGCGCGCCCGCGCGTGACGCCACGCCGTTCCCGGGTATGATGTCCCGCCTCGACAACCCCATCGCCATCCCCGGGAGGATTCCCATGGCTCGTACGCTCGACATCCTGCTTCTCCTCGCACTTCCGGCCTCCGGCAAGTCCGAAGTGCGCCGCTACATGGCGCACCTGACGCCCGAGCAGTGCCGGGACGAGTTCCACCTCGGCCCCACGGTGCAGCTCGACGACTACCCCTACGTGCACATGATGCGCCGCATCAGCCAGGAGCTGCGCAAGCGCGGCCACGACGGCGTCTTCTTCGATTCCGACGACCAGCCGATGAAGGAGCAGCGCGACTGGGGCACGCTGATCGAACTGCTGAACGAGGACTTCGACGACCTCGTGAACCAGCGCCGCCCGTCGCCGCCGTCCAAGGCGTCGTGGCTGCTCGACCGTTTCGACGCGGCGCGCACCAAGGTGGGCGCCGACCCGGTGCTGGGCAAGCTGCCCGCCGACATCCGCCAGCAGCTCGTGACGGCGCTCGAGCGCGAGTCGGCCGACCTGCTGCGCGACAAGAACACGGGTATCCCCGAGTCGCTCGCCGGGCGCACCGTGGTGATCGAAGCCGCGCGCGGCGGCCCGCAGGGCGCGTCGCTGCCGCTGCCGTCGCCGCTGGGCTACCAGTATTCGCTGTCGCGCTTCAGCGACGCGATCCTGGCGAAGGCCAGCATCCTGTACGTGTGGGTCACGCCCGAGGAGTCGCGCCGCAAGAACCACGAGCGCACCGATCCGAACGATCCGGGTTCGATCCTGCACCACGGTGTGCCGATGGCGGTGATGCTCGGCGACTACGGGCTGGACGACATGGAGTACCTGATCGAGCACTCGGGCCGTCCCGACACGGTGAAGATCGAGACGCGCGGCCGCTCGTACTTCATCCCGGTGGCGCGGTTCGACAACCGCGTGGACAAGACCACGTTCGTGCGCGTGGACCGCGCCAAGTGGAAGGCCGACGACATCGCCGCGCTGCACGGCGGCCTGTCGGAGGCGCTCGGCCGGCTCGTGCAGGCGCGCGAGGCGCTCGCCGAGGCGAAGTAGCCGCGGCGCACACGGTCGACGGCCCCGGCCACTTCGGTGGCGCCGGGGCCGTGTCGTTTCCGGGCGTGCGTGCGGACCGCGCGTCAGCGCATGAGCATGAGCTTGCGCGTCTCGGTGACGACTTCGGTGGCGCCGGGGCCGTGTCGTTTCCCGGCGTGCGTGCGGACCGCGCGTCAGCGCATGATCATGATCTTGCGCGTCTCGGTGACGCTGCCCGCGCGGTAGCGGCAGAAGTAGAGCCCCGATCCCGCCATGCGCCCGGCCTCGTCGCGTCCGCTCCACGTTGCCGTTCGCGGTCCGCCCGCCAGGTGGCCGTCGACCAGCGTCGTCACGCGGCGCCCGGACGCGTCGTACACGTCGAGCGTCACGTGCGCGCCCGACGACGGCACTTCGTAGCGGATCGCCGTGGAGGTGGTGAACGGGTTCGGCGTCGCGGGCGACAGCCGCACGGGCCGCGTGCCGCCGTCCTCCACCGACAGCACGGGCGGCGTGATGCGGCAGTACCACACGTCCTGCTCGTTGTTGAACGTGGCGGCCCATGCGAGGTCGGCGCCCGTCGCGTCGGAGACCATGTGGTAGTAGTCGCCGATCTTCTGCTGGTTCGGGAAGCCCACCATGCTGTTCCACACGGGGCTCGCCTGTTCGTTCGGGGACCAGTGGAAGCCGCCGTCGTACGAGCACGAGTAGAACAGCGCCGTGCGCGTGCTGTCGCCGGTGAGCCGAGAGTCGTTCCACACCGCGTCGATGCGGCCGTCGGGCGACACCGACATGGTGCCGAACCACTGCCACGCGTGACCCGCGACGGGGTCGTCGTTCACGCGCACCGGCGCGCTCCAGGTCTTGCCGCCGTCCGTGCTGCGCGAGAACAGCACGTCCACCGGGTCGTTCGCCGTTTCCAGCGTGGCGAGCACGTAGATCCATCCCCGACGCGGGCCGTTCGAGCGGTCCACGCCCACCCAGATCTGCCCGAGCAGCCCGACCGGGTTCGGTCCGCCGAGGCGAACGTAGCCCATCGGGTTCGCCACGACCGTGGCGAAGCTCGGCGCGGCCGCCGTCTTCCACGCGTCCGCCGAGCGCGCCACCAGCACGTAGCCGCTGTCGGGATCCATGCCCGCCACGTACAGGCTGTCGTTCGCGTCGAGGTCGAGCGTGCCCCAGATGGGCTGCGCCGTGATCAGGCTCGGGAACGTGAAGCTGGCGCCGCCGTTCAGCGAGCGGTTGTAGGTCGACGGGTAGTACGGGTTGCCCGCCACGCTCCACGCCTGGTGCACGAAGTTCTGCCCCGGACCGCCGGTGCGGTCCACCGTGATCCACTGCTTGTCGCCGCCGTAGGCGGTGACCGCCGGGCCCCAAGTGGAGCCCCCGTTGGTGGACGAGAACATCTGCGCGCTCAGGTTGCCGTTCGCGTCGGACGTGAGGCTGCTGTAGAGGAACTTGCCCGCGGCGTCCACGCCCAGCACCGGGTCGCTGCGAAACACGCCGGGCTCGATCTTGCGCGCGGTCCACGTCAGGCCGCCGTCGCTCGTGAACCCGTAGCCCGCCTGGCGGAAGTTCGACGTCACGTTGTCGAACTGCCGCCAGCCGATCACCATGCGCGCGTGGAACGTCTGGTCGACGGCGATCGACGGTTCGTTCGCCGCGTCCCCCACGATGTTCGCGCCGTTCAGGGCCACGTTGACCTGCCGGTGCGTGAAGCGTCCGAACGTGATCACGCTCGACGCCTGCGGCGCGCCGTCGGCCGGCGCGGCGATCCCGGGCGGGTCGCTCACGCGCTCGGGAGGCAGGCGGTCGGCCGGGCGCGTGCCCGCCGAAGCGAGCGAGGCGCCGCCGAGCAGGAGCAGGGCGACGGAGCGGGCGATGCGGAGCGGGTGCGGACGTGAACGCGATGCGGTCGGAGCCGTCATGGGTGTGCCCTCCGGATTCGTGGCGGGATGTCGACCGGAAGGGTAAAGGCCGCGCGCGCCGAACGGGGAGCGGTTTTGGACCAGCGGGCGGGCGCGCCGACGGGGCGACCGGCGTGCGGGAGCCGCGATGTCTTCGCGCGGGGGTCGCCTCCGGCCGAGGAGCGCGGGCGGAAAGGGCCGCGCGGCCACCGCCCGGCCGCACGAAGCCGCGGGCGCGATGTTCCGCACCCGCGGCTTCGGAGCGTGCGCGTCGTCAGCGCGACAGCAGGAGCTTGCGCGAGAGCGCGGGGCCCGTCGTCTCGAGGCGGGCCATGTACATGCCCGGCTGGAGCGGCGTGCCCGCGGCGTCGCGGCCGTCCCACACGATGTCGTGCTCGCCCGCCGAAGCGGCCGGCTCGTCCACCAGCGTGCGCACGAGCCGGCCCTGCACGTCGTACACGCGCAGCGCGGCGCGTCCGGCCACGGGCAACGTGAAGTGCATGCGCGTGCGGCCCGCGAACGGATTCGGCGACGGCGGCGCGAACGCGAGCTCGAACGGGACCGGCGCCTGTGGCGTGTCGAGCGTGGTGCCGGGCGTGAGGCGGTACGGGCCCGTGGCGGCGAGACTGCTGTTGCCGTCGCCGGCCACGATCAGGTACGTGCCGCTCACCGGCGCGACCACGCTGAGCTGCGCGTAGAGCGAGCCGCTGCGGGACTGCACCAGCGCGCCGTTCGGGCCGTAGATGCGCAGCCACGGGTACAGCGCTCCCACGCCGGGCGTCATGTCCTCCATCGTCACGAGGATGTTGGCGCCCGCGGTGTAGCTGATCGTCCACGCGTCGATGTCGCCTTCCTCGATGAACGCCGGCGTCAACGCGGCGAGCAGGGGGCCGCCCTCGTCGCCGGGGGAGACGGTCACCGGGCTGCCGGTCTTGGCGAGCGTCAGCCGGTAGCTGTCCGTGCCCGCGAGGCTCGAGTTGCCGTCGCCGGCGACCACCAGGTAGGTCCCCGCGCTGTCGGCGGCGATGGCGACTTCGGCGGCGAAGGCTCCGGAGCCGCTGGCCCGGAGGATCCCGGTGGGTCCGTAGATGCGCAGCCACGGATAGAACGCGCTGCTGGCCGTGCCTTCGCCCATGCGCACGACGATCGCCTCGCCGGGGCTCGCGGTGACCGTCCACAGGTCGAGGTCGCCCTCGGTGATCGCGCCGGTGTGCAGCGCACCGTTCGTGAGCGGTCCGCCGTCGTCGCCGGGGGAGACGGTCACCGGGCTGCCGGTCTTGGCGAGCGTCAGTCGGTAGCTGTCGGTGCCCGCGAGGCTCGAGTTGCCGTCGCCGGCGACGACCAGGTACGTGCCGCTCGCGGTGGCCGTGGTCGCGACTTCGGCGGCGAAGGCGCCGGAGCTGTTGTCCGCGAGCGTACCGTCGGGACGGTAGATGCGGAGCCAGGGGTACAGCGTGCCGCCGCTCGCGCCCTCGCCCATGCGCACGACGATCGCCTCGCCGGCATTGGCCGAGACGGTCCACACGTCGAGATCGCCCAGGTCGATCGCCCCGGTGTGCAGCGCACCGTTCGTGAGCGGTCCGCCTTCGTCGCCGCCCGTCACCGACACCGCGCCGCCGGTCTTCGCGAGCGTGATGCGATAGGTGCCGGTGGCGGTACCGGCCCCCGTCCCGTCGTTCACCACCACCGAGTACGTACCGCTGGCGGCCGCGGTGACCGCGACCTCGGCCGCGAAAGCACCGGAACCCACGGCGACCTGCGCACCGCCCGGCGCGAACAGCGTCAGGCGCGGATAGAACGTGCCGGGGACGCCCGTTTCGCCGACGCGCACGACGATCGCGTCGCCGGTGTTGGCGGAGAACGTCCACGTGTCGGCGTCGCCCGAAGGGGTGATCGCGCCGTTCAGAAGTTCGCCGCAGGCGATGGGGCCCTGCGCGTGGGTCGTCGTGGAGAGAAGCGCGACCAGGGCCGTCGCACCCAGGGTCGTGGTGAGCATGCTGCGCCAGCGCGTGGTCATGGGGATCTCCCGATGGAAGGGGCGCAGCGGGGGGGCCGGCGCCGTGAGGACGAGGGGGTTCCTGCGTGCGGATCGAGTGCGAACCCGGGGCGCCGCGACCACCGGCCGATGCCGGCGTTGCGAAGCGCCCTGCCTGTCCATGCGTGGAACCGGGTCCGAAACCCTCACGGCCCGGGACGAGGCCGTGAAGCATTCGAGCAAACGGTGGACGGCCTCCGCAATGATTCGTTTGCGGTGATTCCCACCGCTGCGCGCGTGAACACGGACGGCAAACCGAGCGGCCGTTCTCGCGGCGAGATCCGGCGCATTTCGGCTCGCACGTAGCGGGCGAGGTGATCGCGGCTTCGCGTACGCGGTGAGCGGCTCGCCCGGAAACGAAACCGCGCCGTCGTGGCGTGCACGGCGGCGCGGCGTGTTCGCCCAGGGCGGCGCTAGGGCTTCGCGACCACCGACATCTTCACCGCGTGACCTTCCACCTCGAGCGCCTTCGCGCCCGCCGCGGGGCCGTACGCGAAAGCGTCCACCAGGCACTCGGTGCGCAGCGTGCCCTCGAAGCGCTTCACCACGTCGAGGAACTCCGCGGGCGCTTCCAGCGACAGCGTGATGCGCGCTTCGTACGGCAGGTCCTGCTCCTTGCGCTCGGCCTGCACGAAGTGGATCAGCTCGCGGATCTGGCCCTCCTCGATCAGCGCGGGCGTCAGCTCCGTGGACACCACCACGACGCCGGCACGTCCGGGCGCGGCCGACCAGCCCGGCTTCGCTTCGAGCCGCACCTGCACTTCGTCGGTGGTCAGCGACACGGCCTGGCCCTCGGCGGTCACCTCGATCGAACCGCGGTCGGCGAGCGTGCGGCGCACCTCGGCCGGGTCCATCGCCGTGAGGGCGTTACCTACCTTCGGCAGCAGCTTGCCGAGCTTCGGGCCGAGCGCCTTGAAGTCGGGCTTCACGGAGTACGTGACGTACTTCTCGCCTTCGGTGGTGAACTCCACCGCCTTCAGGTTCAGCTCCTCGAGCACGAGGTCCGCGTGCTCCTGCAGCCGCGCGATCGCGCCGGCGCGCGGCACGATGATCTCCGCCTTCGCGAGCGGCTGGCGCACCTTGAGCTTCGCCGCCGTGCGTGCCGCGCGGCCGGCCGACACGAGGTCGCGCACCTGGTCCATCACGTCGGCGAGCGCCTCGTCGATCGACGACTCGTCGGCCAGCGGGTAATCGCACAGGTGCACGCTCGGCGGCACGCCCGGTTTCGACTCGCCGCGATAGCCCGCGCCAGTCAGGGTCTGGTACATGGTCTCGGCGAAGTGCGGCGTGAACGGCGCCACGAGCTTCGACAGCGTGAGCAGGCACTCGTACAGCGTCTCGTACGCGTCCCACTTGTCCTGCGACTTGTCGTGCATCCAGAACCGCGGGCGCGAGCGGCGCACCCACCAGTTCGACAGCGCGTCCACGAAGTCGTTCAGCCGCCGGGCCGCCGGGTAGTTCTCGAAACGGTCGAGCGACGCGCGCACGTCGCGGACCGTGCGGTGCAGCTCGCTGCGGATCCAGCGGTCGAGCTCGGCGCGCTCGCCGGGCGCGCGCACGTTCGCGCCGGGCTCGAAGCCGTCGAGGTTCGCGTAGATCACGAAGAAGCTGAACACGTTCGTCAGCCGCATCAGGAACTCGCGGTGCGCGTCGCGGATGTTCGCTTCCTGGAAGCGAGCGGTGGTCCACGGCGCCTGCGCGCTGTAGAAGTACCAGCGCATCGCGTCGGCGCCGTACTGGTCGAAGATGTAGCCGGGCTCCTTGTAGTTCTTGAGCCGCTTGCTCATCTTGAGCCCGTCCTCGCCCATCATGTGGCCGAGCACGATGCACGTGCGGAACGGCAGCGGGTACTCGCGGCGCGTCTTCTCGCCGGCCGCCGACGGCGCTCCGAACAGCATGTTGTTGATCGCCAGCAGCGCGTAGAACCAGCCGCGCGTCTGGTCGATCGCCTCGCTGATGAAGTCGGCGGGGAAGTGCGTGTTCAGTTGTTCGGCGCTGCCGGGCACGTGCGGGTAGCCCCACTGCGCGAACGGCATGCTGCCGGCGTCCCACCACACGTCGATCACTTCGGGAACGCGGCGCATGCGCGCGCCGGCCTCGAAGGGGCTGTCGTACGTCCACTCGTCGATGTAGGGCTTGTGGACGCGCAAGTGCTCGGGCAGCGACGGGTCGGCGGCCTTCTTCGCCGCCCAGCAGCCGCCGTCGTTCGCGCCCGGCTTCGCGGTCAGCTCGGCGAACGAGCCGATCGCTTCCATGCGGCCGGTCTTCTCGCACACCCAGATCGGCAGCGGCGTGCCCCAGTACCGCTCGCGCGACAGCGCCCAGTCCACGTTGTTGCGCAGGAAGTCGCCGAAGCGTCCCTCCTGGATGTGTTCGGGCAGCCACTGCATGCGCGCGTTGTTCGCCAGGAACTCGTCCTTGAACTGGCTCGTGCGCACGAACCAGCTGCGCCGCGCGTACTGGATGAGCGGGTCGTTCTCGGCGCGCGGGCAGAACGGGTACTCGTGGCGGACCTGGTCCTGCATCCACAGCAGGCCCGACTCCTTCAGTTCGCGCGTGATCTCCTTGTCGCACTCCTTGATCCAGCGGCCGCGCCACGCCTCGGGCGCGTCGTCCGAGAACGTGCCGTCGGGCTTCACCGCGCACAGCAGCGGCACCGCGTCGGGGTCGGCGAAGCGCTCGCGCTCCTTCTGCAGCAGGTTGAAGTCCACCTCGCCGAACGCCGGCGCCTCGTGCACGAGGCCGGTGCCCGACTCGATCGTGACGAAGTCGGCGGGCAGCACGCGCCAGCCGATCGTGGCCTCGCCGCCGTCCTTGAGCTTCGCCGTGCGGCGGGCGAGCGGCAGGCCTTGCTCGAACGCCGGGAGCAGCGCGGTGCGCGCCGAGTACGTGTCGAACGGCGGCTGGTAGGCGAGCCCGAGCAGCGCGCGCCCGGCACACGTGCCGAGCACCGTCAGTTCGCGCTTCGACTTCTTGGCGAGCGTGTCCACGAGCGCCGCGGCCACGTACAGGTTTTCGCCGTCGTGCGCGTCGTGCACGAGCGCGTACTCGAGCTCGGGGTGCACGGCCGCGAAGTGGTTGCTCACGAGCGTCCACGGCGTGGTGGTCCACACGAGCAGGCTCGTGCGCTTCGCCGCGGGCGAGCCGGCCGGCGCGGCAGGCGGGTCGAGCAGCGGGAACTTCACGTACACGCTCGGGTCGTCGACCGTGCGGTAGCCCTCGCCGACCTCGCCGGCCGACAGCGCGGTGCCGCCCTGCGCCCACCACCAGACCACCTTGTGGCCCTGGTAGAGCAGGCCCTTCTCGTACAGCGTCTTCAGCGACCACCACACGCTCTCGACGTAGCTCTGGTGGTAGGTGACGTACGCGTCCTCCATGTTGAGCCAGAAGCCCAGCCGCGACGTCATCTCCTCCCACTCGCGCGTGTAGCGGAACACGCTGTCGATGCACTGGCGCACGAACTTCTCCACGCCGTAGCGCTCGATCTCCTCCTTGGTGTGGATGCCGAGCTGCTTGCACACCTCGACTTCCACCGGCAGGCCGTGCGTGTCCCATCCGGCCTTTCGCTCCACGCGCTCGCCGCGCATGGTGCGGTAGCGCGGGAACAGGTCCTTCATCGCGCGCGTCAGGGCGTGGCCCGGGTGCGGCATGCCGTTCGCGGTGGGCGGCCCCTCGTAGAACACGAAGCGCGGCGCGCCTTCGCGGCGGCGCAGCGACTCGCCGAACACGTCGTTGCGGTTCCAGAACTCGCGGACGCGCTTCTCGGCGGTGGGGAAGTCGAAATCGGGGGGCAGGGGTTCGAACATCGCGACGGCTCCCGCGGGGCGCGGCCCCGTGTGGACGTGGGCGGCAGGTGGGTGTGAGCCGGGGGAATCTAGCGTGTCGCGTTCCCGCCCCGCCAGCCGCGCCCGGGCTGTCGGGGCCGCGCCGGCAGACGCTTCCGCGTTCGTCCGAGTCCGGGTGCGTGTCCCGGCGATGCTGCGCCCGACGCCGAACGAGCGTCGCCACCCCGAACCGCGCGCCCCGCGGCGTCGCGCGAACGCCGCGCCGGCCGCCCCGGGATCGCCGAACGACGTGCGGCGAATGCGATGTCCGAATCCGTCCGCATTTCGTCGCCGGCCGGCATTTCGACCATCGCGTGCACCCCGTAGGTTCGTGCTCGTCGACACGCCGCGAAAGCCGCAACGATCCCCGCATCATCCGTCGTCGGAGGTTTCCTCATGTCGCACCGCAGCAACTCGTCCCACGTGTCCGGCCGCGCTCGCGTCCCTTCGTCCATCCCGTCGTTCCGTCGCGCCGTGCTCGCCGCGGCAGGGGTCGCACTTCTCGCACTCTCGTCGGTGCACCGGGCTGCCGCCGCCGCGCCCGCCGGGCTCGAGGGCTGGTACCCGGGTCAGCCCTACGCCCTGCTCTACTCGCCGGATCACGTCACGCGGGTCGCGGGCCGCGTCCTGGGCGTGGATCGTTTCGTGCCGCGCGAGGGCATGGCCGAGGGCGTGCGCGTTCGCGTGGCCACCGGCACCGACACGGTGTGGGTGCACCTGGGCCCGGCCGCGTACGTGGACGCGCAGCGCGTTCGGCTCGCCGCGGGCGACGCCGTGCGCGTGACGGGATCGGCCGCGCACGACGGCGACCAGGCCGTGGTGCTGGCCACGCGCGTGGATCGCGACGGGCGGACGCTGCGCCTGCGCGAGCAGGACGGCACGCCCGCGTGGCTCGACTTCCGCCCGCGATGAGCGCTCGGGGCCCGGGCGGCCATTCGCGCCGGGGCCCGGAACCGCGGTCCGGCAGTTCGTCCGAATCCGTCCGTCGCGCGCGGCATCCATCCGAGGTCGATTCCCCCGTCGCCTCGTCCGGAGCGTCCCCATGAAGAAGCCCGTGTCCACCGCCCGCGCGCCTCGCCCGGCGAAGGGTCCGCCAGTCCCGCGCATCGTGCCCGTGCTGGCCGTGATGCCCTCGAACACCGCGCTGCTCGACATGGCGGGCCCGATCGACGTGCTGCGCTCCGCGAACGAGCTGCAGGCCGACGTGCGCTTCGACGTGCGCTGCGTGGGGCCGACACGCGACGTGATGACCTCGGTTGGCCTGCGCCTGCACGGCGTGCAGCCGCTTCCGCCGGTGGTGCCGGACGGCGCGATCCTGCTGGTGATGGCGTCCATGGGCGGTCCGCCGCTGGGGCCGAAGCTGCCCGGTCCCTGGAATCCCACCGAAGGCGACGAAGTCATCGTGCACTGGCTGCGATCGGTGTTCCGCCCCGGGCACAAGCTGGTCACCGTGTGCACCGGCGCGCTGCTCGCCGCGCGCGCGGGGTTGCTCGACGGCCACGCGTGCACCACCTACTACGAAGGCTGCGCCGAATTGGCGGCGATCGCCCCGCGGGCGCGCGTGCTGGAGAACCGCATCTTCGTCGAGGACCGTGACCGCTACACGAGCGCCGGCGTCACCGCGGGCATCGACCTGATCCTGCACCTGGTGGGGCAGTACACGGATTCCGCCACGGTCGTGAAGGCCGCACGCGCACTGGTGATGTACCAGCGTCGCACCGGCTGCGACCCGCAGCTCTCGCCGTGGACCGACGGCCGCAATCACCTGCACCCCGCGGTGCACCGCGTGCAGGACGCGATCACCGCCGATCCCGCGCGCGCGTGGTCGCTCGATGCGCTGGCCCGCGTCGCCGGCACGAGCAGCCGGCACCTGGCGAGGCTCTTCCGCGAGCAGGTGGGCAGCAGCGTGACCGACTACCGCAACCGGCTGCGGGTGGCGGTCGCGCGCGAACTGCTCGGCCAGACGCAGCTCGACATGGAGCGCATCGCCGAGCGTGCCGGCTTCGGTTCCACGCGGCACCTGCGGCGGGCGTGGCGCGCGCTGTACGACGGCGCGCCGAGCGACCTGAGACGCACCGCGCGCGGCTGAGGCCGCGAAGGCATTCCGGCACCCCGCAGCGGCCGCCGGCGCCCGTGCGACGTGGGGCCACTTCGCGACGGGGCCGCCGTCCCGGGAACGGGCCGCGCCGGGCTGCCGCGCGGTTGGCCCAAGCGCCGTGCCCGGATAGCCGCGGTTCGGCGGTGGCGAACGGGTCCAGGCGGGCGCGCGGGCGGCCGCGGTGCAACGTCCGCGTCGAGGTTGGCGTACTCTGCGCGCGGCCGAACTTCCGGGGAAGCGCCCCATCACGCACGGGGCCCGCCTGACGCGAGGCGAGAGGGTCGGACCTTCAGCGATCGCCCCGGAGGCTCTCGAGACCGTGGACGGCCCCATCGCCGCGGGGCCGCGTCGGAGGTCTGAACGATGCTGGTCTGCACCGTCATGCGCCCGGCCCGCTTCTCCTCACCCGTGTCACCGGCCCGCGCGCCGGAGCGCCGCCCGATTTAGAAGACACGCCGGGCGAACGTCCCCCCGCCGCGTGCGGATCCCGGACGGATCCGCGTTCCCTTCCACGCCGACTTCCGAAACGTCCTGCCGTGCGCCACACGTGCGTCCGCACGCCTTGCCGCGCCGGCTTCTCGCGAGAGGTGCGTCCGAATGGCCCTGGTCACCTGGATTCTGAGTCACGCGTTGCTTTCGATTCCCATCATCCTCGTCGCCTGGTTCCTGCTGCTCGGCTTGCGGTTCATTCCCAACAACAAGGTGGGCATCGTCGAGAAGCGCTGGAGCGGCAAGGGTTCGCTCCACTCCGGCATCATCGCCCTGAAGGGCGAGGCCGGCTTCCAGCCCGCGGTGCTGCGCGGCGGCCTGCACTTCCTGATGCCGTTCCAGTACGTGGTGCACATCACGCCGCTCGTCACGATCACGCAGGGGCGGATCGGCTACGTGTTCTCGCGCGACGGCGAACCGCTGCTGCCGTCGCAGACGCTGGCGTCCAACGTGAAGGCGAGCGACTTCCAGGACGTCGCCGCGTTCCTGCAGGCCGGCGGCCAGAAGGGCCCGCAGCGCAAGGTGCTGCGCGAGGGCACGTACGCCGTGAACCTGGCGCAGTTCGTGGTGATCACCGAGGAGCGGGTGTTCTACCTGCCGCTCGACAAGTCCGAGGACGCCACGTTCCACGGCATGGCGCAGGTGATCCGTGACCGCGGCGGCTTCGCGCCCGTGGTCATCAAGGGCACCGACGACGTGATCGGCATCGTCACCGTGCACGACGGCCCGTCGCTCGGCGAGGGCGAGATCATCGCGCCCACGGTGGGCGAGGATCCGGAACAGGCGGACACGTACCACAACAGCTTCCAGGATCCGGAGAAGTACCTGAGGGCGGGCGGCCTGCGCGGCCGCCAGCTGCAGGTGCTGGTGGAGGGCACGTACTACATCAACCGCCTGTTCGCGACCGTGGAGATGGTGCCCAAGACCATCGTGGACGTGGGCAACGTGGGCGTGGTGGTGTCGTACGTCGGCGCGATCGGCAAGGATCTGTCGGGCGCCGAGTACAAGCACGGCGAGCTCGTGACGCGCGGCGAACGCGGCGTGTGGAGCGAGGCGCTGCTGCCGGGCAAGTACGCGTTCAACACCTACGCCGGCAAGGTGTTCATGGTGCCGACCACGAACTTCATTCTGAAGTGGAACAAGTCCGAGACCGGCGCGCACAAGTACGACGAGAACCTGTCCGAGGTCGCGCTGATCACCAAGGACGCCTTCGAGCCCAGCCTGCCGCTGTCGGTGGTGGTGCACATCGACTACCGCAAGGCGCCGCTCGTGATCCAGCGCTTCGGTGACATCAAGCGGCTGGTGGAGCAGACGCTCGACCCGATGGTGAGCGCGTACTTCAAGAACATCGGGCAGACGCGCACGCTGATCCAGCTGATCCAGGACCGCAGCGCGATCCAGCAGCAGTCGAGCGAGCAGATGAAGGAGAAGTTCGCGCAGTACAACCTGGAGCTGCAGGAAGTGCTCATCGGCACGCCGGGCTCGGGAGCCGTGGGCGGGCAGATCGAGCAGATCCTGACGCAGCTGCGCTCGCGCCAGATCGCCACCGAGCAGGTGGAGACGTACAACCGGCAGGAGGTGGCGGCGGTCAAGGAGCGCGAGCTGCGCGAGGCCGAGGCACGCGCGAAGCAGCAGACCGCGATCACCGAGTCGGAGCTGTCGATCACGGTGCAGGCGAACCAGGGCAAGGCCGACCTGGCGCGTGCGCAGCAGGAGGCGACCAAGATCCAGACCATCGCCACGGCCGATGCCGAGCGCATCCGCATCCTCGGCGAGGGCGAGGCGCGCAAGATCCAGGCGCTCGCCGGCGGCGAGGCCGAACGCGCGGCGCGCGTCGGCGTGGCGCAGGCCATGGCGATCGAGGAGCAGGTGCGTGCGTACGGCGGCCCGCGGTTCCAGCTCACGCAGCAGGTGATGAACCGCTTCGCCGAGGCGATCCAGACGTCGGGCGTGGACGTCGTGCCGCGCGTGGTGGTGGGCGGCCACGGTGCGGACGGCGGCACGCCGAGTTCGGGCAACGTGATGGAGGCGCTGCTGACGATGCTGCTGTCGGAGCGCATGGGCACCGACCTCGGCGCCCCGAGCCCGCCGCGCTGCGCCGAGGCGGAGGCCTTGCGACGGAAGATCACCGACGGCATGAAGGGCGGCGAGAAGCCGGCGAGCTGA
>JBGAOB010000384.1:0-3530 GCA_044222045.1 Candidatus Eiseniibacteriota bacterium
GGGCGCGCACGCGGACACGCTGGCGGCGCTCGCCGCGCGGCTCGCCGCGATCGACCGCGACGCGCTCGCGGCCGCCGACGCGGCGGCGCTCGACAGCCTGCGCGCGCGCGTCGCGCGCGAACGTGCGCCGCTCGAGTCCGGGGCGTGGCGGCGCGACCCCGCGTCCTACCTCGCGCTCGGCCCCGGCGCCGTGCTCGCCGCCGCCGCGGCGTCGCGCGCCAGCCCGTGCACCCGCATGCGCTGGGCCACGAAGCGGCTGCGCGCGCTGCCCGAGGTGCTGCGCGCCGCGCGCGTGAACCTGGCGGCCAGCCCGGCGAACGAGGCGGACGAGGCGCCGTGGCGCGCCGCGATGGACTCCCTGCGGGCGCTGCCCGCGCGGCTCGCCGCCTGTCGCGAGCCCGTTCGTGAAGCCGACCTCGTCGAGGCCGATTCACTGGCGCTGGACGCGGTGCGGCGCTTCCTCGTGTTCCTGCGCGAAGAGCGGCCGGCGGCCCGCTGAGCCGGCCCGCCGCCTCCCTCCCCGGCCCGGATTTTCGCGAAGCGCAACGAAATCGTTGACGCGTTCGTCCGCTCACCCCTAAGTTCCGGGACGCTGTCTTGCCGATACCATGGATGGAATCGGTTGCCTCCCCGCCCCGGGGAGACTTCAGGAGGTTTCATGCTGCGTCGCGCACTGCGCTCGCTGGGCGTGCTCGTTCTACTCGCCCTGCTGGCGGTCCCGGCCACGATGGCCGATGCCGCCACCCACAAGCCCCACGGGTCCTCGAAGACCTCGATCTCGGCATCCAAGGGCAAGGCGAAGGCGACGTCCGCCACGCGCAAGGGCCGCCGCCGCGCGCGCCGCGCACCGCCGGCCGGCGGCGTGTACGCCCGCAACGCCATCCTGGTCGATCCCGCCACCGGCGAGGTGCTGTTCGCGAAGAACTCGGACAGCTCGGTGCCGATCGCGAGCCTGACCAAGCTCATGACCGCGCTCGTGTTCCTGGAGCAGAAGCCGGCGCTCGACCGTGAGGTCGAGGTGACGCTCGCCGAGCTGAACGGCGCCGGGCACACGCAGCTGCGCAAGGGCGAGCACGTGGCGCTGGGCGACCTGCTGCACATGAGCCTGATGTGCTCGGACAACGTGGCGACGCGCGTGCTCGCGCGCGAGTCGGGCCTGCCCGCCGACGCGTTCGTGGCGCGCATGAACCGCAAGGCCGTCGAGCTGGGCCTGACCAGCTCGCGGTTCGTCGAGTTCACCGGCCTCGACGAGCGCAACGTCTCGAGCGCCTCCGACGTCGCGCGCCTGCTGCACGCGGCTGCGCACGACCCGCTGATCCAGGAGATCACCACCACGCGGCAGTACCAGTTCGCGACCGGGCGGCGCGTGCACGCGGTGCACAACACCAACCGGTTGCTCTACAGCCGCTACGAGGTGCTCGGCGGCAAGACCGGCTTCATCCTCGAGGCCGGCTACTGCTTCGCCACGTGGATCCGCTCGCAGGGCCGCGACCTGATCGCGGTCGTGCTGGGCGCGCCGACGAACGCGACGCGCTTCGCGGACACGGTCCGCCTGCTGCAGAAGTCGACCGCCCCGGCCGCCGTCAACGCCGGCCAATGACGCGATGAGCTCCGGCGAGCGCCTGCGCGGAACCCTGGCGGGTTTCGTCGCGGGGCTCGCCGGCGGCCTGTTCGGGGTCGGCGGCGGCATCCTGCTGGTGCCGATGCTCACGAGCTTCTTCGCGCTCGACCAGCATCGCGCGCACGGCACCTCGCTCGCCGCGATCGGCGCCACCGCGCTCGCCGGGCTCGCGGTCTACGCCGCGCACGGGCAGGTCGCGTGGACGACCGGCGCGATCATGGCGCTGGCGAGC
The DNA here is from genome assembly GCA_044222045.1 of Candidatus Eiseniibacteriota bacterium. GTDB lineage: Bacteria > Eisenbacteria > RBG-16-71-46 > RBG-16-71-46 > RBG-16-71-46 > JBGAMH01. The sequence goes on from JBGAOB010000384.1 coordinate 1,854, forward strand.
GTGCTGTCCGCGCGTCTCGGGGCGCGGCTCGCGGCGCGCACCAGCCGCGCCCGGCTCACCCGCGCGTTCGCGGTGTTCCTGCTGCTCGTCGCCGCGCGCTTGCTGTGGAAGGCGCCCGCCACCACCGGCGCCCCACAACTCGCGGGCGCCCTCGGAGTCGCCGGAACTCGCGGTCGGCGCCGCGGTCGGCCTGCTGCCGGCCTGCCAGCGTGGGCGGGGGCATCCTCGCGGTGCCCGCGCTGACGCTGCTCTTCGGCGCCTCGCAGCAGGTCGCGCAGGGCACGTCGCTGGCGCTGATCCTGGTGACCGCCCCGGCGGGAGCGCTCGAGCACCATCGGCACGGCAACGTCGCCACTCGGCCACTCCCGTGGCTGGCGCTCGGCGCCGCGATCGGGGCCCCACTCGCATCGCTGGTCGCGCTGCGCCTGCCGCAGGCCGTTCTGGTCCGCGCATTCGCGGCGTTTCTGGTCGCGAACGCGGTCCACACGTGGGTGCGCGCCGCCCGAACGGCCCGCTGAGGGGTGATCGCACCCAATTTCGCGGGGTCACGGGATTCGATCGGGCGTTTCGCGCCCTCCGACCTCGTTTCGCGGACGTGAACACGGGTGAATTGTTCACCTCCCCCCTTGTTCCGCCCGGGAGTACCGGCTTATCCTTAACGCGGCATTCCACCTCGTTCCATGCGGGGAAGTCCCTCCCGCATACCCGGCGCGGGACGTCGGTAACCACGAGATCGCCTCCCCCACGGGATCGCATCTCGCATCGCAGCCCACAGGAGAATCCCGATGAAGAAGCTTGTGACCACGCTTTGTGCGGTCGCGGCGCTGGCCCTCGTGGCCAACTCGGCGTTCGCGGCGAACGCCGTCCGCATCAGCCAGGTGTACGGCGGCGGCGGCGGCAGCACCGGCACCTACCAGTACGACTTCGTCGAGCTCTTCAACTCGAGCGGCGTTGCCGTGAACATCGGCGGCTGGGCGGTGGAGTACGGTTCGTCGACGGGCACGTCGTTCGGCAGCTCGGCGAACAACTACTACAACATCCCCGCGAACACGGTCATCCAGCCCTGCCACTACCTGCTGATCCAGCTCGGTTCGGCTGGCTCGGGCGGCGTGGCGTTCCCGGTGACGGCGGATCTCGCCTCCCCGACCACGGGTCCGAACATCAGCGCGACGGCTGGCAAGATGGCGCTCGTGTCGCAGGCCGGCGCGAACCTGCCCTGCAGCGGCAACTCGGTCGGTGGCGTGTACGTCGACGTCGTGTCGTGGAACGGCAACTGCTTCGAAGGCGCGGCCGCTCCCGGCCTCAACTCGACCCAGTCGCTCGTCCGTGGCAACTCGGGCATGACGGACACCGACAACAACCTGGCCGACTTCTCGATCAGCCTGTCGCCCCTGCCGCGCAACTCGGCGACCGCCTCGCCGGCCGCTTGCCTCTCGACCCCGTCGATGAACAGCACCTGGGGCCGCGTGAAGTCGATCTACCGGTAGTCGCTGTAAACGAAGCTCAACGCTTCGCTCGCTGGCCGAGGCCCTGCTCGCAAGAGCGGGGCCTCAGCCTTTTCGGGACGGCTCCCGCCGTGGGTCGGCCGCCCCGCGGGTTGCAGCCCGCACGAGGCGCACGCATCCCGCACGCCCTCCTCGCGGGTCCCCACCCCGGCCTGCGCGCGCCAAACTCCGT
>JBGAOB010000385.1:0-3491 GCA_044222045.1 Candidatus Eiseniibacteriota bacterium
CGCTGGGCGGCGCGCAGGGCCGCGGCCTGTACGGCATGATCCGCCCGGTCGCGTCGGCCCGTTCGCTCGAGAGCGTGAGCGGCGCGCTCGGGTTCTTCACGCTGTTGCTCGCGGCCAACGAACACGGACGGCGGCGGGCGCTGCAGGAAGCCAACGAGCGCGCCGCCCGGCTGCGGCGCGTGCTCGAAGGCAGCAACGACGGCTTCTGGGAATGGAACGCCGAGACCGACGTGGTCGAAGTCAGCGAGCGCCTCGCGCGCATGCTCGGCTACGAACCGCACGAGTTCATCCGTTTCCCGCACGAGTACAGCCAGCTCACGCACCCCGACGACGAGGCCGCGAGCGTCGAGGCGGTGCGCGGCCACTTCGCCGGGCTCACCGGCCACTACGAGACCGAGTACCGCATGCGCCACCGCGACGGGCACTGGGTGTGGGTGCTCGATCGCGGCCGGGTGACCGAGCGCGGCCCCGACGGCCGCCCGCGGCGCGCGTCGGGCACGATGACCGACGTGACCGAACGCAAGCAGGCCGAACTGGCGCTGCGCGCGAGCCAGGAGATGTTCGACAACTTCATGCGCCACAGCCCCGCGATCGCGTTCGTGCGCGACCGCCAGGGCCGGCTGCTGTGGACGAATGCGGCGTTCCAGCGCTTCGTGTGGGGCGAGGAGACGCCCGAGTACCGCCGGCACTCGCTGCACGACCTGTTCCCCGCCGAAGTCGTCGCGAGCCTCACCGAAACCGACGAGCAGGTGCTCGCCTCCAACCGCCCGGTCGTGGTCGAGCAGCACGTCAACCGGCCCGGCCATGACGCGTGGTGGCTCACCGTGAAGTTCTCCATCCGCCGCCCCGACGGCGAGCCGTTGTTGTGCGGCATGGCCGTCGAGATCACCGAACGCCGGCGCATGGCCGAGGAGAAGCGCGAACTCGAGGCGCGCATGATGGAGGCGCAGAAGCTCGAGGGCCTCGGCCTGCTGGCGGGCGGGATCGCGCACGACTTCAACAACATCCTCACCGGCATCCTCGGCTACGCCGACCTCGCGCGCGTGCAGGCGCCCGCCGGATCGCCCGTGCACGAGAGCCTCGAGCACATCGTGGCCGGCGCGCGCAGCGCCGCCGAGCTGACGCAGCAGATGCTCGCCTACGCCGGCCGCGGGCAGGTCGCGATGCGGCCGCTCGTGCTGTCGGCGCTGGTCGCCGAGATGGGCCACCTGCTGCACGTCTCGATCCCCAAGCGCGTGGCGCTGCGCTACGACTTCGCGCCGCAACTGCCGCCGCTCGAGGGCGACGAAGCGCAGCTTCGCCAGGTGGTCATGAACCTGATCGTCAACGCCGCCGAGGCGATGGGCACCGAGACGGGCGGCATCGTCGTGCGCGTGCGCGCCGCCGAGTGCGACGCCGAGGCGCTGCGCTCGCGCTGGGGCGCCGACGACGCGCGCCCCGGCGCCTACGTCGTGCTCGAAGTGACCGACGAGGGCTGCGGCATGACGCCGGAGACGCTCGCGCGCATCTTCGATCCGTTCTTCTCGACCAAGTTCACCGGCCGCGGCCTCGGGCTGGCGGCGGTGCTCGGCATCGTGCGCGCGCACCACGGCGTCGTGCAGGTCGAGACCGAGCCCGGGCGGGGCACCACGTTCCGCGTGCTGCTGCCCGCGCTGGCGCGCGTGCCCGCCGAGGCGCGCCCCGCGGCCGAAGACGGCGAGTGGCGCGCGTCCGGCACCGCGCTCGTGATCGACGACGAGCCCGGCGTGCGCTCGATCGCCTGCGCCATGCTCGCGCGCATCGGCTTCGAGCACGTGCTGTCGGCTTCGAGCGGCACCGACGGGCTGGCGGTGTTCCGCGCGCACGCCGACGAGATCCGCTTCGTGCTGCTCGACGTGACCATGCCCGACCTGGACGGCCACCAGGTGCTGCGCGCCGTGCGGGCGCTGCGCCCGCACGCGTGCGTCGTGCTGTCGAGCGGCTACGGCGCCGCCGCGCCGGATCCCACGGGCCTCGCGCCGGCCCGGCTTCGTCGCCAAACCGTACCGCGTGCACGAGCTGTCGCGCGCGGGCGCGCCGCGCTCGAGGCGGCGCCCGCGGTCTCCTGAAACGCGGCGGCCCGCGCCCCGGAGGGACGCGGGCCATGGCGCGCACGGCGCTACTTCTTGGCCGCGAAGCGCCCGTGGCGTAGCCGGTGAGGATCGCCGCCAGCGAGTCGTTGGTCCTTCATCACCAGCGTGCCCGCGCTCACGATGCGGTGCGGCGTCACCATGGTCGAGTCGTCGTAGCCCATCGACTTCGACGTCGGGCCCCACAGCGCCTCGCCCTTCCACGCGTCCCGAGACCACGAGCGGCACCGGCATGCCGAGCGACTTGAGGTCGCGGTTGGCGTCGACGCGGAGCAGGTTGCGCATGTACGCCTTGACCGTCGCCGGCTGCACCGCGGCCATCTTGGCGAACAGGATCGCGCTCTCGGCCGAGTCGCGGCCCATCTTGGCGAAGGCCATCGTCTTGAACGTCTCGTAGTTCTCGTCCATGAAGCGGACGATCATGCCGACCTGCTGGTCGTCGATCTGCATCGGCGACTTGAGCGCCGCGTCGATCAGCACCAGCCCGCGCGCGCGGCCCGGGTGGCGCGCCAGCGCCTGCACCGCGAGCACGCCGCCCACGCCCTGGCCGACCACGATGGTGCTCTCGGGCTTCTGCAGCGCGATCACGCTGTCGAGCATGTCGGCCGCGGTCTCGAGCGCGAACGGATCGGGCAGCGGGCTCGTGCCGTGGCCCGGCAGTTCGACCATGACCACCTTGTAGCGGTCCTTGAGGCGCTTGACCGTCGGCAGCCAGTCCGTGCGCGAGCCGCCGATGCTGTGGACGAGGACGAACGACGCGCCCCCCACGCCCAGCGAAGCCTCGGTGGTCTGCAGGCTGGGCCTGGGCGAGTCGGCGGAAAACGCGGCCGTGACGACGGCCGCGAGGACGAGCACGGGAACGGACCAGCGGGCGACTCTCACGACGGACCTCCTGTCAGCGCGAGCGGGTGACTGCCGATGGCGGCGTTTCTACACCTGACCCGCGGCGGGCGCTACCGCCCCGGGTATCGGCGAGCCTCGCGGGAGGCCCTGAAAAAGCCCTTGTGCACATGCGTGCAGTATGGTGCCGTCCGTCGGCGCGACCCGCCCCGCCACGGCGGCGAGGGGATCGAGCCAGCAGCCCCCGAGCCTGGCGCGAAGCGAAGCGATCGACGAAGCCGTGGCGGTGCGCGCCGACTTTTCCGGCGGCACCGTGACTCCGGTGGCCTTCCGGCGCCGGGCCGCAGCACCGCGTACGGCGGGTCAACACCCGCTGGATCGACCGGGCCGGGAAGACCCGCGCTTCTACTTCTCCGTCACCGACGAGAGCGCGACGTCTACCAGTTGCAGCTTCACGGCGGAGACCTGGTCTGGTGGCTGGACTCGGTTTCGCTGGAGGCCTGATGTCCCGCTGCACGTCCCTGCTCCCGACCGCGGCGCCGG
>JBGAOB010000386.1:0-3394 GCA_044222045.1 Candidatus Eiseniibacteriota bacterium
GGTGGACCTGGTCGGGCGGCGGCTCAAGTCGCAGGCGGCCGGTCGCGTGACGCCACCCGACGCCGAGGCCTGAGCGTGCGCGCGGCGCTGCTCGCGATGCTCCTGATGGCCGCCGGTTCCGCCCATGCCGCCCGCGTGACGTTCCGCGTCACCGTGCCGGCCTCGACGCCGGCGGACGCGGCGGTGTGGGTGTCGGGAGACGCGGCCGCGCTCGGCTCGTGGAACGGCGCCGGGCTGAAGCTGGCGAACGCCGGCGAGCGCGTGTGGACGGGCACGGCCGATCTGCCCGACGGCTCCACGGCCGAGTTCAAGGTGACGCGCGGCAGCTGGAACACCGTGGAGAAGGGCGCGAAGGGCGAGGAGATCCCGAACCGCGCGTGCACGGCGCGCGACGGCGACACCGTGCGCGTGGACGTAGCCGCGTGGCGCGACCAGGTCGAAGGGCCCGCCGCCGCGCGGCCGCACACGGTGATCGGCGACGTGCAGCGGCACGAGGCGTTCCCGTCCCGCTTCGTGGCCCCGCGCGACGTCCTGGTGTGGCTGCCGCCGGGCTACGCGAAGCACGACGGCCGGCGCTACCCGGTCGTCTACTTCCACGACGGGCAGAACGTGTTCGACGCCGCCACGAGCTTCATCGGCGTGGAGTGGGGCGCGGACGAAACCGCGACGCGCCTGATCGCCGAAGGCCGCATGCGGCCCGCGATCCTCGTTGCGGTGGCGAACACGGCCGCGCGGATGGACGAGTACACGCACGCGCCCGACGCCCGGCACGGCGGCGGCAAGTCGGCCGACTACCAGCGCTTCCTGGTCGAGGAGCTGAAGCCGTTCGTCGACCAGCGCTACCGCACCAGGCCCGGTCCCGACGACACCGCCGTGATCGGCTCCTCGCTCGGCGGGCTCGCGGCGCTCGACCTGGGGCTCGACCACCCGGAAGTGTTCCGCCGCATCGGCAGCGTGAGCACGTCGGTGTGGTGGGCCGATCGCGAAGTGCTGCGCCGCGTGGCGTCCGGGCGGGGGACGGGCCTGCGGATCTGGCTCGACATCGGCACCGCCGAGGGCCCGCCACCGTTCCCCGGCGCGCGCGACACGCGCCTCGACGACCAGCGCGCGCTGCGCGACGCGCTCGTGGCGCGCGGGTATCGCGAGGGCGCGGACCTGCACTACGAGGAGATCGAAGGCGCCCCGCACAACGAGCGCGCCTGGGCGGCCCGGCTGGATCGGATCCTCGCGTGGCTGATGCCCGCGGAAGCGGGAAGGCCGGCGGCCGCGGGGAAACGTTCGCCGCGCGGACGCTGAAGCGCGAGCCGGGGGCGGCGTCCCGGTTGCGGGCGCCATCGCCCTTCGCTAACGTCCGCCCGTTCCGACACCTCAACACGGGGGAGAGCGCATGCCGGGCGTCAGCCTGAAGCAGGTCAGCAAGCTCTACGGCCGCGGGCAGAAGGCCGTGGACTCGGTGAGTCTGGACATCCGCGACGGCGAGTTCCTGGTGCTCGTGGGCCCTTCGGGCTGTGGCAAGTCCACGCTCCTGCGCATGGTGGCCGGCCTCGAGGAGATCTCCGAGGGCACGATCGCGATCGGCGAGCGCGTGGTGAACGAGCTGGCGCCGAAGGACCGCGACGTCGCGATGGTGTTCCAGAACTACGCGCTCTATCCGCACATGACCGTGTTCGACAACATCGCGTTCGGCCTGCGCCGCCGCAAGGTGCCCGAGCCCGAGGTGCAGACGAAGGTCAAGGAGACGGCCGAGGTGCTCGGCCTCACGGGCTACCTGCCGCGCAAGCCCCGCGAGCTGTCGGGCGGCGAGCGCCAGCGCGTGGCGCTGGGGCGCGCGATGGTGCGCAAACCGCAGGTGTTCCTGTTCGACGAGCCGCTGTCGAACCTCGACGCGAAGCTGCGCGTGCAGATGCGGGCCGAGATCAAGCGGCTGCACCAGCGCGTGGGCGCCACGATGATCTACGTCACGCACGACCAGGTCGAGGCCATGACGCTCGGTGACCGGATCGCGGTGATGAAGAAGGGCGTTCTCCAGCAGTGTGCCGATCCGTACACGCTGTACTCGCGCCCGGCGAACCAGTTCGTGGCCGGCTTCATCGGCAGCCCGCCGATCAACTTCTTCCCGGCGAACGTGTCGGGCGACGGTGCGACGCTCGAGGCGAGCGGCGTGAAGATTCCGGTGCCCGCCGCGCTGCGTGCCGCGGTGGAGTCGCTCCGGGGCAAGTCGGTCACGGTGGGCATCCGCCCCGAAGACCTTCACCTGGAGCCGCAGGACGGCGGTGCGATCCCCGCCACGGTCGAAGTGCAGGAGCCGCTCGGCAACGAGACGCTCGTGCACTGGAAGAGCCCGGCGGGTGATCTGGTGTCGCGCGTGCCGGGCCAGAGCGCACCCGAGGTCGGGGCGAAGGCCACGCTCTACTGCCCGCTCGAGAAGCTGCACCTGTTCGATCCGACGAGCGAGAAGTCGTTGCTCGGCGCGGTCGTCACGGTGAGCTGAGCCGCTCCGGCGGCACGCGAAAGGCCCCGGCGCCGTGCGGCGCCGGGGCCTTCACGTTGCCGATCCGTCGTCAACGCGTGAGCTGGAACACGCGGCCCGAAGACGGCGCGAGCTTCACGGTCGCCGTGCCGCTCCAATCCTCGGGAGTGCCCGTCAGCGCGTCGACGGCCTTCGCCTTGCCGCCCCACGCGGCGAGGTCGACGGCGACCTCGGCCGGCGAGCGGCCCGCGTTCAGGACGACGAGGAACTCCTCGCCGGCGCCCTTGCGGGTGAACGCGTACGTCATGCCGTTCGTGCTCACGGTGCGGAACTCGCCCGTGCGCAGCGCCGCGTGGGCGAGTCGGAGGTTCGCGAGCTTGGCGTACCACGTGTGCATCGCCGTGCGCTTCGCGTCGCTCTCCCAGCTCCACGGGAACGGCCGGCGGCAGTCGGGATCGCGCTGGCCTTCCATCGCGACCTCGTCGCCGTAGTAGATCGCCGGCGCGCCGACGTAGGTCATCTGGAACAGCGACGCGAGCCGCAGCCGCGCGGCGTTGCCACCGACCTGCGACAGGAACCGCACCGTGTCGTGGCTGTCGATGAGGTTCATCTGCACTTCGACCGCCTGCGCCGGGTAGGTGAGCCGCCCGGTGGACAGCGCCGCGTCGAACTCGGAGGCGGTGCCCTGACCCTGGCCGAGGAACTTGAGCACCGGGTCACGGAAGAAGGCGTAGTTCATCACGGCGTCGTACACGCCGGGACGCACGTAGTCGGACGCGTTGCCCCACAGCTCGCCGACGATGTAGGCGTCCGGCTTCACGCTCTTCACGCGCTGGTTGAAGAGCTTCCAGAACCAGAACGGCACCTCGTTCGGCACGTCGAGCCGCACGCCGTCCACGTCGGCGTCCTTGAGCCAGTACGTGG
>JBGAOB010000387.1:0-3390 GCA_044222045.1 Candidatus Eiseniibacteriota bacterium
GGGTCCGCCGGCCATCGGCGCGGCGCCGCTCGGGGCCACGTCACCGCCGTTCGCGCGAGGCGCCTCGGGGGCGTCGCCACCTTCGGCGGGAGAGAAGAAGTCGGGGTTGGCGGGCGCTTCGGACTGCAGGTCGGGAGCGCCCGGCTGCTGCGTCGGACGCGGGCCGCGCGGACGGCGACGGCGAGGTCTCATCGGTCTTCCTTGCGACGCACGTGCATCGTGCGCCGTATGTGGATGCTTGCGCAGCGCAGCGGCGAACCGCCGCGGTCCTGCGCGTGAACACGGATTCGAGCGAGCGGAGCGTGGCGACGCCGCGGTCACGGCCGCGACGGGTGCCCATCCCTCCGTGTCGAGCGAGCCCCACCACCGGTGGGTGCCGCACGACGCGGGTTGCGCTCGATCTTCTGCTGCTTGTTACCCGCGCACCGGACGTCCATCTCGTACTCGACGTCCGTGGCTTCCGGGCGGGGCTTCTGCCGGGCTTCGGCCTGGGCCAGTTCGGCCTCGGTGAGCCCCCTGCTCGGCGGCTCGCTCGACAGCGCGAACGCCACCTCGGCGCAGGTCTGCTTCTCGTCGTCCAGGTTCCAGTCACATTCGCGGCCAAGTCGCGTCATGTAGCTGGCGTGGCGGGATTTACCGCCTCCGGCCAGAATCTCGAATCGACCGGTGGTCGTGCACTCGACGTCGCTGCGGCTCCGATCACCCGCGATGATCGTGGTCTGGAGTGTCGTCCCGTCACGGACAGCGCCGGGACCACTCGAAACCGTTCATTCCTTCATCGTCATGTCTGCACGCGCCGGACACACGAGCGCCAGGAGCAGGACGAGGGCGAAGGAACTGCGGGAAGGGAAACCGGCCCCGACGTGGGGGCACCGGTACATCCTTCTCCTCCTCGAATCAGGAACCAGTGCTTCGGTTCGCGCCGCATTATGGCCGCGGACCCAGGGGAAGTAAAGGGCCAGAATTCGCCGCCCGGCCACGGGGACCGTTCGGAGGTTCGTGCCCGAAGCGTGCCGTGAACGTCCGCGACACGCGGTGAAGTCGTCCGGAGGAGCGAAGGATCGTCCAGCTCAGCCCTTCGGGCTCCAGGTCGTCTCGCTCACCCCGGCGCGCGCGTTCGCGGTGCGCGCCATCACGAACAGCAGGTCGGCGAGGCGGTTCAGGTAGCGCACGAGCCGGGGCTCGATCGCGGCTTGCCGCGACAGCGTCACGACTCGTCGTTCGGCCCGCCGGCAAACGGTGCGTGCGCGATGCAGTTCGGCGGCGAGTGGAGATCCGCCCGGCAGGATGAAGCGTGTGAGCGGCGGCAATCCCTGTTCGAGCCGGTCGATCAGGCTCTCCAGCGCCGCGACGTCTTCATCGGCCACCCGGGAGAGTTTCTGAACCACGGACTCGTCCGTGGCCGCCAGTTCGGCTCCCACCTGGAAGAGGTGGGCCTGGATCGCCTCGAGCTCGGCCCGCAGCGGGTGCGCCCCGTTCTGCGCGAGCGCCGTGCCCAGGCAGGCGTTCAGTTCGTCCACGCTGCCGTACGCCTCCACGCGGACATCGTCCTTGTGGACGCGCTGGGCACCGAGCAGTCCCGTGGTGCCGTCGTCTCCGGTGCGTGTGTAGATCTTCATGCGGGCGGCAGTGTAGGGGGCGCGGGGGTGAGGCGCCAGCGTGCGCGAAGCGTGTGCTTTCCGGGCCGTCGCGCCGGATTCGGCGTCGCGCCGTCACGGCGACGGCGCCGCTGCGTGCGCGGGCCGTGCAAAGAGCGATCGGCGATCGGGTGCGCGCGTGCGCGCGGCTGCGCTATCGTCGCCCGATTCGATCCGCGTGTGACCGCCTTCGAACGAAGTCGCCGCTCGCTTCGGTGGTCGCGTGGCGCGGAGCGCATTCCCGAGAGGCCCGCATGCGTTCGCTGGTGCTGTCGCGTCACGGAGAGACACAGTGGAACAAGATCGGCCGCCTGCAGGGGCGGCTGGACTCGCCGCTCACCGCGCGCGGCGTGGCGCAGGCCGATTCGTTGGCGATGCTCGCGCAGTCGCTGGGCGTCTGCCGCATCGTGGCGAGCCCGCTCGGCCGCGCGCTGGCGACCGCGCGGCGCGTGGCCGAGCACTGCGGCGCCGAGATCGAGACGGCCGACGCGCTGGTGGAGCTGTCGTTCGGCGACTGCGAGGGCCTCACGCGCGACGAGTACGTGGCGCGGTTCCCCACGCTCGAAGCCGATCGTGCCGCGGCGCGATGGACGACGCCGTGGCCCGGTGGCGAGAGCTACGCCGACGCCGAGCGTCGGCTGGCCGAGTGGTTGCGCACGGCGGGCACGCCGTGGGACGCGCCGCCCGTGCTGTTCGTCGCGCACCAGAGCGTGTGCCGTGCGTTCGTGCGCGTGCTCACGGGCTGCAGCGAGGCCGAGGCGCTGGAGCACGCGCTCGCCTCGGGCGGCGCGCTGCAGGTGTGGGAGGGGGGCCGGCGCGTGCCGCTGGTGCCGCTGGCGTCGCCGCATCCCCACGCATAAGCGGTTGGAGGCTGGTCCGTGCACGACCTTCGTTCGTTGCCCCGCATGGTCGGGTGTCCTGCGGCGGTTGCGTGACCGGGGCTGCGCGCCCGGGCTTTGCCCGGGCAGCGTTACCCAGCCGATGCGAGTTGCGTCGTCAGGCGCTTCGTTCGTTGCCCCGGATATGGGTGGCTTGGGGGCCTCGCGCTACCTCAACTCGACTCCGGCCCTCACGTCGGCCAGCTGGATGCCGGCGTAGCGGGTGGTCACGCCCCATGTGTCGGCTTCCAGCAGCAGCGCGAGGCTGTTGGCGAGCCTGCGTTCGAGCGTGACGCCGGCGATCCACGCGGCGCCGGCGGCGGCACGACCGAAGCCGGAACGGGTCTGCACGGTCACCGTCTCCAGCGTCGTCACGTCGATGTACGGGACGTCGCTCGTCGCCCCGTCGCCTCCCGTGTGACCCATGCCCACGCCGCCACGCAACGATGCCCGCCACGGCCCGTCGCCCGTGCCCAGGCTCACGGCGGGCACCACCGCGACGAGATTCCACACCGGGTGGTCCTTTCCGAACACACTCACCAGGTTGCCGAACTCGTCTCGCTCGGTGCGCACCACGGCGGGCGTCTCGGAGGTCACTTCCGCCCACGCGCCATCGAGCTCGAACGACAGGTGCGCGTCGTATGGATGCGCGAGGCTCGCGCGCATGCACTTGCCGACGCGCGCCTTCACGTCGGCGTCGTCGGGGCGAACGCGCCATGCGGGGCCGGCGGTCACGCGCAGGCGCCACGCGTTCGACGCGTCCTGCGGAGCGGCCTCGCGCCCGACGGGCCACGACGCGCCGGCGAGCAGCGCGAGCGGTGGGTGGATCACGCCGTTCACGGTGGCGCCCTGCACGACGGCGCTCGCGTCGAGTG
>JBGAOB010000388.1:0-3384 GCA_044222045.1 Candidatus Eiseniibacteriota bacterium
CGCTGCAGGTCGGGCAGGTGGAGCGCTTCAACCCCGCGCTGCTCGCCGCGCGGCCGTTCGTCCGCCGCCCGAAGTTCATCGAGGCGCACCGTCTCGCGCTGTTCCAGCCGCGCTCGCTCGACATCGACGTGGTGTTCGACCTCATGATCCACGACATCGACGCGGTCCTGCACCTGACCGGGCAGACGCCGTCGCAGATCAGCGCGGTGGGCGTGGCGGTGCTGTCGGGCAACGAGGACATCGCGAACGCACGGCTCGAGTTCCCGGACGGCTGCGTGGCGAACCTGACGGCGAGCCGCGTGTCGGTGGAGCGCCTGCGCCGGCTGCGGTTCTTCCAGGGCAACGCCTACCTGTCGGTGGACCTGTTCGAGAAGGTGGGCGAGGCGTTCGTCATCAAGGATCCCGGCTCGTTCAAGCCCGGCGCGGTGGACCCGCTGCAGCTGCTGGCGGGCATCGATCGCACGAAGCTCGAGATCGGCCCCGGCGAGCCGCTGGCGCTGGAGCTGACCGCGTTCCTGCGCTCGCTGCGCGGAGCCGGCGAGGGCGCTGCGACCGCACGGGCGGGACGGGACGCCCTGGCGGTGGCGGCGGCGGTGCGCGACGCCATGCGCGCACGTGCCGTGCAGTGGGCCACGCACTGACCGCCGCCCCCGAGCGCCGGCTGCTGGTCGTCGCGGGCGAGACATCGGGAGACCACCACGCGGCGAACCTGATCCGCGAGCTGCGGGGCCGGGTGAACGTGCGCGTGCGGGGCGTGGCCGGGCCGCGCATGCGCGCCGAGGGTGTCGAGGCGATCGTGCCGCAGGAGCAGCTCGCCGTGCTGGGCTTTTCCGGCATCGTGGCGAAGCTGCCGCTGCTGCTCGACACCCGCCGCCGGCTGGTCGCCGAGCTCGAAGCGTTCCGGCCCGACGCCGTGCTGCTGGTGGACTACCCGGGCTTCAACCTGCGGCTCGGACCGCAACTGCACCGGCGCGGGGCGCGCGTGATCCAGTACGTGGCGCCGCAGGTGTGGGCCTGGCATCCCGAGCGCGCCGCCCAGATGGCGGCGTGGGTGGACCGGCTGCTCGTGGTGTTCCCGTTCGAGGAGCCGATCTTCCGCGACGCCGGCTGCGAGGTGCGGTTCGTGGGCCATCCGCTGCTCGACGACCTGGAGCCCGAGGTGGACGCGGCCACGCTGCGTGCCGAACTCGGCGTGGCGGCCGACCGGCCGCTGCTCGGGCTGCTGCCGGGCAGCCGGCCGCAGGAGCTGGCGATGCACGCCGACGTGCTGGTAGAGAGCGCGCGACGCGTGCTCGCGGCGCGGCCCGACGTGGTGCCCGTGCTGGCCATGGCGCCCGGGCTCGACGAGGGTCGCCTGCCGGCGGGTGCGCGCGACGTGGTGCGCGTGGTGCGCGGGCGGACACGCGCGGTGCAGGCCGCGGCCACCGTGTGCGCGGTGGCGTCGGGCACGGCCACGCTGGAGACGGCGCTGTTCGGCACGCCGCTCGTGGTGATCTACCGCACCGGCTGGCTGAACGCGTTCCTCGCGCGCCGGCTGGTGAAGATCCCGCGCATCGGCCTGCCGAACATCGTGGCGGGGCACGAGGTGGCGCCCGAGCTGCTGCAGGAAGCGCTGACGCCGGACGCGCTGTCGAAGCAGCTGCTCGCGTGGCTCGCCGACCCCGCGGCGCTCGCGGCACGCCGCGAGGCGCTGGCCGTGGTGCGCGAGCGCCTCGGCGGCCCCGGGGCTTCCGCGCGCGCGGCCGCGGCCGTGGCGGAGCGGCTCGCGTGAGCGGCGCGGGCTACCCGTGGTGGCTGCCGCCGGCGGCCGGCTCGGCGGCCACGATACTGCGCGGCGTGGGCCGCACGTGGCGCATCGACGAGCGCAACGCGCCCGAGTACGACACGGCCGTGGCGACCGGGGAGCGCTTCGTCTACTGCTTCTGGCACTCGCGGCTGCTGCCGCTGGCGTTCACGCACCGCGGCGAGGGCATCGCGGTGCTCGTGAGCCGGCACCGCGACGGCGAACTGGTGACGCGCGTGATCGAGGCGCTGGGCTTCGTGACCGCGCGCGGTTCCAGCACGCGCGGCGGTGAGGCGGGCCTGCGCGAAATGGTGGCGTGGGCCGAGAAGGGCGCGCAGCTCGCGGTGACGCCCGACGGCCCGCGCGGGCCGGCCGAGCAGGCGAAGGACGGAGTCGTCTACCTGGCCACGCGGCTCGGCCGGCGCGTGGTGCCGATCGGTACGTCGTCCGACCGCGCCTGGGTGGCACGCTCGTGGGACCGTTTCCGCGCGCCGAAGCCGTTCGCGCGCGTAAGCATCACGCACGGCGCTCCGATCACGCTGCCGCGCGACCTGCAGGGCGAGGCGTTCGAGGCGGCCCGCGTGCAGGTGGAACAGGCGCTGCGCGACGTGACCGCCGAGGTGCGCGGCCGCGCGGGGGAGCGCGCGTGAGGCTGGCCTGGAACGCCTACCGCGTGCTCGCGCCGCTGCTGGGCGCCGTGGCGCCGTCGGCCCGCGTGTTCGCTTCGCCGCACGAGCGACCACTCTGGAGCGAGCGCATGGGCGAGTTCGCGATCGCCGGCGGCTGCCACGCGTGGGTGCACGCGGCGTCGCTCGGCGAGGCGCGCGCGGTGCCGCCGCTGCTGCGCGAGCTCGAGCGCCGCGCGCCCGGCGCGCGCTTCGTGCTCACCGCCACCACGCGCACGGGACGCGCGCGGCTCGCCGAGCTCGGGCGGCCGGTGGCGCTGGCGCCGATCGACGCGCCCCAGGCGGCCCGCCGGTTCCTGCGCGGCATCGAGCCCGAGCGCGTGTTCCTGATCGAGACCGAGTTGTGGCCGCACTGGCTGCTGCGGGCGCGCCGCGAGCGCATCCCGGTGGCGGTGGTGAGCGCGCGGCTGTCCGAGCGTTCCGCTCGGCGCTACGCGTCGCTCGGCGGCGAGATGCGCTCGCTCGTGGCCGGCCTCGACGCGGTGCTGTGCCAGAGCGCCGAGGACGAGCGTCGCTGGCTCGCGATCGGCGCGCGGCCCGAGCGCACGCGCGTGGTGGGCAACCTGAAGAGCGACGGGCTGCCGTCGCCGGCGCCCGACCGGGCCGCGGCGCGCGCCGCTCTCGGGCTGGATCCCGCGCGGCCGCTGCTGGTGCTCGGCAGCGTGCGGCCCGGCGAGCCGCGGATGCTGGCCGAGGCGTGGAGCGCGCTGCCCGCCGAACTGCGCGGCGCGTGGCAGGTGGTGGCGGTGCCGCGGCACGAGCGCGCCGAGCCCGAGCTGCGCGCCGAGGCGTCGTCGGTGCGCGTGGGCGCGGCGCCGGACGGCGGTGCCCCGGTGGGCGGGACGTGGCGATGGGACGGCCGGCCGGGCGTGCTCGCCGGCTACTACGCGGCGGCCGACGTGGCGTTCGTGGGCG
>JBGAOB010000389.1:0-3358 GCA_044222045.1 Candidatus Eiseniibacteriota bacterium
CGGGTCGCCGTTCGGGTCCAGCATCGGCGAGCCGTCGCCGTTCACGCCGGCCAGCTCGTGGTAGCCCTCCGTGGCGTTGTTCGGGTCGGTGCCGCCGATGTAGGAGCGGAACGCGTACAAGCCCGCCGGCGTTCCGGGCGCCGGGGCGGGCGAGCTGCCGAGCAGGCGGATCGCGAACACCGGCGGGCGCGAACCGTAGTCCACGTCGCTGGCGTCGCCGTTGTAGGAGAACCCGGTCGAGCCGACCGAATCGCAGCCCGCCTTGTCGTCCATGAAGCCCGCGCCACCAATGTCGGGGTCGGCCCAGAACCCGGCGCGCAGCGAGGTCCACGCGGTGGCGCCGTGGTTGCGCACGCGCCAGCGCACGAACGCCATGTCGCCGGCGGGCCCCGGATCGTCGAACGCGAACACCAGCTGTTCCACCTCGGCGCCCAGCGGCAGCGTCGCGCCCACGATGTTCGTGTGGTTCGCGGGGTCGGCGTCGTTGAAGACGCACCACGTCATCAGGTCACCGAGCACGTCCGGGCCGGGCACGTCGAGCGAGTCGGCGGGATCGGGCGTGGACGTGTCGGGCAGCCGGTGCAGCCGCCACGGTGCGCCGTGCGGCACCGCGCCGGCCATGTACTCGGACCACGCGTGGTGCACGAGCACGTCCACCTGCGACCCGCCGGGCGCGCGCTCGACGTGCGCCGTGTCCTGCGGGTCGCCGCTCCAGCGCCGCACCTTCCACACGCGATGCTCCGGCAGCGACGGGCTGCCGGGGCCGGTGCCGACCATGGTGCCCGGTTCGTACTCGGTCGAGTACTCGGCCACCGCCATGCGCAGCTGGCCGCCGACGTTCGCGCCGAGCCACAGGCCCGAGGCGAAGAGCAGCGTCTTGAGGTCGCCGCGCGGGTACCAGAGGCCGGCGTTCCCCATCACGACGTCGTAGCCGAGCATCCCGACATTGTTCACGACGAGGCTCATGCGGTTCACGTCGAGGCGCGTCTCGGTGTCGAGCACGGTGGCGCGTGCGGGGCGGGCGGGGGCCGGAGTGCGCGAAGCGGCCGGGGCGGTCACGGGCGCGAGCAGGCAGGCGGCGCAGCACCAGCCGAGGAGGAGGGGCTTCATGCGGGTTCCTCTCGAAAGCCGGACGGTACAGCTCACCGTGTGCGGGTGCCGCGGGGAATGCGGTGCGCGCATCCTACACCCCGCCCCGCGTCCCGCCGCGCACGATCGTTCGCCACCCGGAAGCCGGGGCGCCCCTGTACGCCCGCGCGCGGCCCGTGTAGCGTCCGCGGCCCATGAAGGAGATCCGCGCCCTCACCACGCTGCGCGCGCTCGCCGCGCTGCTCGTCTTCCTCTACCACTACGAAGCGCTGTGGGTGGACGAGGCGCGCGAGGCCGGGCGGGCCGCGTGGGACCCGCTCGTCGCCGTGTGGCGCTCGGGCGCGGTCGGCGTGTCCATCTTCTTCGTGCTCTCGGGCTTCCTCATCACCCGGCTCTACTACGACCGCTTCGCGGCGCGCGCGGTCACGCTGCGCGAATACTTCGTCAAGCGCATCGCGCGCATCTGGCCGCTGTTCCTGGCCTTCGCGCTGCTCCAGCACCTCGGGCTGATCGTGTTCGGCGAGCGCCCGCAGGGCTCGTGGCTGGTCACACTGAGCATGACGCAGGGGTTCTTCTGGGACCTGCGCTACCGCGGGCTGCCGACCGCGTGGTCGCTCACGATCGAGGAGAGCTTCTACGCGCTCGCGCCGCTGCTCTTCGCGGCGTTGGCCGCGCTCGGCGTGGGCGCCGCGGGCCCGCGCGCGGGGCTGCAGCCGCGCGAGCGCAACCGGCTCCTCGCGGTGCTCGGCGGCGCCGCCGCGGTGGTGTTCGGGGCCGCGGGTTTCGCGATCATGGCGCTGGTGCGCGCGCGCGGCTGGACGCCGTTCGGCTTCATGGCCGACCCCGAGCACGTGCTGCACGCGACGATCGCCGGGCGCTTCCCCGAGTTCGCGATCGGCATGGCGTGCGCGTTCGCGCACCGCGACGGCTGGCCGGAGCGCGTGCTCGCCGGCGCGCGCGCCACGCGCGCGGCGCTCGGCGCCTTCGCGGGCATCGCGCTGCTCATGGCGCTCAAGGACTACGCCGCGCGCACCCACTGGCTCGCGCTCGGGCTCGCCTCCAGCCTCGGCGTCGCCGCGCTCGCCGGGCTGCTCATCCTGGCGCTCACGCGCGAGGACGAGCCGGTCGCGCGCGCGCTCTCGCATCCGCTCGGCGTCTACCTCGGCAAGGTCTCGTACGGCTTCTACCTGATCCAGACCAGCCTGCTCGCCGCGCCGTTCGTGGGACTGGCCGAGAAGCTCGGGCCCGCGCGGCTGCTCGCCGAATACGTGCTGCTCAACCTGGTGTGCGCGGCGTTCTACGAGAAGCTCGAACGCCCGGCGCGCCGCTGGATCGTGCAGCGCTGGTCGGGCGGCAAGCTCGGCGACGCGGCGAACTGAGCGTCAGCCGGCGATCGCGGCGCGCAGGGCCGCGAGCGCGGCGCGCGGGTCGGCGGCGCGGAACACGCTGTTGCCCGCCACGAACACGTCGGCGCCCTCGGCGCGCGCGAGCTTCGCGGTCTCGGGCCCGATGCCGCCGTCGACCTCGATCAGGAACTTCAGCCCCTTGCGCTCGCGCTCGAGCCGCGCGGCCCGGACCTTCTCCAGCATCTCGGGCATGAACGCCTGCCCGCCGAAGCCGGGCTCGACGGTCATCACGAGCAGCAGGTCCAGGTCCGGCAGGTAGGGCGCGATCGCCGCCCACGGCGTGCCCGGCTTGAGCGACAGGCCGGCCTTCGCGCCCGTCGCGCGGATCTGGCGCAGCACCTCGCGCGTCTCGCTGCACGCCTCGAGGTGCACGGTGATCAGGTCGGCGCCCGCCTTGCGGAACTCGTCCACCATCAGCCACGGGCGTTCCATCATCAGGTGCACGTCGACGAACGCGCGCGTCAGCTGGCGCGTCGCGGCGACCACGATCGGCCCGAACGTGAGGTTGGGGACGAAGTGGTGGTCCATGACGTCGCAGTGCACCCAGTCGAGCTCCGGGTCGAGGATCGCGAGTTCCTCACCGAGGCGCGAGAAGTCGGCGGACAGGATGCTGGGCGCTGCGATGGGCGGCACGAGGTTCATGCGCGGCATCCTCGACGAACGCGCGGCGGCGCGCAAACGCGCGCGCCCGCGCCGTTCAGCCCAGGTTCTCCTGGATGAACGTCGGGCTCAGGTGCACGTCGAGCTGCACGAGCGGCTCGTCGCCGATGTTGCGGAACTCGTGCACCTCGCCCGCCTTGATGACGAGGATGTCGCCCGCGCCGGCTTCGAACTCGCGCCCGTCGACCACCCAGCGCCCACGG
>JBGAOB010000390.1:0-3354 GCA_044222045.1 Candidatus Eiseniibacteriota bacterium
CTGGTGCTGCGCGAGCGCTGGGGCCTGCCCTCGGAGCCCGGCGGCTGGTGGTCGCTCGCCTACCTCACCGTGGTCGGCTCGGTGGTGGCGTTCGTGGCGTTCGCGTACCTGATCACGCGCTGGCCGGTCGTGCGCACGAGCTTCATCGCCGTCGTCACGCCGGTGCTCGCCACGGTGCTCGGCGCGGTGGTCGCGCACGAGACGCTCGGCCCCAACGCGCTGCTCGGCGGCGCCATCGTCGTGGCCGGCGTCTCGCTCGGCATCGCCGGCGACCGCGCCGGGCGCGCGCGAAGCGGCGGCGCCTAGCTGTGTTGTCTAGGGACGTTGTTTACAGCGTCTCGGAAGTCGGCTGAACGGAACGGCGCCCGCCAGACTACTGTGCGGGCGCCTTCGGTTGTAGTGGCGGACCCAGCGCGGCAGGGCGGCTGCTCGCACCCGTGAGTGCGTGTACGTCACGGCGTAGGCCCACTCGCGGAGCATGGTCTGGATGAAGCGCTCGGCCTTGCCGTTCGTGCACGGCCGGTACGGCTTCGTCCGACGGTGCCGCACCCGCAGTTCGGCGCAGGCCTGCGCGAACAGCCGCCCGAGGTAGCCGGTGCCGTTGTCCGTGAGGATGCGCCGCACGCGTACACCGACCGTGCGGAACCAGGCGATGGCCCGGTTCAGGAACGCGGACGTGCTGGCGCTCGTCTCGTCGCGCAGCATCTCGACGTACGCCACGCGGGTCGCGTCGTCGATCGCGACGTGGACGTACTCCCAGCCGGCGCCCCGCGTGCGGGTGGTGCGGTCCCCGTTCACCCGGTGGCCGGGACGTTCGATCCGCCCCAGCTTCTTCACGTCGAGGTGGACCAGGTCGCCCGGGCGAGCGTGTTCGTAGCGCTCCACCCACGGCCGCGGCTCGAGGTCCCGCAGGCGCGACAGGCCGTGCCGGCGGAGCACCCGTGCCACCGTCGCGGCCGGCAGCCGGAGCTCGCGAGCGATCTTCGGCCCGGTCATCCGCGTGCGGCGCAACAGGACGATCACGTCCTCCCACATGCGCGGCGTACGACCCGGGCTGCGCCGTACTTGTGCGCCGTCGAACGGCTGATGCCGGCCGCTCGGGCGGCGGCGCTCACGCTCCAGCGTTGGTCATGGACGCGTGAGACGAGAAGGACTCGACTCGCAGGGCAGGTGCGTGCTCCACTGTGGAGGTCCATCCGGGGCTCCTCGGGGTCGTCTGTTGGTTGGCCTGAACACCACCAACTTCCGACACCAGGGCCCCGGTTGAACAGGGCTCACCTGTAAACAACGTGGTGAGACTTCACAACTAGCTCACTTCTTCGCCTTCGCCTGCTCGTCCCACTGCTTCGCGAGCGCCTCGAGGTTCTTGCGGTTCCCCTCGTCGGGCGCGACCGCCATCGCCTTGCGCGCGAGCGCCGCGGCCTCGGCGAACTTGCCGTCCAGCGCCGCCGCGCGCGCCAGCCCCACGGGCACCGGCCAGACGCCAGGGAAGCGCTTCGCGTTGAGGCGGAACAGCCGCTTCGCGCCCTCGACGTCGCCGGCCGTCTGCAGCGTGCGCGCGGCCCCGTGGATGTCCGTGGGCTGCGTGCCGGGCAGCGCGAGCGCGCGGTCGAACGTCGCCGCCGCCTCGGCCTTGAGGCCGTTCGCCATCTGCAGCTGCGCGAGCGTCGAGAGCGTCTGGAAGTTGGCGACGCCGTTGCCCGGCCGGCTCACGGCCTCCTGCGCCCACTTCAGGCCCTGGTCGAGGTGGGCCTTCTGCTCGAGGCAGAAGTTGGCGGCGTCCATGAAGTTCTTGGACTCGAACGCCTGCGCGTTGCGGAACTCGTCCTTGAGGTTCTCGACGTAGAGCCCCGCGATGTCGGGCACGCGGATCCGGATCGGCACCGCGAGGTTCTCCCACTCGAGCGCCACGGTCGCGTGGTCGGTCTCGCGGTCGGTGAACTCGTACGTGAGCCACTCGTGGTACTCGCAGGCCTCGGGCTTCACGGTGACGCGCAGCTGGTCCTTGGCCGGGTCGTACCAGTAGCTGCCCCACGCTTTCGCGTCCTTCGAGAAGATCACCGTCCACTGGTCCTTGCCGGGGATGAAGTGCAGGCCGTACTCGCCGCGCGGCAGCGGCTGGCCTTCGATCTGCACGTCGTGCGAGACGCGGAACACGGTGTTCTCGTTCGCGCCGCCGCGCCACGGGCACTGCTTGCAGTCGTTGTACCCGAGGTCCGACAGCCCGTACGGCACGAGTTCGCCCCAGATGTGCCCCTTGCGGTCCCGGCCGTCGGGCGCGTGCACGTCGGGGCTGCTGTACTCGACGGTCACCCGGACGAGCCCGATGCCCTGGGTGACGGAGCAGAACTGGTTGTCGCCGCTCGGCGGCAGCGTGGCCGCCTTGGAGAAGGCGTGCGCCGCGCCGGCGCACAGCAGCGCGGCGAGCAGGAACGGCAGCGGCCGGGTGATGCGCTTCATGCGGATCTCCTGTGGTTCCGGTCGGGTGGTTCGGGATGTCCGCCCGCACGGTCGGCGCGCCGGCGCGTGCGGGCAAGCGGCGCGCGACGAGCGCGACCGCGGGCCCACCGGGCGCGGCCTTGCCCGCCCGCCGCGGCCGGACTAGCGTCCGGCGAACCCACAGCCCCGACGGAGGTCGCGCATGGCCCGCCACAAGAGCGGCACGTTCCGCATCCGCAAGACCCGCAGCGCGCCCGCCGCCGCGCGGCCGCACCCGCGCAGCTGGTTCCGCGCCGCGAACGGCACGGTGGTCCGCGACGTGCCCGCGGCGGAACTCGCGGCGCGCCTGCAGGAGCCCGGCGGCTTCCTGTGGGCCGACCTCGACGACGCGAACCCGGCCGAGATGGCGCTGCTCGAATCCGCGTTCCGCCTGCACCCGCTGGTCATCGAGGACGCCGCGAGCCCCAACGGCCGCGTCAAGATCGAGGAGTACCCCGGGTTCCTGTTCACGGTCGTGCGCGCCGTGCGCTACGCGAGCGAGACCGAGGACCCGCACGACATCGAGACCTTCAACCTCGCGTGCGTGCTGGGCCCGAACTGGCTGGTGACCGTGCACGGCTCGCACGCGCCGGGCGTGGACGCCGTGTGGGAGCGCGTGCAGCGCTCGCCCGACCTGCTCGAGCGCGGCGCCGCGCGCACGCTGCACGCGGTGCTCGACGCCACGACCGACGCCTACTTCCCCATCGTCGACCAGCTCGACGAGTTCATCGACTCGATCGAGGAGCGGGTGTTCGTGCGCTTCGACGACGCTGCGCTCGGCGACATCTTCGGGGTCAAGCGGCTCGTGCTGCAGCTCAAGCGCCACCTGGCGCCCCAGCGCGAGGTGTTCGCCTTCCTGGCGAACCGCCCGTGTCC
>JBGAOB010000391.1:0-3401 GCA_044222045.1 Candidatus Eiseniibacteriota bacterium
GACGAGCCGCGCGGCTGGGGCTTCGTGCTCTCGCCGAACGCGGGCGCGGCGCTGCGGGCGCGTCTCGCGGCCGGCGAACGCGTGCGGCTGCGCGCGCACGTGGTGACGCGTCGCTTCGCCACGACGATGCCGATCGTCACGGCCACGCTGCCCGGCGGCACACCCGGCGAGCTCCTGGTGACGGCGCATCTCTGCCATCCCGAGCCGGGTGCGAACGACAACGGCTCGGGTGTGTGCGCCACGCTCGAGTGCGCGCGCGCGCTCGCCGCGCTGCGCGCGACGGGCGAGCTGCCGCCGCACGCCCGGACGATCCGTTTCCTGTGGATGCCCGAACTCACCGGGACGTACGCATGGCTCGGCTCGGGCCTCGCCCGGCCGGCGGCGACCGTCGCGGCGCTGAATCTCGACATGGTGGGCGAGGATCAGTCGGCGTGCGGCAGCACGCTGCTGCTGGAGCACCCGCCGCATTTCCTGGGCAGCTTCGCCGAGGAACTGGTGGCGCGCCTGCGGCACCTCGCCCAGGACTGGGTGAAGTCCTACTCGGGCGAAGGGCACTACTCGCTCGCGCGCCTGGCGGAGGTGCCGTACTCCGGTGGCAGCGACCACGCGGTGTGGATCGACCCGGCGTTCGGCGTGCCTTGCCCGATGCTGATCCAGTGGCCCGACCGCTTCTACCACTCGTCGCTCGACACACCCGACCGCTGCGACCCGGCGTCGCTGTCGCTCGCCGCACGCGTCGGCGTGGCGTACGCGGGCTGGCTCGCATCCGCGGGAGCGGACGAGATGCGCGCGCTGCTCGGCATCACCGCGCGCGGGGCGCGCCGCCGGCTGCTGCAGGCGCTCGAGGCCGGCGACGCGCGGGCTCGCGCCGAGGCGGAACGGCTGCGCGGCCAGGTGGCGCTCGCGAGCGTGGCGCGCCTGCTCGTGGGGCTCGAGCCCGGCCACGCGACCGTGCGCGCGATGGAGCGCTGGCTGCCGCTGGCGGTGGACGAACTGGAGGGATTCTTCGAGTCGGAGATCCTGCCGGCGCTGCCGCCCGAGCGCGCCCGCGAGCGCGCCTCGAGCCGGGTCCCGGTGCGCGTGGAGGCGGCGCCGCTCGAGATGCTGCGCCACCTGATGCCGGGCTGGTCCGCCGCGCCCGAGGCCGTGCGGGCGCGCTGGCGGGACCTGGAGGCTCGGGTGCCCGGGGGGGCGACGGCGCTGGACGTGGCGTGGTACGCCGCCGACGGGCGGCGCACGGTGGACGACGTGGCGCGGCTGGTGGCCGCCGAGTCGGGCGAGGTGCGGGCGGCGGACGTGGAGGAGTTCTTCGAGCTGACCGCCGCCATCGGGACGAGTCGCTGGCGCGAGGGAGGCTGAACATGCAGGCGAAGCGCATGTCGTGGGGCTGGGTGCTGCGGCTGGATGCGGGCGAGGAGGTCGTGTCGACGCTGGCCGCGTGGGCGGAGCGCGAGCGGGTGCACTCGGGGCAGGTCACGGGGCTCGGCGCGGTGGGCGAGACCGAGCTCGGCTTCTTCGTGCGCGAGACGAAGAGCTACGTGCACCACGTGTTCCGCGGCGAACACGAACTGGGCTCGCTCACCGGCAACATCAGCGTGCTGGACGGGAAGCCGTTCCCGCACCTGCATGCTCTGATCGCGGGCGAGGATTTCGTGGGCTACACGGGCCACCTGTTCCGCGGCGTCGTCACGGTGACGTGCGAGATCCACGTGGTGACCGACGGCTCGCTCGTGAAGCGCGACCTGCGCCCGGACCACGGATACAACCCGCTCGCGCTCGAGTGCCGCGGCGCGACCGGGCATGCGAAAGGCGCGCGTCGGTGCGGGGCGCGCGCCTTTCGGGCAGGGCAGGGCTCAGTGCTTCGTCGTGTCGGCGGCCGCGGGAGTGGCGGGTGCGGCCGGCGCGGCGGGAGCCGCGGGCTTCTGCCACTTGGCGAGCGGCTGCAGCGTGGCCTTCGTGATCAGCGCGCGCTTCTGCGGGTTCGCGCCCATCGCGGTCTTCAGCGTCTTGGGGTCGTTCGCGAGCTTCGCGATCTTGTCGACCGCGTCCATGCCGCTCAGGACCTTGCCGAACACCGTGTAGCCGCCGCGGTCGAGCGACGGCTGCGGGGCGAGGTCGATGAAGAACTGCGACCCGCTCGACTCCCGCTTCGGGTTCTGCGCGTCGCCGAGCCGCGCCGTGGCGAGCGAACCGCGCAGGTGCGGGAGCTTGATCTCGGCCGGCACCGTGTAACCCGGGTTGCCCTGGCCGTCGTTGCCCGCCACCGCGTCCTTCGAGTTCGGGTCGCCACCCTGGATCATGAAGCCCGGGATGACCCGGTGGAAGTACGTGCCGTCGTAGAAGCCCTTGGCGACCAGCTTGCGGAAGTTGGCGCAGGTCTTGGGAGCGTCCTTGTCGAAGAGCTGCAGGACGATCGTGCCCTGCGCGGTCTCCATCACCACCACGTCGTCGGCGGCGGCGTGGGCCCGGGACGCGGGCGTGGCGAGCAGCGCGGCGAGGGCGGCGGCCGCGAGGAACTTCGACATGGGATGTCCTCCTGATGGGCTCGGGGAGCGATCGGGGAACCGTCGCGGGTGCGGCGCCGGGCGCCGCGGCGCGCGGACCATAGTGGCCGTCCGCCGGTCGATCAAGGATGCGCGGCGCCGCGCATGCCCTGCTATACTCCCGCGCCGCTCGAGCGAGCGGGTGGCTTCACAAAGGCTTCAATCGGCGCTCGTCCTGACCGCGACGCCCCAGAGGCGCCCCGTGCGACCCGCGTCGCGACGGTGCGAGAAGTACCAGTGGGGCTCGCAGGCGGTGCAGGCGCCGGTGTCGTGGATGTGCGACGGGTCCATGCCGGCGGCCTCCAGCGCGAGGCGCGCCGCCGTGGGCAGGTCGAGGTGGACGCGGCCTCCCTCGCGCCGCAGCGCGGCCGGGGGAAAGCGGGACGCGACTTCCTCGCCGACCTCGTAGCAGCATCCGCGGATGCACGGGCCGAAGTGGACGTCCACCTGGTCGAGCGAGCAGTCGGAGGCGCGTCGCACGGCGTCGAGCGTCGCCTGGGGCATGCCGTCACAGGTGCCGCGCCAGCCGCTGTGGGCGGCCGCCACCGCGCGGGGCGCTTCGAAGAGCAGGGCCATGCAGTCCGCGGTCGTCACCGCGAGGGCCAGTCCGGGCTCGCGGGTCACGAGCGCGTCGCAGTCGGAGTGATGTCCCGCCGTGGTGACGTCCACCACGCGGGCGCCGTGCACCTGGCCGGCCGTGGCCAGCGCGGTGACGGGCAGGCCGATCGATTCGAGCAGGCGGCGGCGGTTTTCCGCGACGGCTTCGGGCAGATCGGCGGTGGAGCGGCCGAGGTTCAGGGAGTCGAACGGCGCGAGGCTGACGCCCCCGCGCCGCGTGGAAAAGGCGAGCACGGCGCC
>JBGAOB010000022.1:0-13567 GCA_044222045.1 Candidatus Eiseniibacteriota bacterium
TCCAGCGCCGCCGAGTTGATGCAGTAGCGCAGCCCGGTCGGCTTCGGGCCGTCGTCGAAGACGTGCCCCAGGTGCCCGCCGCACCGCGCACATTCCACCTCGGCACGCACCATGCCGAGGCTCGCGTCGGTCTTCTCGGTGACGTGGTCCTTCGCGACGGGTTGCCAGTAACTGGGCCACCCGGTGCCGGACTCGAACTTGGTCGCCGACGAGAACAGTGTGAGCCCGCACCCGGCGCACACGTAGGTGCCGCGCCCGTGGTGGTTCCACCAGCGACCCGTGAACGCGATCTCGGTGCCCTCCTCGCGCAGCACGTGGTACTGGGACGGGGTCAGGCGCTTCTTCCACTCGGCCGGGGCGAGCACGAGGCGCGGCGTCGGACGGTCGGTGCGGGGCGTCGGCGCGGGCCGGGCCGGCGGCGCGGCGGCGAGCGCGGGCGTGGCCAGCGAAGCGAATGCGACCAGCGCGAGGAACGCGGGCAGCCTGCGACGGATCGACATGCGGGGCCTTTCGGGTCGGGGTCGGAACGGCGTCGTCTCCTGTGCCTCCATGGGATGGACTTCGGCCGCTTTCGTTGTCCGGCGTCGGTCAAGAGTGCGCGCGGCACGCGCGTACCGTTCCGTTCAACGCGCCTCGATCGCCGCCCGCACCTGCGGCTCGATCCGGTCGGTCCAGCGCGCGTACTGGCTCGCGGAGGGGTGCAGGCCGTCCGCGGCCAGCGCCGCCGGCGCCGCGCCGAGTTCGCGCGACACGCCCGTCACGTCCACCCAGCGGGCGTGGTGCAGCTCCGCCAGCGAGCGCGCGATCGCGTTGCGCTCGTCGATGGCGGCGGCGATCGCGGCGCGGTCGCGGCCCGCCGCGAACGGGGTCACGCCCCAGTCCGGGATCGAGATCGCGACCACGCGTTCGGCGCGGCCCCCCGCGAAGCGCACCGCGCGCAGGAGCACGCGCCGCCAGTGGGCCCGGAACTCGCCGAGCGGACGCCCCCGGTACTGGTCGTTCACTCCCACGAGCAGCGTCACGGCCGACCACGTTCCCGCCGGTGCGGCGTCGGCGATGCCCGCCTCGAGCTCGTCGATCGTCCAGCCCGTGCGCGCGACCAGCGTGGGTGGCTCCGGCGCCAGGCCCGATTCGCGCAGGCGCGCGGTGAGCTGCGAGGGCCAGCGCCCGGAGTCGTCCACGCCCTCGCCGATCGTGTACGAGTCCCCGAGGCACAGCAGGCGCAACGCGTCGGTCACGACGGGCTCTCCGCGAGGATGGTGTGCCGTGCGCGCGACGCGACGCCGCGCACCCCCGAAAAGCGGACTCGGGGGCGGCGATGGTGCCAGCCCCCGAGTCGGTGCGCCAAGACGGCGTTCAGGCCGCGGCCCGGCCCTGCGCCGTGTCCGGGCGTTCGTCGGCGGGGAAGTCGTCCCACAGCCGTCCGCTCTCGTGCAGCGCCACGAACGCGTCCACCACATCGGGGAAGAACTGCGTGCCCGAGTGGCGGCGGAGTTCCTCGCACGCGGTGGCCGGAGCCAGTCCGCGGCGGTAGGGGCGGTCCTCCGTCATCGCGTCGTACGCGGCCGCCACCATGATGAGGCGGGCGCCCAGCGGGATCGCGTCGCCGCGCAGGGCGCGCGGGTAACCGCGACCGTCCGGTCGCTCGTGGTGCGTGTAGACGATCTCCGCCGCGCGCTCCATGCCCGGAATCGGGCTCAGCATCTCCCAGCCGAGCTGCGGGTGCGTGTGGACCAGGGCGCGTTCGCCGGCGTCGAGCGCTCGCGGCGCGGTGACCACGTCGCTCAGGGCCGCCGATCGGCCGAGGTCGTGCAGCAGCGCACCGAGTTCGATGTCCTCGAGATCGGTGGGCGTCACGCCCATCTCGCGGGCGACGCGAAGGGCATAGCAGGCGATGCGATGCGAACGTCCGCGCGTGAACGGATCCGACGCGTCGAGGACGCGCGTGAGGGTGCGGACCGTGAGCAGCAGGGACTGGCGGTCGGACATGGATTCTCCGGAGGATCGGGCGAGCCCGGTGGACTCCCGGGGTTTTCGGCCGGCCGGCGCGGGGCCTGCACCCGATTTCCCGGCGAGCCGGCTCCACGGGGGGGCCCCCGGTGGGCTCCAACCGGGCATCAAGACCCGACCCGCAAATGCCGACAACGGCACCGACATGGCGCACGAACCCTCGAATCCTTCGGGCCGCTTTCCCAAGCCGGTCCTCACCTCGGACGAGCAGCACTCTCCGACGGTACTGGCCACGCGGCCGCTTCTCGACCTTCCCGAGGTCGAGGGCTCGGTCGCACGTTCGCGCGCCGGCGTCGCGGAACTGCTCCTGGGCTTCGTGCGCGAGACCGTCGCCGCGCGCAACGACGAGCACACGCTGATCGAGGTGCTGACCCGATTCGCGTTCGAAGCGTTCCCGAACGCGAGCCACTTCTCGATCGCGCTGCTCGACGATCTCGACGGCGAACTGCGACCGCTGGTCGCGTGCGACCGCGAGCGGCACGTGCCCGCGATCGCGCTCAGCCGCACGATCGTGCGGCGCGTGCTCGGCGAAGGCTGCGCGCTCATGTTCACGCTCGGCGACTCCAGCAACAGCATCACGCTGGCGCGCAGCGTGGCGTTCTCGCGCCTGGAGACGGCGATCTGCGCCCCGCTCATGGGCAGCCGCGCGCCGTTCGGCGTGGTGCAGCTGGACATCCGCCGCCCCGCGAAGGGCGTGTTCAGCCGCGAGGACCTGGACCTGCTGTCGGTGTTCGCCAGCCAGGCCGGCCTCGCGTTCGAACACCTGCGCATGCACCAGCAGCAGCGGCGCGCGCTCCAGTCGACGATCAACGCGCTCGTGCACTCGCTGACGCTGAAGGACCCCGAGTCCGCGCGGCATTCCGAGCGCGTGCAGGCGGTGGCGCTGGCGATCGGCCGCGCGTTGCTGCTGCCGGGGATCGAGATGGAGAAGCTGTCGGTGGCTGCGATCCTGCACGACCTGGGCAAGCAGGGCGTGCGCGACGACCTCCTGTTCAAGCCCGACCGGCTGACCGACGCCGAACGCTACGAGATGTCGCTGCACGCGGCGCACACGCAGACGATCCTCGACATGATCGAGTACCCCGAGGAACTGCGCGACGTGCCCCGGATCGCGGCGTACCACCACGAGAAGCTCGACGGCACCGGGCCGTTCGGCGTGGGCGGGGACGACATCCCCGTGCAGGCGCGGATCATCTCGGTGGCGGACGTGTTCGACGCGCTGCTCTCGCCGCGCGTGTACAAGGACCCGCTGACGCCGCGCGTGGTGCTCGGCATCCTCGACCGCGGCCGGGGCTCCGACTGGGACGACGAGGCCATCGATGCGCTGCATCGCGTGGTCGTCGACGTGCTGGTGGAGGTCTACGGCAAGGAGCCGGAGGAAGCCGCCGCGCTCGTCGCCGACACGGATCCCCCGTCGGTAGGCGAGAAGGCCGCGTAGGCCGGTCCGCCGCGAGCGCGATCGGGTTCGGGATCGCCGCGGCCACGAGACGCCCGCGAGCCGTCCACCGGGGCGGAGCACCTCGTCGGCGAGCCGGTCCGCCATGCGCCACGGGGGCGCTGCCGCGACCGTGTCGCGGACCGCGCCGGGGGCCTACGCCGCGTCGGGGCGCGCGAACTGCTCGAACTGCGCGCGGTCGATGGCGTGGTCGTACGCCTCTTCGCCGCTGATCTCCTCGCGCCGCACCATCTCCATGAGCACCGCGTCCAGGCTCTGCATGCCGGCCCGGCTGCCCGCCTGCAGCGCGGACGTCAGCTTGTGCGTGTTGCCCTGCCGGATCATCGAGCTCACGGCGTGCGTGTTCACCAGCACCTCGGCCGCCACCTGCCGGCCGGCGCCGTCGGCGCGGCGCACGAGCTGCTGCGACACCACGAGCCGGAGGCTGTCCGCCAGCATCGTGCGCACCTGGTCCTGCCGCTTCGCCGGGAACACGTTCACGATGCGGTCCACGCAACGCACGGCACCGTTCGTGTGCAGGGTGCCCAGCACGGTCACGCCGGTCTCGGCCGCGGTCAGCGCCAGCGCGATCGTCTCCTGGTCGCGCATTTCGCCCACCAGCACCACGTCGGGGTCCTCGCGCAGCGCGCTGCGCAGCGCGTCCGCGAAGCTCGGCGCGTGGTGACCCACCTCGCGCTGCGTGACCACCGACTTCTTGTAGTGGTGCACGTACTCGATCGGGTCCTCGATCGTGATGATGTGGCCGCGCTTGGACTCGTTCAGGTGATCGACCATCGCCGCGAGCGTCGTGGACTTGCCCGAGCCGGTCGGACCGGTCACCAGGATCAGCCCCTTCGGCATCGCGAGGATGTTCTTCACGGACTCGGGCAGCCGGAGCGTGTCCATGGCCGGCACCTTGTCGCGGATCACGCGCAGCACCGCGCCGAGCCCCGAGACGTGCCGGTACACGTTCACGCGGAAGCGGCCCGCGGTGTCGCTCTGGTAGGCGAAGTCCACCGCGCAGCGCTGCTGCAGCGACTGGCGCTGCTCGGGCGTCATGAACTCCTCGAGCAGGCTGATGATGTCCTCGGGCGACAGCTCGCGGAACCGCACGGGGTGCAGCAGCCCGTGGATGCGGATGCGCGGCACGAGGCCCGACACCAGGTGCAGGTCGCTGCCGCCCTGGTTCACGGCCAGTTCGAGGAAGGCGTCGATGCGGTTCATGTCACGCCGCCTTGTCCGGGGAGCCCGCCGTCATGAACGACAGCAGCTCGGGTCGGGTGACGAACGGGGCGAAGCCCCACTTGTCCTCGGCGCGCAGGAACGCCTCGTCGGGATCCACCTCGCCGGCGCGCACGAGCGCGAGCAGCGACTGGTCCATGAGCTGCATGCCCAGCCGCTTGCCGGTGGTGATGGCGCCCGGGATCTGGAACGTGCGGCCCTCGCGGATCATCTGCTGCACGGCGAGCGTGACCACCAGGATCTCGAGCGCCGCGCGGCGGCCGCGGCCGTCGGCGGCGCGCAGCAGTTCCTGGCTGACCACGGCTTTCAGCGTGTCCGCGAGCGAATGGCGGATCTGCGCCTGGTTCTCGGACGGATGCGCGTCGACGATGCGGTCGATGCTCTGCGCCGCGCCGCGGGTGTGCAGCGTGCCGAACACGAGGTGGCCGGTCTCGGCCGCCTCGAGCGCCAGCGTGACCGTGTCGGGGTCGCGCAGCTCGCCCACCAGGATCACGTCGGGGTCCTGCCGCAGCGCCTCGCGGAGGCCGTCGCGGAAGCTCGGCACGTCGCGGCCCAGCTCGCGCTGGATCACGAGCGACTGCTTGCTCTGGTGCACGAACTCGACGGGGTCCTCGAGCGTGATGATGTTCAGCGCCCGCTTCTCGTTGATCTCGCGGATCATCGCCGCGAGCGTCGTGGTCTTGCCGGTGCCGGTCGCGCCGGTCACGAGCACGAGCCCCTGCTTGAGCCGCGTGAACTGTTCGAGCGTGCGCGGCAGGCCGAGCGCCGACAGTTCCGGCACCTGGTCGGGGATCACGCGGCACACGGCGGCCACGCCGAGCCGGTGGTGGCAGACGTTGATGCGGAAGCGGCCGATGTCCGGCGCGTGGTAGCCCAGGTCCAGCGAGCCCTCGCGCTCGAAGTGCTCGCGCTGCGAGTCCGTGAGGATCTCGCGCACGAGCGCGATGGCCTCTTCCTCGGACAGCGGGCGGTACTTGATCGGCATCAGCTCGCCGTCCAGGCGCACCAGGGGCGGCAGCCCGACCGTCAGGTGGAGGTCGGAGCCGCCCTGCTGCTTGCCGATCTGGAGGAACGCATCGATGCGGGCCATCGGCTCAGGCGGCCTTCTGCAGACGTTCCAGCATCTCGGCGGCGCTCAGCGGACGGGCGTCCATCGAACGCGACATCGCGGCGGCCACGAGGTCGCTGAGCGGGCGCGGGACACCGGGGACCGCGTCGGCGATCGGCGGGATCGTGGACTCCAGGTGCTGGAACAGCACGTTCACGGCGTTCTCTCCGCCGAACGGCGGCTTGCCGCTCAGCAGCTCGTACATGACGGTGCCGAGCGAGTACAGGTCGGTGCGGCCGTCCACCGCCTGGCCGGTGATCTGCTCGGGCGAGATGTACTCCGGCGTGCCCACGAGGATGCCGCTGGCGGTCAGGCGCGACTTCGTGGACTGGCCCACCGAGGCGAGGCCGAAGTCGACGATCTTCGTGATGTCGTCGTCGCCCACGAGGATGTTCGCGGGCTTGATGTCGCGGTGAATGATGCCCAGTTCGTGCGCGGCCACGAGGCCTTCGAGCACCTGCGTGGCGATGCGCGCCACGCGCGCCGCCGACAGCGGGCCGTCGCGCCGCAGCACGTGTCCCAGGTCGCGGCCGGCGAAGTACTCCATCGAAATGCCGTGCGCGCCCTCGAGGTCGAGCAGGTCGTAGATGCGGATGACGTTCTTGTGCGTGATCCGGCGCGTCAGGCGCAGCTCCTGCACGAAGCGGCGGATCATGTTCGCGTCGAGCGACAGGTGCGGGGCGAGGATCTTGAGCACCAGCTCCTCGCGCACGACGACGTCCTCGACCAGGTACACGGTGCCGAATCCGCCACCGCCGATGCGCTCGACCACGCGGTAGCGGTCGTTCAGCACGGTGCCGGGGTCGAGCTGCTGGAAGTTCAGCATGCGCTCGCGCGGCGCCGGCTTCGTCTCGCCGCTCGGCGACGGGCCGGAGCCCGAGGCATGTTCGACGCCCTCCTCGGTGGCGCGGCGCTGGACCTCGGCGGGGCGGTCCGACTCGGGGCCGAAGCCGCCGCGCACCTCGAGGGGGCGGATCTTCGTGCGGTCGGCGTGCACGCCCACGCTCTCGAGCGTCTCCTGCAGGTAACGGCGGGCGTCGGGGTCGAGCTCGGCGGTCTTGTTCAGCAGCGTCAGCGCCTGCACGGCCTCGCGGCGCACTTCGGTGTTCTGCGAGCTCACGAGTCGGCAGATGGGCTCCACCACGCGCGGGTCGGCGATCGCGGCGAGCGCCTTGATCACCAGCGGCACGGCGGTGCCGTCGCGGCCGAGCATGCGCAGCAGCGGGTCCACGGCACGCGCGTCGCGCGCCTTGGCGAGCGCATCCACCGCGCGTTCGCGCACCCACCAGTCGTCGTCCTCGAGCGCGTGGATCAGCGGCTCCACGGCGCGCGGATCGGTCACGGTGTTCAGGATCTCGACCGCGTAGCGGCGCACGAAGTCGTCCCCGTCGTTCACCAGCGCGATCACGGCGTCCACCACGCGCTCGCCGCCCAGCGAGCCCAGCGCGTCGGCGGCGCGCACGCGCACCCACCAGTCGGCGTCGCGCAGCGCGTTCACGAGGTCCTTGATCGCGTCCACGGTGACGACCTGGTTCAGCACCTCGACAGCGCCACGGCGCACGTACTCGTTCTCGTCCTTCAGGTGGTCGATCAGGTGCGGCACGGCGCTCACGTCGTTCAGCACGACGAGCGCTTCGATCGCCGCGGTCTGCACCTTGATGTCCGAGTCGCGCAGCCGCTGGCACAGCGCCGGGATCGCCGCGTGCGACTTCAACGTGGCCAGGCAGCGCACGGCCTCGAGGCGCACGGAGGGATTCTCGTCCTGCAGCAGCTTGATCACCGCTTCCGCGCCCTCGGGGCTGGGCACGCGGGCGAGCAGCTTCGCCATGTGCAGGCGCAGCCACCACTCCGTGTGCACGGCCAGCTGCACGGCGTCGGCCACGATCGAGCCGTCCGCGGTCTTCTCGACCAGGCGGAACACGCTGCCGCGGGCGTCGCGGGACAGGTCGGGCAGCACCTTCAGCAGCGTGCGGGGTTGCAGCCGCTGCATCTGCGCGGCGAGGATGCTCTCGAGCCGCGCCTTCGAGACCTTGGGTTCGGAGAACAGCGGCAGCAGGTCGCTGGGATCGTAGTTCTGGCCGCGCGACAGCACGGTCGTGACCGCGTCGACCACCGCCGGGTTCTGCGAGGACAGCGCCTCCACGAACGTCGGCAGCGTGCGCGGGGACAGCAGGCTCTCCAGCACTTCCAGCGCAGGGCCACGCGCGCCCACGCCCTGGAGCGAGTCCAGGATGGAGCGAATGGCGGACGGCCCCATGGCCACGAGCTGCGACTTGGCCTGGGCCACGGTCGTTTCCGACGCGCCGTCCATTGCGAGTTGCCGGGCGTAGCGCCCGGCCTGGAATCGGTGGAGCAGGTTCATCGTTCGGGAAGCCGCCTTCCGTCGCGGTTCCGGTGCGTTGCGATCAGTGCAGCAGGAGCCAGGTGGCCACGGCGCCGAGCGTCACGCCGAGCGCGAACGCCACGAGCAGCGAGGCGAAGCCCGTCGAAGCGGTGCGCGTGGGGCGCGGTGCGGCCGCGGCCGAGTTCATCGTCGGCATCGCCATCACCACCGACGGGGGCGACGGCGGATCCACCTCGCGGTCCTTCTGGACCTCGATCAGGTGGTCCAGCTCGTTGCGCGTCAGCACCATCGTGGCGCGTTCGGCGGTCGGGCTCTGCGGACGGTCGGCGCCCTCGGGCGTGCGGCGGTCCTTCTCGTAGCCCACCCACAGCGTGTACTTGCCGAAACGGATCACGTCGTTGTTGCGGACGGCGCAGGTGTTGATCATCTGCTCGTTCACGAACGTGCCGTTCGCGCTGCCGAGATCCACCACCTGGTACACGCCGTCGGGCGTGACCTCGAAGCGGAAGTGGTCGCGCGACACGCCCGGGTTGTCCACGTAGATGTCCGAGCTTGGATCGCGTCCCACCGAGATGACGGGCTTGTCGAACGTGTACGACCGCACCGGTCGGCCCATCAGTGACAAGCGAAGTTTGAGCACCTGAGCTTCGGTCATGCGCGTTCTCCTCCATGACGGGCCACGCGGGACGACCCTGTCCCTTCCGCGGGTCCGGTCGGGTCTACGGTTCCCGTCGTTTATCGGCCGTGCAGGCCGCCCGACTTGAGCCAAGACGCCCTTTCGGAGCTGCCGGCCCCGGTCGGGCCACCGGCCGCGTCCGTCGGGGGATCGTTCCGGGCCGTCCGGGCGCGTGCTAGCGTGCCGCGCCCGAACCCGCCCCGGCCCCGCCCCGGGGCTTCCGCACGCCTCCGGAGACCCCCTCCATGCCGTCGATTCCGAGCGCCGTTCCGTTCCGCAGCATCCTGCGTCCGGCCGTCTGGCTGACGGTCCTCGGGCTCCTGCCGGCCCTGGCCCCGTCCGCCGGGGCCGATCCCCGCCCGCGCGACCCGATGCCCCCCGGCGAACTGGAGGTGGCGCTCCAGAAGCTGCAGGTGGTGGGCAGCGTCCTGTACGTGGCGGCGCATCCCGACGACGAGAACACGGCGATGCTCGCCTGGCTCGCGCGCGAGAAGAAGGTGCGCACGGGCTACCTCTCGCTCACCCGCGGCGACGGCGGGCAGAACCTGATCGGCGACGAGTTCGGGCCGGCGCTGGGCGTGATCCGCACGCAGGAGCTTCTCGCGGCGCGGCGGGTGGACGGCGCGGAGCAGTTCTTCACCCGCGCGGTGGACTTCGGCTTCTCGAAGAACCCCGACGAGACGTTCGCGATGTGGGGCCGCGACTCGG
The DNA here is from genome assembly GCA_044222045.1 of Candidatus Eiseniibacteriota bacterium. Taxonomy (GTDB): domain Bacteria; phylum Eisenbacteria; class RBG-16-71-46; order RBG-16-71-46; family RBG-16-71-46; genus JBGAMH01. Next base: position 9,524 of record JBGAOB010000022.1, read on the forward strand.
TGCTGTCGGACGTGGTGTGGGTCATCCGCCGGTTCCGGCCCGACGTGATCGTGACGCGCTTTCCCACGGACGGCACCGGCGGGCACGGCCACCACACGGCGTCGGCGATCCTGGCGGAGGAGGCGTTCACGGCGGCCGCGGACCCGAAGCGGTTTCCCGAGCAGATCGCGCGCGGCGCGAAGCCGTGGGCGGCGAAGCGGCTGGTGTGGAACGCGTGGACGCCGGACGGCCGGGGCACGGACTCCGCCTGGGTGTCCGCGGATCTCGGCGCGTACAACGCGCTGCTCGGGCGCGCCTACACCGAGATCGCCGCCGTGAGCCGCTCGAACCACAAGAGCCAGGGCTTCGGCTCCGCCGAGCGCCGGGGCTCGATCCTGAACTGGTTCGCGCCGCGGCTGGGCTCGCCCATGACGAAGGACCCGCTCGAGGGCGTCGATCTGTCGTGGAGCCGTGTTCCGGGCGGGGCCGCGGTCGTGGCTCCGCTCGCGCGCGCCGAGCGCGAGCTGGACCCGCACCACCCGGAGGGCGCCGTGCCCGCGCTGTTCCAGGCGCTCGACGCGCTCGAACCGGTGCTCGCCCGCGCGCGGGCGAACGACGAGCCGCTGCGGCCGCTGCTCGAGGTCAAGCGCGCGGAGCTGCTGGAGGCGATCCGCTCCGCGCTCGGGTTGTGGATGGAAGCCGTGGCCCTGGAGCCGTCCACCACGCCCGGCGGCCGTGTGCGCGTGTCGGCGCTCGCGCTGCAGCGTTCGAACGTGGCCGTGGAACTGGTGCGCACGCGGCTGTCGAGCGGCGCCGAGGTCTCGCGACCGCGGCCGCTGCCGTACAACCGCTCGGCGGCCGACACGCTCGTGGCCTCGCTCGCGGGTGCCGAGCTGTCCCAGCCGTGGTGGTTGCGGCTGCCGCCCGGGCGGGCGCTGTTCCGCGTCGCGGACCCCGCGCGCATCGGCGACCCCGAGAACGCGCCGGCCGTGAGCGCCACGTTCACGCTGAAGGTGGCGGGGCGCACGCTCGATTGGACGCTGCCCGTGTCGTACCGATGGACGGACCCGGTGCAGGGCGAACGGTGGCGCGCGCTCGAAGTGGCGCCGCCCGCCACGCTGCGGTTGGACGAGGGCGTGTACGTGTTCGCCGATCGCGCGCCGAAGCGCGTGAACGTCACCGTGCAGGCGCAGCGCGACAGCGTGTCGGGGGCGCTGCGGCTGGCGCTGCCGTCGGGCTGGGCGTGCGAGCCGGCGACCGCCGCCGTGGCGCTGGCGCGCAAGGCCGACGAGCGCCGCGTGACGTTCGTGGTGACGCCCGGTGACGCTCCGGCCGCGGCGTCGCTGCGCGCGGAGATCACGGTGGACGGGCGGGCGTGGTCGCACGGCCTTCAGCGCATCGACTACACGCACATCCCGCAGCAGGCACTCTATCCGCCGGCGGAGGCGCGGCTCGTGCGCGCCGACATCCGCCACGCGCCCGGGGCGATCGGCTACGTGATGGGCTCGGGCGACCCGGTGCCGGCCGCCCTCCAGCAGATGGGGTTCGCGGTGACGCTGCTCTCCGACGACGACGTGGAGAGCGGCGACCTCTCGAAGTACGCGGCCATCGTCACGGGCGTGCGCGCTTACAACACGCGGCCGCGCCTGCGCACGCTGCAGCCGCGACTGCTCGAATGGGTGAGCGCCGGCGGGACGCTCGTGGTGCAGTACAACACGGCCGACGCGGCGTTGCCCGACCTGGGACCGTTCCCGTTCAAGATCTCGCGCGACCGGGTCACGGTGGAGGAGGCGGAGATCGCGTTTCCGCGCGCGGCGAGCCCGCTGCTCGCGGCGCCGAACAGGATCGGCGCCGCCGATTTCGAGGGCTGGGTGCAGGAGCGCGGGCTCTACTTCGCGAACCCGTTCGACCCGCGCTACGAGCCGCTGCTGTCGTCGCACGACCCCGGCGAGCCGGCGCGGGACGGGGGCCTGCTGGTGGCCCGCCACGGCCGCGGCACGTTCGTCTACTGCGCGTACGCGATGTTCCGCCAGCTGCCGGCAGGCGTCCCGGGCGCGTACCGGTTGTTCGCGAACCTGGTGAGCGCACGGCCGTGACGCGTCCCTCCGCGCCCGACGCCGGTTCCGGCGAGCGGCCCCCGCTGCTCGGGAGCTGGGCGGCGTTGTACGCGTGCGTGATCGGGTTGCTCGCCGCGATCATCGTGTTCCTGCGCTGGCTCACGGAACGCTGGTCGTGAGCCCGCTCGACTGGGGTGTGCTCGTCGCCACGCTCGCGGCGTTCGTGCTGTACGGCGTGTGGCGCAGCCGCGGCACGCGCGACATGGACGGCTTCGTGACGTCCGGGCGATCCCTGCCCTGGCCGATGGTGGCGCTGTCGGTGATGGCCACGCAGGCCAGCGCGATCACGTTCCTCGCCGGGCCGGGGCAGGGGTTCGCGGCGGGCCTGTCGTTCGTGCAGTTCTACCTCGGCCTGCCGCTCGCGATGGTGGTGCTGTGCATCGCGTTCATCCCGGTGTTCCAGCGCTGGCGCGTGTACACCGCGTACGAGTACCTGGAGCGCCGCTTCGACGGCAAGACGCGCTCACTCGCGGCGGCGCTGTTCCTGCTGCAGCGCGGGCTCGCCGCCGGGCTCACGCTGTACGCGCCGGCACTGATCCTGTCGGTGCTGCTGGGCTGGAACCTGTCGCTCGTGTGCGCGCTGCTCGGCGGACTCGTGGTGCTGTCGATCACGCTCGGCGGCGCACGCGCGGTGAGCCACACGCAGGCGCTGCAGTTCACCATCATCATCGCCACCATGATCGTGGCGTTCGTCGTGGTGCTGCGCGCGCTGCCCGGCGGCACGTCGGCCGTGGACGCGCTGGCGCTGGCCGGCCACATGGGCCGCATGAACGCGCTCGACCTGGAGTTCGATCCCGACAGCCGCTACAACCTGTGGTCCGGGCTGATCGGCGGCTTCTTCCTGCAGCTGGCGTACTTCGGCACCGACCAGTCGCAGGTCGGCCGCTACCTGGGTGGCGCGTCGGTCGCCGAGAGCCGCCTGGGCCTGCTGTTCAACGGCGTGTTCAAGCTGCCCATGCAGTTCTTCATCCTGATGCTCGGCGTGCTCGTGTTCGTGTTCTACCAGTTCACCCCGCAGCCGGCGTTCTTCAACCCGGCGCTCGTGGCGAAAGCGAGGACCGGCGCGCACGCCGAGGCGTGGAACTTCGCCGAGTACCACTTCGCGCTCGCGCAGCGCGACCAGGCGAACGCCACCGCCACGTGGCTGGCCGTACGCCACAGTGGCGACGCCGCGGCCGAGGAACAGGCCGACCGCGCGCTGCGCGATGCCGCCGAGCGCACGCAGGCCCGGCGCGCGGCCGTGCTCGACGTCATCCGGCGCAGCGCGCCCGGCGCCGACGCGAACGACACGAACTACGTGTTCCTGTCGTTCGTGCTCGCGCACCTGCCGATCGGGCTCGTGGGGCTGGTGCTCGCGGCGGTGTTCGCCGCGTCGATGAACTCCAGCTCCGCCGAGTTGAACGCACTGGCGTCCACGACCGTGGTGGACGTGGTGCGCCGCGTGCCGGGCGCGCCCACCGGCGAGCGCGCGCTGGTGGCGTGGTCGCGCGGCGCGACGGTGTTCTGGACCGTGTTCGCGGTGCTGTTCGCCGAGTACGCGAGCCGGCTCGGCACGCTGATCGAGGCCGTGAACATCCTCGGCTCGCTGTTCTACGGCGTGCTGCTGGGGCTGTTCCTGACCGCGTTCCTCGCGAAGCGCGTCACCGGCACGCCCGTGTTCGTGGCGGCGATCGTGGCCGAGCTGCTGCTGCTGGCGCTGTTCAAGTTCTCGAAGATCGCGTTCCTCTGGTACAACCCGATCGGCGCGGTCGCCACGCTCGTGCTGGCCGTGACGTTGTCGTTCGTGCTGCCCGGAGGCCGTCGGCCCGCGAACGCGTGAGGGCGCGGAGCCGAAGCCCCGCGCCCTCTCGATGCTTCGCGCGTCACTTCTTCTTCTTGCCCTTCACCGGCATCGCGGCGGCCGTCCACTCGCCGAGCAACTTCTCCTGCCCGGCCACCATCTCGGCGT
>JBGAOB010000022.1:13616-28513 GCA_044222045.1 Candidatus Eiseniibacteriota bacterium
CTGCGCGATGGCCGTCTTCGTGTCGCCGGCCTTCGCCGTGAGACGCGCCACCAGGGACAGGGTCTGGAAGTTCTCCTTCGCCTTGAGCGCGTTCGCCGCCCACTGCGAGGCCTCCTCGGGCGACACGCCGGCGTCGTTCGCCCAGTTCGCGGCGCGGTACGGCGTGCGCCAGTCGTCGGGCTTCGCGGCGGCGATGGCGGCGCGCGCGTCGGCCATCACGCGGCCGTTCACGTCGACCTCGATCTTCACCGGCACGCGCACCTTCTCCCAGCGAAGCGACAGCGTGGTGGACGACGGCGCCGCTTCGTCGAACGTGAAGGACATCCACTCCTGGTGCTCGGCCGGTTGCGGCGTCACCTGCACGCGGAGCTGGTCGTCCTCGGGCTTGTAGCCGAACGCGCCCCACATGTCGGTCTGCTTGCTGAAGATCACCGTCCAGCGGTCCGGCGTCGGGATGGTCACGACCGCGTACGAGCCCGCCGGCAGCGGCTGGCCCTCCACGGTGACGTCGGTGCTCGTCACGAACCGCGTGGCCTCGTTCGCGCCCGTGCGCCAGGGCTCGTTCCAGGGCACCAGCGCGCCCCAGACCGCGCGGCCCTTCACGCCGGGGCGGTGGTAGGTCACGGACATCTCGGTGGTGCCGATCGTCTGCGTGACGACGGACTTCTGGCTGGTGCGCGGCAGCTGCAGCGTCGGGGGCGCCTGGGCGAGGGCCGTGGTCGCGAGTGCGAGCGCGGCCGTCGCGGCCAGCGCGATCTTGCGGACAGTCATGGGGAGCTCCTCCGTGGGTTTGCCGTGGAGCGCGAGTGGGGGTCGCGCGAGGGCGGCAAGCTACCAGACCGTCGGGCGATCGTGGACGGGGGATCGGAGGACTTGTCAGCGGCGTGACGCGGCGGGGTGACCCCCGCGAAACGAAACACCGCGCCGGTGGGCGCGGTGTCGGGTGCGGCGCCGGGGGGCGGCCGGTCAGTCGTCGGTGCCGGTGGCCTTCTGCGGCGGTGCGAGCACCTCGTTCAGCTTGTGCTCGAACACCTCCAGCGTGAAGGGCTTCACGATGTAGGCGTTGACGCCCGCCTGCGCGGCCTCCACCACGTCCTGCTTCACGTTGCGCGCGGTCACCAGGAGCACCGGCAACTGTGCCATGGCCGGGTTGGCGCGCAGCGTGCGGACCATCTCCACGCCGGACATGCCGGGGAGGTTCCAGTCCGTGATGATGACCTCGATGGTCTCGTCGCACTTCGCGAGGGCGGACTGGCCGTCCGCGGCCTCGACGATGTCGTGGTGACCCAGCCGTGAGAGCGCATTGACGATGATGCGGCGCGTGACCGCCGAGTCGTCCACCACCAGGAACTTCATCGCTGTCCCTCGCCGCGGTTCAGGCGTTCCGGCCGTGCCGGTCCGCTCGTCACAGTTCCTTGCGGAGCTTGTCCACCACCTCGTTGCGCACTTCGGGCGTGTCGTACCAGCCGCTCGCCATGCGGCTGAGCACCTGGCGCATGCGGGCGGGCTCGATCGTCGCTTCCGGGGCGCCACTCGCGGCCTGGCGCTGCAGCTCGCGAGCCTCGCTCGAAACTTCGGCGTTGTCCCGTGCCGGGCTCTCGAACGACAGGCCGGGGGCGGGAGGCGAGGAGCGGTCGGGCGTCCGGCCGGGCGCGCGGTCGGTGCGGTTGACGCCCGGGCGCGGAGTCTGGCCGGATGGGTTCGGCTGAACTTTCATGATTCCCCTCGTGTTCGAGCCTCGGGCGGCGGGCGGCGGGGTGCCCCGGTCGGGGCGGGCGCGGTGCCGTGAGACTCACGTTCCCCGGTATCGGACGGTCACCGGAGAAGCTGAAGGGGCGGGGAGTCGATTCCGCCGGGGTTTCAGGCGACGGCCTGCCCCGCCTGGCGCTGGGCGAGTCCCGACGCGATGTGCCGGTTGATCTCGATCAGCGCCACCAGCTTGTCGGGACTCGGGCTGGCGACCACTTCGATCATCCGGCGGTCCACGAAGCTGGACAGGCGCAGCAGGTCCACGCGCAGCGCGCGCGGCAGCGGGTGCTCGGGCGCGGAGAGTTCGCCCTGGAAGAACGTCCACAGGCGGCGATTGAACTGAAGCGCCTCCTGCAGCCGCTCGTCGGCCGGCCAGTTCTGCCGGACCTCCTCGAGCAGTCGCGCGGCCTTGAACAGCGCGGCGGACTCGAGTTCACGGTTGTTCGTGGCGGAGCGAGCCCCGCTCTCGTAGGCGTGCCGAGGGTTACGGAACATCCGGGAGCACTCCCCGTTCCCAGGCGAGCAGCGCCCGGGCATGCTTGATGGCCTGGTAGAACTCGCCGCGAGCGACGAGTGCCTCGATGGGTTCGAGCAGCGAGCGGCTGCTGGGAGCCGCGGCGAGCAGGTCCGACGCGAGCGCATCGAACGACTCGCGGTGCACGTCCCGGTGCGGTGGGTCCACGTACATCAGCTGAAGCGCCAGCACCACGCGCTCGCACGGCGTCTTCACGGCGGCGGGACTGAGGATGTCCTGGCCCCGGAGCACGGGCACGTGGTTCTCCACGAACAGCTCGGTGCGTTGACGACCGTTCTGCAGCACCGCGCTGCCGACGATCACGCGTTCGTGGGGCTTCAGCGTCAGGCGGAGCGCCATGAGAGGCTTCTGTCTCCCGTGTCCGCGCGGACTCCCACCGGCCGTGCGGCCGGAAGGAGAAGCGGCGCGACCGAGGCTTTCGGTCCCGGTGCGCCGCCGATCCGCTACTGGAACGTCCGGTCGGCCGCCGGGCGGGCCGCTTCACGCGGCCCCGCGCGGCCGGCCGGCGCCGGTTAGAACAGCCGCAGGATCGACTGCTGGGCCTGCGACGCGAGGCTGAGGGCCTGGATGCCGAGCTGCTGGCGCGTCTGCAGCGCGAGCATGTTGGCGCCTTCCTCGTTGAGGTCCGCGGCGGTGAGCTGGTCCGCGCCCTCGGTGAGCGTGTTGATCATCTTGGTCGTGAAGTCCTGGCGCGTGGTCACCACCGACAGGTTCGACGACAGCGTCTTCGCCTGCGAACGCAGCTCGGTCAGCGCGGCGTCGAGGTCGGTGACGGCCGCGTCGATGTTCGCGTCCGACGCCCAGCTGCCGGCAGCGGCGTCGATGGCGAGGTCGCCCGCCACGGTCGCGTCGAAGCCGGAGATCGTCAGCGTGGACGAAGCGTCCTCGTTGAAGTCCACCGTCAGGTTGTCCGCGTCCAGGAAGTTCGTGCCCTTGTAGCCCGAGTCGCCGGACAGCTGGTCGACCTGGGTGCGGAGCGCGTCGAACTGGCCGGCGAGCGTGGCGCGATCCGCGGTCGAGGCGCTGCGAGCCGAGGCCGTGAGGCCCTTCATCTGCTCGATCAGCTTCGTGACGCCGTCGATGCCCTGCAGAGCGGCCTTCACCGTCTGCACGGCCTCACCCATGGTGTCCTTGCGGGCGGTGAGGTCGTTCGCGCGGTTCGTGTGGTTCTGGGCGGCGAAGTAGGCGGCCGGATCGTCGACGGCGCTGTTCACGCGCTTGCCGGTCGACAGACGCTGGGTGGTGCGGCTCTGCAGGGAGGACACCAACTGCAGCTGGATCAGGTTGGTGCGCATGCCGCCCGCGAGGGTGATGTCGTTCATCGCCATGTTGCGTTCTACCCCTTTCGAGGGTCTCGGAGTTCTGTTCCCCGGCTTCTGCCGTGGGTGCGGCGGATTGCCGACGGGGAAAAGCCTCGGTGGCCGTGTGGAGAACTTGAGGGCCGCCACGCACGCGCCCGGGCGATGGGTGAAGCGCCCCGCGACGCCACCCGCGGGGGAAAGCCGAGCGCCCCCGCGACGCGGGGTCGCGGGGGCGCGCAAATGGCGGACGTCACTTCAGATAGTTCGTCAGGCTCGCCTGCAGCACACGCCCGACCACCGCATACGCGCGCTCGAGCGCCGTCTGTTCCGCCTGCACGGCGAGCACCGCCGCCGTCGGATCGGCGTCGCGGATCGCGTCGCGACGGTCGAGCAGCGCGGCGCCCTGCTGCGCCAGCTGTACGCCGACGTCCTTCGCGTCCTTCAGCCACACGCCGGTCTGCGCCTGCGCCGTGAGCACGCCGGTCGACGCGTCGTCGAGCGTGGCCAGTGTCGCCTGCACCTGCGCCTGCGTGCCCGTCTGCAGCTGTCCGATCAGGTCGTCCACCGCGCGCAGCGCGTCGCCGATCACCGGGTCGCCCGCATGCCCCAGCGGCACGAACACGCCCGAGTTCAGCTCCACCTGCCGCACGTTGCCCGAGCCCTGGTAGGCGCCGTTCGCCGCGAACGCCGGCACGTCGCCGTTCGTCCCCGCGAACAGGTACTCGTTGCCGACCTTCGTGTTCCCCAGCGAAAGCAGCTGGGAACGCAGCTGCTGCACGGCCGACAGCACGGTCTGACGCTCGTCGGACCCCAGGTTGTCCGTCTGCACGCTGGCCGCCAGCTGGCGCGCCTGGTGCAGCACGTCACGAACGCTGGAGAACGCGGCGTCTTCGGCCGATAACCGCGTCGTCGCGAACGAGCCGTTGCGGCGGTACTGGTCGAAGTCCCTCACCTGGGCATCCAGGCGCATCACGAGGGACGCATCGAGCGGGTCGTCGGAAACGGTGCGAAGCCGGCGGCCGGTGACGGCGGTCTGCTGAGCGCGGGCGAGCGATTCGAGACGGCCACGCAGGCCGCTTCGGAGCTGTCCCATCAACGTCTGGTTCGTGATCCGCATTCCCCCTCCTTGCGGTGTGTCGAACAGTATCGGGAGCGCCGTGCGCTCGCTGAAGGCCCGTGTGGGCCCGTGGCGGCGTCGGCACGACGACCCGGGCGCGAGCTCCGGGGGCGCGCGTCGCGGTGTGGACCCTCGGGTCCGGGCCGCGCGGGGGGAGCGCATGCCGAACATTCTGTGCATCGACGACGAACCGTCCGTGGGTGTGGTGCTCGAGCATCATCTGAAGCAGCTCGGTCACCAGCCGGTCCTCGTCGCCAGCGTCGACGAAGCGCTCCAGGCGGTGCGCCGCCAGTCGTTCGACCTCATCATCTCCGACTTCCGGATGCCGCAGGCCACCGGCCTCGACCTGCTCGAACTGCTGCGCCAGCAGGGATCCGACGTGCCCGTGATCATCATGACGGGCTACGCCAGCATCGAGCACGCCGTGCTGTCCGTGCGCCACGGCGCCGTGGACTACCTGAGCAAGCCGCTGCGCCAGGAAGCGCTGCGGCTGGCCGTGAGCAACGCCATCGAGGTGTCGCGCCTCAAGCGCGAGAACGAGCAGTACCGGCGCGAGATCACCACGCTGCGCGGCGCGCGGACGATCGTGGGCGAGTCGCGCGCGCTGCGCGCCGTGATGGACACGCTCGACGCGGTGGCGCCCACGCGCGCCACCGTGCTGCTGGAAGGCGAGTCGGGCACCGGCAAGGAGCTGTTCGCGCGCGCGATCCACGAGCGCAGCCCGCGTCGCGCGCAGCCGTTCGTCACCGTGAACTGCGCCGCGCTGCCCGAAGGGCTGGTCGAGAGCGCGTTGTTCGGCCACGAGCGCGGCGCGTTCACCGGCGCGAGCAGCCGCCAGCAGGGCGCGTTCGAACGCGCGCACCTGGGCACGCTGCTGCTGGACGAGATCTCCGAGATGCGGCTGGAGCTGCAGGCCAAGCTGCTGCGCGCGATCCAGGAGCAGGAGATCGAGCGCGTGGGCGGCAGCCAGCCCGTGCCCGTGGACGTGCGCATCGTGGCGACCACGAACCGCGACCTGCTGGCCGAGGTCGAGGCCGGGCGTTTCCGGCGCGATCTCTACTATCGACTCGCCGTGGTGCCCGTGCACACGCCGCCGCTGCGCGACCGACTCGACGACGTGCCGCGGCTAGTGCGGCACTACGTGGAGTTCCACGCGAACCAGCTCGGCATCAAGCCGCCCGTGGTGACGCCGGCCGCGCTCGAACACCTGATGGCGTACGGCTGGCCGGGCAACGTGCGCGAGCTGGCGAACGTGGTGGAGCGCGCCGTGATCCTGGGCCGCGGCGGCGCGCTGGGCCCGGAGGCGTTCGCGCTCGTGCCCGAGCGACGCGCGGGATCGGCGACGCCAGCCCCGGCGATGCCCGCGGCCGCGCCGCCGGCGATCGCGGCATCCGCACCGGCTTCGCCCGCACGACTGCCATTCGACCTGCGCGAACTGGAGCAGGACGCGATCGAGCGCGCGCTGGCCGCCACGAGCGGGCACCGCGAGAAGGCGGCCGAGCTGCTCGGGATCAGCGTGCGCACGCTGAGGAACAAGCTGAACGGGCCGCATGCGAGCGCGAGTGGCGATGTGCGGGAAGGCGACGTGCCGGAGGGCGCGCTGACGAACTGAGGGTAGCGGCCAGCCACGTGACCGCCTCGCAGCGCAAGGCACGACGACTGGAAGCTCAGGCGCTTCGCGCGGCCGGCCGACAACATCCGCATGCTCCGTCCCGGATCCGCGCTGATCCGCCACACCATCGTGCTCGCAGTGTGCCTGGGGATCGGTCTTGTCACTGCTGCACAGGATCCGGTCCTGGTGATGTTTCTGTGTCTGGGTATGTGGCCATGGAGCCTGTTGCTCGTTGGGGCCTGGGGTGTTGCCGGAATCCACGCGATCGTCGGGGGACTAATCGAGGCAAGGCTCCGGCGCTCGTGGACTGTCGGTCTCGCGTTCGTGCTGACTGCCGTGATGGGTTTGTCGAGCATGGCCATGTTGTCGCGAGCCGCGTGGGACCACCCCACCGACGCCGCGATGCTGAGGGAGTTCCGCAACCATCGCCGTGAGTACGAGGAGCTTCTGGCGATGTACCGCGCCGATCGTCGGCTCGGTCGGATCGCACCGGACTTCACCCGACCGGCGAACTTCTTCTCGGGCGACTCGCTGCCGCCGGGCGTACGCCCGGACGAGAGCCAGCTCCGCGAGGTCCGAAGGCGGTGCCGTCGATTGCATCTGGAGGCGGGGCTCGAGGGATACGACGAGAAGGCGTACGTGGCGTTCATTCGCTCCGCTCGTGGCCTGGCCATTTCCGGCTCCGCGAAAGGCTTCGCCTGGATGGCCGAGCGTCCGAAGCTCATCGTCGAAGACACGGATCGCTACAGACCGTCCGAGCCGCACTCGTTCGTGGCGTACCGGCCGATCGAAGGCAATTGGTACGTGTTCTACGACGTCACCTACTGAGTCCCCTTGGGTGGGTCGGACGCGGCTCCGGGTCTCGACAGGGCGGTGTGGTACACGGCGACCCGTCATGAAGGTGTCCGCGTCTCGTCCCGCGCCTGCACCGGAGACTTCCGGCTCTCGAGAGATAGTTGTCGACGCCCCACGATCGCCGGGCTGAGACTGCGCACAGGGACCGCGCTGGACTTCGATCGGACTTCGACGGGCGCCGCGAGGCGCGCGTCAAGGCGTACTCTGGCCGTTGTGGCAGCGGCGTGCGATTTCAGTACGTCAGCTGGCGAGCGGCCCCGAGCGCGGGCGTCGCGGGCAGCGGTGGCAATCGGGTCTTCGCTGCTGCAGGTAGCTTCGGGTACGGCCGCTGCGGCGCCGCATCTGCGCGCCCGCGCCGCTTCGACCTTCGCCTGCATGAAGCCCTCGCCGAACGCGCGATCGGCCTCGAGGCGATTGTGGGTGGCGCACAGCAGCCGCACGTTCGCGGCGCTCGATCCGTCGCCGCCCTTGCCGACGGGATGCACGTGATCGAAGTGCAACCCGTCGCGGGCCTCGCAGCGATGACCATGGGCGCTCGTGAACACGCACTGCCCGCCGTCGCGCTCCCACACCTCGCGGCGCACGGCCACCGGGACGTAGCGCGGATCGTCGGAGCCACGCGAAGCGCGCGTACCCGCGCCCAGCTTCTGGCGCTCCAGCTTCTCGGTGTAAGCGGCCAGCGCGCGCTTGAGCACCTCCGCGACGTCACCCGGCGCGACGTCCGGGCCGAGCAGCGACTGCGCGTAGCGCAGCAGGTCGTGCGTCTCTTGGTCGAGCGTCACCTGCAGCGCGAAGCGCTCGGGCGCGAGCGGGGCGACGCGAGCGCGGTCCGAAAGTGGCCCCATCAGATCGGCTGGATTCGCCGACTCGAAGGGACTTACTCGCACCGGTGCGGGTAGAGGGCACTCAAGTCGTTGTGCCGCAACGGGGGTGCTGTGGGCGGTGTCCAGAACTGCACTCGCCGATCCGGCTCGCTGAGCGACCACCGGCACCAGCACCGTGGCCACGTCGGCCCGCGGGAAGCGCGCGGCGAGCAACGCCTCAATCTGCCGCCGCGAGCCATGCGCCGCCGCCGCAAGCAGCTCGGCCGCGTTTTCGGGAGTGAGGAACTTCGCGAGCAGGCTCACGCCACTCACGTGCAGCCGGCCGTCCTCGAGCATGTCCAGGATCGCCGGGAAGCGCTTCGCCGCGCGGGCGGTGCGCAGCCGATGGCAGGCCACGTCCTCCGACATGCCGTGCTTGCCGACGCAGTACAGGAACATCGAAGCGTAGCCGGCCGGTCGGTGGAGCCGGCGGCCTTCGATTTCACCGAGCAGTGCGACCAGCTCGGCGGTGGTCGAGCGATCGTGGGCGAGCCTCTCGTCGAGGCGGGCGAGCAGCTCGTGCGACCGGAGCGATCTGAAGGAGTACTTGCGAGACATCTGCGACTCCGCAGCGGGGGCGGTGGTCGCGGGGACCATGTGCTTTGTATCACGCGTGTTTTGGACCGCCGTGCGCGGCCGCACACGCGTGATCGCGCGCCCACTCACGCGAAATCGCGCCGCACGCGCTTCGCGCCGTGCACGCGCACGCAGTGCACGGACGCGCAACGCGGCGGAGCGCGTCCCGGACCGCGTGCGTCTTCACGCCGAGCACGCGTCAATACAAGTCGTCGCAAACTCGCGGCGCTCGAACGCGTTCGACATCACGCGAGCGCGCCGCGTGCCCGAGCGCATCGCCCGAGTCGGCCCCGGCCACCCGCGTCACGCGCTCCGTCGCGCCGCCGGCAAGGCGCGTCGCGGGCTCGGCACTTCTTGCCGGACCGCGCGCGGGCGCCACGCCGCACGCCCGCGTCGCACGCACACGCCGCCGCCCGCGAAATCCCCTCCGTGCCGGCAGTTGTGCAGGCCCGCCGCACGACGCCGGCCCGCACGGCGCATCGCGGTACGGCCGTTGCTCTGCGCTGACCTCGACACGCTTCCGGAGGGGGGAGAAGCATGCTCAAGGCATTGTTCGGTCCGTCCACGCTCACGACCATGCTGCGCGGCGGGCTCGAGGAGACGTCCGCCACGCACCGCACCATCGCGGATCGCGTCGCGGGCGCCGTCGCTTCCAGCTCGAACACCGACTTCGCTTCGGCGCTGCAGGCGCAGCAGTCGAAGCAGAAGCTGTCGGAGGCCGATCTCGAGCGCGACATGGCTTCGCTCGCGGACACGCAGATCCGCTACGAGGCCGACGCCAAGCTCCTGCAGGGGGCGTACGCGCGGCTGCGCGCGGCGATGAAGGAACGTGGCTGAGCCGCTCCGCATCTTCGCGCAGTGGCCGCGGCCCGTGCGGCAGCTCATGCGGCCGCTCGGCATCAGCGCCGACGCCATGTCGGTGCAGCAGAAGTTCCTCGAGGTGATCTCGCAGAACCTCGCGAACGCCGAAACCACGCGCACGCCCGAGGGCGGCGCGTACCAGCGCGAGGTGGCCGTGGCCGGGCCGGGCGGCGTGCAGGTGGTGAAGGACACGCGGCCCGGTCGCATGGAGTACGACCCCGGGCACCCGGACGCGAACGCCGACGGCTTCGTGGAGTACCCGAACGTCGACAGCAACACCGAGCTCGTGGATCTGATGATCGCGCGGCGTCTGCACGAGGCGAACGTCAGCGTGTTCCAGGCCGCCAAGGGCATGCTCAAGCGCGCGCTGGAGATCTGAGGGGGATCGCATGAACGTCAACGGCTCCATCCCGCACCTGCCGGTGCGGCCCGAACCGGTCGCCCCCGCGCGGCCCGCGGCCGCCGTCTCCGGCGGCGTGGCCGCTCCCGCGAAGGCGAACGCGCCCGCGAAGCCGTCCGACGCGCGCGAGGGCGCGCTGTGGGACGTGCTCACGGCCGAGGAGCGCGACTGGTTCCAGCAGCAGGCGCAGCTGGGCCCGCTCACGTACGGCCGTCCGCAGGGTTCGGCTGCGCAGGCGGCCGCGCCGCGCGGCCAGCGCCTGGACGTGAGGGGCTGACCTCGTGACCAGCCCCGTTCGTCTCAGCGGTCCGCTCGTCGGCCCGTTCGAGCGGCCCGAGTTGCCCGGCGCCGCCGCCGAACCGCCCGCCGGCGGACCGTCGTTCGGCGACCTGTTCAAGCGCGCCATCAACGACACGTCGGGCCTGCAGGACGACGCGAAGGACATGATCGCCGCCTACCTGCGCGGCGAACCCGTGGAGTTGCACCAGGTGATGGCGGCCAGCGAGGAAGCATCGATCTCGCTCGAGCTGCTCGTCGAGATCCGCAACAAGCTCACCGAGGCGTATCGCACCGTGATGAACATGCAGTAGCCCACCGACCATGGCCGAGACCACGCTGCCGTCCATCGATGCTTCGACCTTCACGCGCATGAGCGGGAACCGCCGATTCCTGCTCATCGGCGTGCTCGTGGTGGTGCTCGCCGCGCTCGCCGCGGTGGGGCGCTGGGCGTCCACGCCCACCTACGTGACGCTGTACCGCGACCTCGACCTGAAGGAATCGGGTCAGATGGCGGAGCAGCTCGGCAAGACCAACGTTCCGTACCGGCTCGCCGCGGGTGGCACCGAGGTCCAGGTGCCCGTGGCCGAAGTCGCGCGAGCACGAGTCGCGCTGGCCAAGGATGGCCTGCCCGCGAGCGGCCGGCCGGGACTCGAGCTGTTCGACAAGCCGTCGTGGGGCATGACGGACTTCACGCAGCGCGTCACGTACCAGCGTGCGCTCGAAGGCGAGCTGTCGCGCACGCTCGGCCAGATCACCGGCGTCGAGCGCGCCGAGGTGCACCTGGTGATGCCCGCGCCCACCGCGGTGCGCCGCAACGACCGGCCCGCGGGCGCGAGCGTGGTGCTCACGCTCAAGGGCGGCGCCAGCCTGAGTCCCGAGAGCGTGCAGGGCATGGCGTACATCGTCAGCAACTCGGTCGAGGGCCTGTCGCCCGACAACGTGGCGATCATGGACGCCACGGGCCGCGTGCTCACCGCGCCGGCGTCCGCGGGCGCGGCCGGCGGCCTGACCGGTCGCCAGCTCGAAGTGCAGCGCGGCATCGAGCAGCGCACGGTGGGCAAGATCGAGGACATGGTCGCCACCGTCGTCGGGCTGGGCCGCGTGCGCGCGCAGGTCACCGCCGAGATGAGCTTCGACCAGGTCGACCAGACCGTGGAGACGTTCAATCCCGACGGCCAGGTGCTGCAGACCGAGCAGCGCAGCGAGGGCACCGCCGAGGGCGGCGGCCAGCAGACCGTGGTCAGCAACCAGTACCAGAACTCGCGCCGCATGGAGCGCAGCCAGAACAGCGCCGGCCGGCTGGTGCGCATGACCGTGGCGGTGCTCGTGGACGAGAAGGCGCTGCGCGCCGAGCGCACGCGGCAGCTCGCCGACCTGGAGGCCATGGTGCGCAACGCCGTCGGCATCGACTCCACGCGCGGCGACCGGCTGTCGGTGCTCGCCGTGCCGTTCGAGCCCGTGGCCGTGGAGCAGGCGCAGGCCGCCGCGAAGCCGAAGGTCGACGTGGTCGCCACCGCGGAGCGGTTCAGCCGCCCGGCGGTGGGGCTCGTCGCGATCGTGGCGCTGATCCTGGTGGCGCTGCAGATGGTGCGCGCGCTGCAGCCGGCGAAGTCCGGTCGCGGCCCGGCGGGCGCGCCGGGCGCGGCGGGAGGCGGCGTCTTGCCCGCGGGCGCGGGCGCGCCCGATGACGAGGTTTCCGCGCTGCCGAGTCCCGACGAAGCGCGCGTGCTCAAGCTCAAGGAGCGGCTGCGCCAGGAGTCGCAGCACCGGCCGGAGACCACGGCACAGGTGGTGCGTGCGTGGCTGGCGGAGAAGCCGTGAGCGAGCTGATGCAGGCCCCGCGCGTCACGCTCTCGGGCGCCCAGAAGGCGGCCGTGCTCTGCCTGTCGCTCGGCACCGAGCGTGCCGCGAACATCCTGAAGCAGCTCACCAGCGACGAGGTCGAGCGGCTGTCGCGCGAGATCGCCGTGATGCCCACCATCAACGCGGCGTCGGTGGGCGAGGTGCTCGGCGAGTTCGAGCAGGTCTCGCGCGCCGTGGAGTCGGTGGCGCAGGGCGGTGTGGCCTACGCGCAGCAACTGCTCGAGCAGGCGCTCGGCCCGCAGAAGGCCAAGGTCGTGCTCGAGAAGATCCAGGAGCAGCTCGTGGACACGGGACTGAAGCGCCTGAAGAAGGCCGCGCCCGAAGTGCTCGCGGGCATCCTGCGGAACGAACATCCGCAGACCGTGGCGCTGATCCTCGCGCACCTCGAACTCCGCCAGGCCTCGGCCGTGGTCGAGGCCATGGATCCACAGGTGGCCGCGGAGGTGCTCTACCGCGTGGCACGCATGGAGAAGATCTCGCCCGACATGCTGCTGCTCGTGGAGTCCGGACTGTCGAGCAAGACCGACATCGGGCTCACCGAGGAGATGACCGCATCCGGCGGCCCCGGCCCGGTGGCGAAGCTGCTGAACCTGACGGGCGGCGCGCTGGAGAAGGAACTGCTCGAGTCGATTCGCGGCCGCAGCGCCGAGATCGCCGACCAGATCCAGGCGCTCATGTTCGTGTTCGAGGACCTGCTGCTGATCGACGGCCGCGGCATCCAGCGGCTGCTGCGCGAGGTGGAGACCAAGGAACTGGCGCTGTCGCTGAAGGCCGCCAGCGACGAACTCAAGCAGCACATCCGCTCGAACATGTCGGAGCGCGCCGCGCAGGCGCTGGACGAGGAAGTGGAGATGCTCGGGCCGGTGCGTGTGAAGGACGTGGAGTCCGCGCACGCGCGCGTCATCGAGCAGGTGCGCGCACTCGCCGACGCCGGCGAGATCATGATCCGCGGCCGCGGGGCGAACGATGAAATCATCGGCTGACGCCTGGAAGCCGCTGTCGTTCGGCGCGCGCGCGGCGGGCCGCATCGGGCCGTCGTGGCTGCCGGACCTCGCGCGCCCCTCGGCTCCGCCGGAGGAGCCCGAGCCGGAGGACATCGCGCGCCTGCGCGCCGAGCACGCGCAGCTGCTCGCCGAACGCGAGCAGGCCGAGTCGCGCGTGTCGCGCGCCGTGGAGTTGCTGGGAGCCGCGGCGATGCAGCTGGAGGCGCTCGCGCACGACTTCGGGCACGATCGCGAGCGCAACCTGCATGCGCTGGCGGTGGCGATCGCGCGCGGCATCGTGCAACGCGAGCTGGCCGTGGAGCCCGAACTCGTGGGCACGCTCGTGCGCCGCGCGGTCGACCTGCTGCCGCTCGACAACACGCTGGAGATCCGCCTGCACCCGGACGACCTCGCGCTGTTCGGCGGGGCCACGCCGTCGCTGCTGCCGGAAGGCCGCACGCTCGAGGTGCAGTGGGTGCCCGATCCCACGCTCGAACGCGGCAGCTTCGTGATCGAGAGCCCGCAGCGCCTCGTCGACGGGCGCACGGACGTGGCGCTGCGCCAGCTCTACGAGAGGCTCGAGCATGACTGAGATCGCCACCGAAGTCCGCTGGCTCGATCGCGCGCTCGCGCTGGCCGAGACGTCGCCCCGGTTCTCGGTGTGCGGCCGCGTCATCCGCGTGATCGGGCAGGTCATCGAGGTGTCGTCGCTGCCCGTGGCCGTGGGCGAGGTGTGCCGCATCGCGCCCGACGACCGCTCCGGCATGCTCGCGCAGGTCGTGGGCTTCCACGAGCGCGGCATCCTGCTGATGCCGCTCGGCGAACTGGAGGGCGTGCACCCGGGAGCCGCGGTGATCCCGATGGGGCGCGGCTTCTACGCGGCCGCGGGCGAACGCCTGGTCGGACGTGTGCTCGACGGGCTCGGGCGCCCGATCGACGGCGGCGGGCCGCTGGGCCCCACGCGCGCGATGCCGCTCACCGCCGAGCCGCCGAACCCGCTCGAGCGCCCGCGCATCCGCGAGCCGTTCGCCACCGGCGTGCGCGCGATCGACGGGCTGGTCACGCTGGGGCGTGGCCAGCGCGTGGGCATCATGGCGGGCAGCGGCGTCGGCAAGAGCGTGCTGCTGGGCATGATGGCGAAGCACGCGAGCGCCGACGTCAACGTGATCGCTCTGCTCGGCGAGCGTGGCCGCGAAGTGCGCGAGTTCATGGAGCGCGATCTCGGGCCCGAGGGCATGCGCCGCTCGGTCGTGATCGTGGCCACGAGCGACCAGTCGGCCGTCGTGCGCGCCACCGGCGCGCTCGTGGCCACGGCGATCGCCGAGTACTTCCGCGACACGGGCCGCGACGTGCTGTTGATGATGGACTCCGTCACGCGCGTCGCCATGGCGTGGCGCGAGATGGGGCTGGCCGTGGGCGAACCGCCCACCACGAAGGGCTACCCGCCGTCGGTGTTCGCGAACCTGCCGCGCCTGCTGGAACGTGCCGGCACGTCGCGCGAAGGCAGCATCACCGGCCTGTACACCGTGCTCGTGGACGGCGACGACTTCAACGAGCCGGTGGCCGACGCCGCGCGCTCGATCCTGGACGGCCACATCGTGCTCACGCGCCGGCTCGCGAGCGCGAAGCACTTCCCGGCGATCGACGTGCTCGACAGCGTCAGCCGCGTGCGTGACGACGTGATCACGCGCCGTCACCTCGACGACGCGAACGCGTTCCTCAAGCTCGAGGCCGCGTACCGCGCGAACGAGGACCTGATCTCGGTGGGCGCCTACCAGTCGGGCGCCGACCCGCAGGTGGACGCCGCCGTGCGGATGCGGCCCGACATGCTGGCGCTGCTGCAGCAGCCGGCCGAGGAAGCCTCGGGCCTCGACGACGCGTGCGAACGCCTCGGCACGCTCGC
>JBGAOB010000392.1:0-3325 GCA_044222045.1 Candidatus Eiseniibacteriota bacterium
CTTCGTCGGCGTGATCGTGGTGGCGGTGATCGGCAACGCCGCCGGGCACTCGACCGCGGTGCTGATGGCGATGAAGAACAAGATGTACCTGGCGCTCAACATCGCGATCGGCTCGAGCATCCAGATCGCGCTGTTCGTGGCGCCGGTGCTGGTGTTCGCCTCGCGGTTCATGCCGCACGGCGCCATGGACCTGCGCTTCAGCCCGTTCGAGGTGCTGGCCGTGATCGCGGCGGCGGGCATCGTCAATCTCGTGTCGTCGGACGGCGAGTCCAACTGGCTCGAGGGCGCGATGCTGCTGGCGGTCTACGTGGTGCTCGGCCTGGCGTTCTACTTCCTGCCGTGACGGCGCCCGGCGAGCCGGCGCCCGCCGTGCCGGACGCGGTGCGCCGGCGCGTCCTGGTCGCGGGCTTCGTGCTGCTGCAGCCCGCCGTGGCCGCGTTCGGGTACGCGGTCGCGGTGGCCGCGCAGGCGGTCCTGCACCTCGAGCCGCGGACGGCCCGGCTGGCCGGGGTGGCGGTCGCCGCGGCGTTCGACCTCGCGCTCGTGCTGCGGGCGGTGCTCGAGTCGCGCCGCCGGCGGGCCGCGAGCCGCTGAGGCCCGCGCACTTTCCGCGGTCCGCACCGCGCGCCCCTCTGCTACATTGCCGCGCGTCCATTCCACCCCGCGGAGGTTCCCATGGCCACCATGACGCAGGACCCGCGCGTGCTCGACCTCGTCAGTCGCATCGACGGCGTGCTCGCCGGGGCGCCCGACGACGCCGGCCGATGTCGCGGCGTGAAGAAGGTGCTCGAAGAGACGCTGCTCGCCGACGCGCACTTCCTGGAAGCGCGCTTCCTCGAACCCCACCCCGAGCGCTACGCCCGCCGCCTGCTCCACCGCGATCCGCAGAACCGCTACACGGTGATCGCCATGGTCTGGAACGCCGGCCAGGGCACGCCGCTCCACGACCACGCCGGCATCTGGTGCGTCGAGGTCGTGTACCAGGGCCGCATCCGCGTGACGTCGTACAACGCCATGGGCGGCGACCCCGAGCGCGACCTGGTGCAGTTCCGGCAGGAGAAGGTCATCCACGCGGGCGTCGGCGAAGCCGGCGCGCTCATCCCGCCGTTCGAGTACCACGTGCTCGAGAACGCCGACGACCGGCCGGCGGTGACCATCCACGTGTACGGCGGTGAGCTGGACCACTGCCACGTCTTCGAACCCGTGGACGGCGGCTGGCTGCGCAAGTACCGCGAGCTCACCTACACCGCGTGATCGCCCGCGTCCGCGAAGCGTTCTCGGGAGTGGTCGTCGCGGCGCTGCTCGCGACCGTGGCGTTCATGCTCGGCGACTCGCCGTTCTTCCGCGACACGCTCCACGTGGGCCCGCTGCTGCTCGTCATCCTGCTCGGCATGGCGTGGGGTTCGTTCATGCGCCTGCCGCAGTGGGCGCTGCCCGGCATCCGCGTCGCGCAGCGCCCGCTGCTGCGCTGGGCGGTGGCCGGGCTCGGGTTCCGGCTCTCGCTCGGCGAGATCCTGTCGATCGGCGGGCCGGCGCTCGCCGTGGTGGTCGTGTCCACGTTCGGCGCGCTGCTGTTCGCGTGGTGGCTGGCGAAGCGGCTCGGCGTGAACGAGAAGCTCGGCCTGCTGCTCGGCGTGGGCGGCGCCATCTGCGGCGCCTCGGCGGTGGTCGCCGCCGACAGCGTGGTGCAGAGCGAGAAGCGCGATTCCGCGCTCGCGCTGGGCGTGATCACGCTGCTCGGCACGGTCGGCATCGTGCTCTACCCGTGGATCGGGCGCGCGCTCGGCATGAGCGACTTCCTGTACGGGGTCTGGGACGGCGCGAGCCTGCACGAGATGGCGCAGGTCGTGGCCGCGGGCGCGGGCTACAGCAAGGGCGCGGTCGAGGTCGCGACGGTCGTCAAGCTCGTGCGCATCTGCCTGCTCGCGCCGGTGGTGTTCTGGCTCGCGTGGCGCGCCCGCGCCGCGGGCGGCGAGGGTCAGGCGAAGGTCTCGATCGTGCCGTGGTTCCTGGTCATGTTCGTGGCGTTCGCGGCGCTCAACTCCTCGGGCCTGCTCGCGAAGAACGTGGTCGAGCCCGTGCGCCGCTTCGACCTGTGGCTGCTGTGCGTGGGCATGGCGGGCGTGGGGCTGCAGACGCGCTTCTCCGACCTCTGCGCCGCGTGCTCGCGCCCGATCTTGGTCGGGGTCGCGCAGTGGCTGTTTCTGGCCGGCGTCGCGTACGCGCTGGCGCTGGCGCTCGTCCGCTAGCGGCGCCTACGCCGCCGCTTCGTCGGCCGAATCGCCCAGCGCTTCGGTGAGCGCGTCCAGCGCGGGCGGCCACAGGCCGGCGCCGCGGTCGCGCTCGATGAACACCAGCGCCTCCTCGGGCCCGAGCGCCGGACGGTAGGGGCGGCGCGTGCTGAGCGCGTCGTACACGTCGGCCACCGCGAGCACGCGCGCGAGCAGCGGCACCTGTTCGCCGTGCAGGCCGCGGCAGTAGCCGCTGCCGTCGAGCCGCTCGTGGTGCGAGGCCGACGCGAACGCCAGCCACTCGAAGCCGCGCACGTGCTCCAGGATGCGCTCGGTGAACAGCGCGTGCATGCGCATCACTTCCCACTCGGACGCGGTGAGCGGCGAGGGCTTGTCGAGGATGGTGTTGGGCACGGTCAGCTTGCCCAGGTCGTGCAGCAGGCCGGCACGGCGCACCTCGGCGATGCTCGCCTCGTCCCAGCCCAGCTGGTGCGCGACGCTCACGGCGAGCTGCGTCATGCGCTGCGAGTGCGCGCCCGTGAACGGGCTCTTGGCGTCGACGATCTCGGCGAACACCTGCGCGATGCGGTCGAGCGCGGTGGGGCCGGCGAGCAGCGCCGCGCCGCCCGGCTCGGCTTCGACCACGCGCGCCTGCAGCTCGTGCGTCTCGAGCGTGCGCCACTGCGCCAGGTCGTGTTCGAGCCCGGCGCACGCCGCCACGACGAGGGGGTCGAACCACTTGCCGGCGCGCTCGCGCACGACCTGCAGGCCCTGCTCGGGCCCCAGCCGCAGCGCGAACACCTCGAGCGTCTGGGCCAGCGTCAGGATGCGGGCCACGATCGGGATCTCGTCGCCCGCCAGCCGCCGCGGGTGCCCGCGGCCGTCCCAGTGCTCGTCGAGCGCGCGCACGGCGTCGGCCGCGCCGGCCCCGAGCCCGAGCTGCAGGACGATCTCGGCGCCGCGCCGGCAGCGGATCTCGACCAGCTCGGCGGCGATGCGCGGACCGCCGCGCGCGAGCCCGGCGATGCGGCGCGCGCGCGCGAACACCGAGCCGCCCGGCTCGGCCTGCGCGAGCGCGTAGAACGCCGCCCGGA
>JBGAOB010000023.1:0-29745 GCA_044222045.1 Candidatus Eiseniibacteriota bacterium
CCAGCGTCTCGGTGCGCGACGGGCCGAGCCCCGACAACAGCACGACCATCGTCACGCGCTCGCCGGCGAGCGCCCGGACCGCGGCCTGCACCGCGGCGCGCGGCTCGTCCACGCGCAGCGAATCGCGCATCGGGCCGAGGTCCGCCTCGGTTGCGAGCACGCCGATCACGCCCACGCGGCGCCCGCCCAGCGTGAGCACGGCCCACGGCTCGGCGACCGCACGGCCCGTGTGCCGGTCGCGCACGTTCGCGGACAGCAGGCGCACGCCCGCGCCGGCGGCGCGCGCGCGAAGCGCCGCGAGCCCGCGCGAGAGTTCGGTCTCGCCCACGTTCAGGGCCGCGAGGCCGTGGCGCGCCATCGTGCGCAGCAGCAGCGAGTCCGCGTCCGCGTCGGCGCCACCCATCGCGGCCGGCGTCCCCGGCGCACCGAGCAGGCTGCCCGCGTCGAGCCACAGCACGGGGCGCACGGCGCGCACGCTGTCGGCGAACGCCACGAGCCGCGCGAGCCCGCCGCGCGGCGTGCGGCACTCGCAGGGCGAGAGCCGGCCGTGCACGTCGTTCGTGGCCAGGATCACCAGTTCGGCGTGACGGGCCGGCGGCGCCGGGGCGAGTGCCGCCGCCGAAGCGGCGAGCAGCGCGAACGCGGCGACGTGCGCGATGCGCGCGCGCGTCGGAACGGATGCCGGCGGGATCGGGGTCACGCCGGCAGGGTGCCGCCACCGGGCGCGCCTGCAAGCCGGGATCGCGGCCGCACGGGGCGGCCCGCGGGCCCGACGTCCGGTGGCGGGCCCGCGGGCGCGAGGCTCAGTGGCTGCCGCCCGTCATCATGGGCGCCTTGCCCGAGCGCGGCGGCAGCGGCGGCAGGGAGGCCACGGGCGTGTGCACCACGTGCGGCTGGTACACGGCGAAGTCGAACTTCGGGCTCGTGGTTTCGTTGTGACACTGCCGGCACGTCGCCTCGGTCACGCGCGAGCCCGCCTTCGGCCACGCTTCGTGCTGCGTGCCCATACCGTGGCAGTTCTCGCACTGCACGTTGCCGAGCTTGCCGGCGTCCTCGGCCGACTGGAAGCCGCCCGGCTTCTTGTAGCCCACCACGTGGCAGGTCACGCACTCGGGCGTTGCGTCCTTCTTCTGGTCCACGAGCGTCTGCCAGGCGCGGGCGTGCGCGGTGGTCTTCCACTGCGCGTACTCGCTCGGGTGGCAGCGGCCGCAGACCTCGGCGCCCACGAAGTGGTCGGGGGACTCGTCGGCGTGCTGCAGCGACTGCTGCACGGCGCGCTCCTTCTCCTTCTCGCGCAGGCGGGCGTTGAACGCGTCTTCGAACTCCTTGACCGTTTTCAGCACGGCCGCGTTCTCCCCGACTTCGGGGCTCAGCATGAACGTCTCGGCATTGCGGTCGAGCGGACTCCCGGAGGCATCCAGCTTCACGACCGAGCGGCCCATGTACTGCCCCTGCTCGCCGCCGTACACGGCCAGCGTGTGCTCGATGAGCCGGCCCTGCTGGATCAACGGCACGTTGCGCCCGACGATCATCACGTCGATGCCCTGCACCGCGGCCGCGATGTCCTCGCTCTCCACCTTGCCGAGTTGCGACAGGCACACGATCACCTTGGCGCCCTTCGCGCGCAGAGCGGCCACGGCCTTCGTCGTCGCCGTGCTGGGCTCGGTCGCCTCGAGCGAATCGCGCGAGGGACCCAGGTCCACCTTGTCGCTGATCAGCCCGAAGACGCCCACCTTCACACCGCCCATCGTGATCACGCGCCACGGTTCGAACGCGGGCTTGCGCGTGGCGTGGTCGAGCAGGTTGGCGCTCACGAGCGGCAGCCCGGCCGCGCGCGCGTTCACGGCGAGGAAGCTGCGGCCGTAGCTCAGGTCGCGCTCGCCCACGTTGGCCACCTGGATCCCGACGCGGGTCATCATGTCCATCAGGAACCGCGCGACGTCCTCGCGGTCGGACGTCTCGGGAAAGAAGCCACCGTTGTCGACCCACAGCACGCGCGGGTTCTCGGCGCGCACGCTGTCGGCGAAGCTGGCCTGGCGCGACAGGCCGCCCTTGGGCGTGTGGCAGCCGCACGGGCTCGTCTTTCCCTTCACGTCGGTGAGGCTGAGGATCACCAGGTCGGACGAGGCCGGCGGCGTGGCGGGGCTCGCCCCGATCAGCAGGCCGGCGGCGAGCGCCGCGAGCAGGACGCGGGACGTCGATGCGGAGTTCGGAAGGCGCATGGGTCGTGAGCTCTCCAGTCGGATGCGAAGGGTCGGATCGGCCGGTTCGGAGGGGCGCGTCGCACCGCGTCACGCGCGGCGGGCGTGACTCAGGTGGGCGCGCGCGAGCGGCGCCCGCGCCGGAAAAGCCGAAGGCCCGGCACGCGATGCACGCGCGCCGGGCCTCGACGTTCGAAAGACGGGATCAGTGCGAGCCGACGGTCCCCTGCATGAGCTTCTGCTTCGCGGGATTCTCCGGAAGCGGCGGCAGCGTGCCCGCGCCCTGGTGCAGGATGTGCGGCTGGAACACCGCGAACGAGAAGTTCGGGCTCGTGTTCGCGGTATGACACTGCCGGCAGGTCGCCTCGGTGATCCGAGCGGCGTCCTTCGGATAGGCCTCGTGCTGCGTGCCCATGCCGTGGCAGTTCTCGCATCCCACGTTCCCCAGCTTGGCGGCGTCGTCGCCGGTCTGGAAGCCGCCGGACTTCTTGTAGCCCACCACGTGGCAGGGCACGCAGTCCGGCGTCGCGTCCTTCTTGATGTCCACCAGTGTCTGCCATGCCTTCGCATGCTTGGTGGTCTTCCACTGCTCGAACTCCGACTGGTGACAGCGCGCGCAGATCTCCGTTCCCACGAAGTGCTCCACCGCCTGGTCACCCGACGACTGCACCGACTGCTGCGCCGCGCGTTCCTTCTCCCGCTTGCGCAGCTGGTCGTTGAAGTTGTCCTCGAAGCTCTTGACGATCGCCAGGATGTCCGCGTTCTCGCCCACTTCGGGGCTGAGAATGAACGTCTCGTTGGCGCCCGTCGTGACCTTCTTCTGAGCGTCGAGCGTCAGGATCGTGCGCCCGACGTACTGCCCCTGCTCACCGCCGTAGCAGGCGGTCGTGTTCTTGATCAGGCGCCCCTGCTGCAGCAGCGGCACGTTGCGCCCCACCATGACCGCGTCCACGCCGTCGAGCGCGGTGACGAGGTCTTCGCTCTCGACCTTGCCCAGCTGGGAGAGGAGCACGATCGCCGTCGCGCCCTTCTTGCGCATTTCGGCCACCACGCGCTTCGCCGCCGAGGTCGGTTCCTCCACGAACATCGAGTCCCGCGAGGGACCCAGGTCCACCTTGTCGGACATCAGCCCGAACACGCCCACGCTGACGTTGCCGACCTTCTTGATGAGGTACGGCGGCAACAACGGCTTGTTCGTGGACTTGTCGAACAGGTTGGCGCACACCATGGGAAGACGGGTGCGCTTGACCTGCGCGAGCAGGAACGACCGGCCGTACCGGAGCTCCTTCTCGCTCGTACCCACGGCATCCGTCTTGAGCAGCACCATCGCGTCCATCATGAACCAGGCGTTGTTGCGATAGAGCGAATCGTCCTACTCGGGGAAGAAGCCGCCGTTGTCCACGAGCATCACCTGCCCGTCGCTCAGCCGAACGCTGTCCGCGAAACTCGCCCGCCGGGCGAGGCCCCCCTTGGGCGTGTGTCAACCACAGGGGCTGGTCTTCCCCTTGACGTCCGTCGTCGAGAGGATGACCAGCTTGTCGGAGAGCTGAATGGGTACTGACGCCTCGCGGCGCCCGCCAGCAGGAGCACGGCAAGGGCAGCGAAGATGGCTGCGAAGAGTCGATCTGCCAGCAACTTCATGGGATCGTGATTCTCCTGAGCGGAAGTGGGAACCCTCCCCGGGTGCCCGGGTGAGGACGAAGTGCGGCGCGAGTCTAGGGAGCCGCGTGGGGCGGGGTCAAGACAAGGAGCCGTGAGGTATGTGTTAAACGCTGCGCCCGGCCGCCGGCGTCGCACCGGAGTATCGGCCAATGCTGGCCGACACAGATGCGCCGATCGGGGGCGATCGATGCAGCTCGCACGGCCTCGCGGCGGCGGAGCTGCTGGCGCCGCGGGGGCGCGCGGGCTGGCTTCCCCTCCATGTCCTCCAAGCCCTACGACACCTCTCCCGAGGATCGAGTGGTCGAGGTGGAGCGCATTCGCGACCTGCTCGAGGCCGGCGGCGAGGTCGAGACGGCCCGGACGGCGCTCGACCGGCTCCTATGGGCCGGCCCGGACAGGCGGACCTGCGGGTGGTGGACGCTGCTGGCGCTGGAGGAAGGCGAGCCGGAGCACGCGCTCGACGCCCTGCGCGGCGCCGAGCGGGCGGCGGACCCGGCGGAGTTCTTCTTCCTCCGCGCGGCCGCGATACGACCTGGTGCGCTGAGCAGGCACGCGCCGACGCCGAGCGCGCGCTGGCGATCCACCCGGACGACGCGCACGCGCACGACCTGCTGTCGCGCGTGTGCGAGCACCTGGGCGACGGCGAGGCGTCGGTCGAGCACGCGCGCGAGGCGAATGCGCTCGATCCGGAGGCGTTCCCGATGCCGCTGGAAGTGGACGCGCGCGAGTTCGACGGACTCGTGGAGCGCAGCGTGGCGGAACTGCCGAAGGCGATCCGCGCGAAGCTGGAGGACCTGCCGGTGCTGGTGCAGGACCTGCCGGCGCGCGAGATGCTGACGGCGGAGGATCCGCCGCTGGTGCCGGACCTGCTGGGGTTGTTCGTGGGGCACCACCTGTTCGCGCGCTCGGTGGACGCACCGCCGTCGGCGCCGGGAGCGATCTACCTGTTCCGGCGAAACCTGCTGCGCGCGTGCGCGGACCGCGAGGAGCTCGAGCGCGAAGTCCATCCGGAGGTGCAGCACGAGGTCGGGCACCTGCTTGGACTGGACGATGACGATCTCGACCAGTGGGGCCTGGCGTAGCGCCGCGCCGCCGGGACGCTTTCGGATCCCCACGACGGGGCCCTGGCCTCCTGGGGAGTGCGGAGGAGGGCCTACGGGGGCCGCGCGGCTGCCTTCGGCCTAAGCCCCGGGAAGCCGCCAGTCCATGACTCCTTCGCTTCCCGGGGATTACCCCGAATCAGGCCCCCTCCGCCGCGCCCGTGCTTGCAACTCGCCATCGTCTGCGAGGGCAGCTCGCTCTCGAGGCTTGGAGGGCTGCCCCGACGCCATCGTCGAGGGAACCCTCCGCTCGGCCCCCTGCCGCCTCCGCCTTGCGCCCGTGCTTGCGACCGCCAGTCCACGCCATCGTCCGCGAAGGGGATTGCTGCTCGGGCCCCTCCGCCTCGCGCCCGTGCTTGCACGACGGCAGGTGCCCCGACGTCGTCATCCGCGGGCCGGCCCGGAATGCGGCCCGTCCGGCCTCGCGCGCCGACATCCCCGGCACCGGGGTTACTGCGGAACGACGGTCTCGCCGAGGATCGCCGGCACCACTTCGCCGGCCTTCGCGCGCAGCCACAGGCCGCCGAACACTCCCTCGCCGCTCAGGCCGTAGTCCTCGTCCGGATTCACCTCGACGATGTTCGCGCCGTTGTCGCGCGCCTTCTCCACCAGCGACGCCGCCGGACGCACGACGCCCGTCGTGCCGATCACCAGCACGCCGTCGCAGTGCCCCGCCGCCTCGAAGCCCGCCTCCAGCGCGAACGGCGGGATCGCCTCGCCGAACCACACCACGCCCGGGCGCTCGAGCGCGCCGGCAGCACGGCGACATCGGCGGGCCTTCCAGCTCCAGCGCGTGATCCTCGCGTTCGCGCCCGCACGCCGTGCAGCGGTTGCGCCAGATCGAGCCGTGGAAGCGCACCACCTCGGGATGCCCCGCACGCTCGTGCAGGCCGTCCACGTTCTGCGTCACGAGCCGCATGCCCTCGTGGCCGCGCTTCTGCGCCCAGTGCGCCAGCGCCACGTGCGCGGCGTTCGGCAGGCACTGCCGCACCGTGCGGCGGCGCTCCAGGTACCACTCCCACACCAGCTGGGGCTCGTGCGCGAACGTCTGCGGGTTCGCGAGCTGCGAGAAGTGACGGTCGCGCCAGTAGCCGCCGTCCCCTCGAAACGTCGGCGCGCCGCTCTCGGCGGAGATGCCCGCCCCCGTCACCACCAGGACGAAACGCGCCGAACCCAGTGCCCGCCGCGCTTCCTCGACCAGCGTGATCACGGAACTCCTCGATTCTGCCTCGCGCTACTTCGCGATGATCTGACCCGTGTACATGTTCATGCCGCAGGCGTACCGAACCGTATCGCCCGCCGCGGGAGTCACGACGACGCGAACGTCCTGGCCCAGCGGCAACTCGTGCCGCTCGCCCGAGCAGCGAACACCGCCTCGGTGGCGCAGGTCGCGTCGAAGTCCGCTTGAACACCAGCGTGACGGGCTGCCCGGCGGCGACTTCCACCTGTGCGGGCGTGAATCCGTTCTCGTCGGCCGTGATCCGGACTTCGTTGCCCTTCTTGCCGCCACAGCCGGCGGCCAGAATGCTCGCAGCGCAGAGCAGGGCGAAGAGCGCTGTACGCATGGGGTCTCCCGTTTCGATGGTGGTCGACGGACTGATCGGGCCCGCGGGGCACCGGCTACACGCACGATCGAACGTAGCACGCGACATGCGTGTCGTCAGCGATGGACGCGGGTTTCCTCCACCCGCGGGAGATCGGCGGCGGGTCGAAGCCTCGCCCCGTTCGTCGTTCGAATCGCCGCGCAGGCGGGATCAGCGCCCGCGCCGGCCCAAGAACCAGAGGTTCACGGCCACGATCGCGGCCAGCCCGGCCAGCGTCACCACCCACGCCGTGGCGTCCATCAGCGGAAGCCCTTCAGGCGCAGGGACGAGGTCACCACCGACACGCTGGACAGCGCCATCGCCAGCGAGGCGAGCATCGGGTGCAGCGTGCCGTCCCATCCCAGCACGGGCCCCAGCAGACCACCGGGCGAGCAGGGGCACGAGCACGCCGGCCGCCACGGGAATGCCGATGGTGTTGTAGACGAAAGCCCAGAACAGGTTCTGACGGATGACCTGCATCGTGCGGCGCGACAGCCGCAGCGCGGTGTGCACGCCCGACAGTTCGCCGCGCACGAGCGTGATCGCACTCGACTCCACGGCCACGTCGGTGCCGCCGGCCATGGCGATGCCCACGTCGGCCTGCGCGAGCGCGGGCGCGTCGTTCAACCCGTCGCCGACCATGGCCACGCGCCGGCCCTGCGCCTGCAGGCGCTTCACCTGCTCGCTCTTGCCCGCCGGCAGCACCTGCGCGATCACGCGCGCGGGATCGATGCCCGCTTCGGCGGCCAGCGCCTGCGCGGTCCGCTCCTGGTCGCCGGTCACGAGCCACACGTCCGCTCCCGCGTCGCGCAACGCGCGCACGGCCTGCGCGGCGCCGGGCAGCGCAGCTGATCGGCCAGCCCGAGCCAGCCCAGGAATTCGCCGCTCTCGGCCACGCCCACCACCGTGCGCGCGTTCGCTTCGAGCCGCTCGCGCTCGGCGGCCAGCACCGCCGTCGCGGCGCCGTGCTCGGCCAGCATCGCATCGTTGCCCACGGCGAGCGCGCGACCGTCGGCGAGTGCCCACACGCCGCGGCCGGGATCGGCGCCGAAGTCCTCGGGCTCGCGAGGGGTCACGCCGCGCGACTCGGCGCCGCGCAGGATCGCGCCCGCCAGCGGGTGCTCGCTCCGGCGTTCGGCGGTGGCCGCCGCCTCGAGCAGCCGCGCCGCGTCCACGCCGGGCGCCGGCACGACGTCGGTCAGCTCGGCATGGCCGCGCGTGAGCGTGCCGGTCTTGTCGAAGAGGACCGTGTCCACGCGCGCCGCGGCTTCGAGCGCCGAGGCATCGCGCACGAGCACGCCCAGCTCGGCGCCGCGGCCCGTGCCGGTGATGAGCGCGGTGGGCGTGGCGAGCCCGAGCGCGCACGGGCACGCGATGATCAGCACGGCCACGAAGTGCAGCAGCGCCTCGGCGGGGCGCGGGCCGTGGCCGAAGTCGAACCACGCGACGAACGCCGCGATGCCCAGGCTCAGCACCACGGGCACGAACACGGCGGCCACGCGGTCGACCAGCGACTGCACGGCCGCCTTGCTGGACTGCGCGCGCTCCACCATCGCCACGATCTGCATGAGCGTGGAGTCGGCGCCCACGCGGTCGGCGCGCATGCGGAACGCGCCGGCCTGGTTCAGCGTGGCGCCGGTGACGCGGGCGCCCGCCTCCACCTCCACGGGCAGCGGCTCGCCGGTGAGCATCGACAGGTCCACGGCCGAGCGGCCGTCCAGCACCACGCCGTCCACGGGCACGCGCTCGCCCGGCTTCACCAGCAACTCGTCCCCGGCCACGACGGTGTCCAGCGCCACGTCCTCCACGCGCTCGCCGCGCACGCGATGCGCGACGCGCGGACGCAGGTCGAGCCGCGCGCGGATCGCCTGCGACGGGCGCGCGCGGGCGCGCGCCTCGAGCCAGCGTCCCATCAGGATCAGCGCCACGATGGTCACCGACGTGTCGAAGTACACGTGCGCGGCGGCGCCGTGCTCGGCGTGCGGCGTGCCCACCGCGCCGGGCGCGAGCGTGGCCACGGCCGAGTACCCCCACGCCGCGAGCGTGCCGATGCCGACGAGCGTGTTCATGTCGGCGTTGCGGCGGCGCACGCCCTGCCACGCGCCGAGCACGAACGGCCAGCCGGCCCACCACTGCACCGGCGTCGCCAGCACGAGCTGCAGCACGTTCGCCCAGCGCCCCGTCAGCAGGCCCAGCCCCGGCAGCATGCCCGCGTGCGCGACCAGCACCACGGGCAGTCCGAACGCCACCGCGACGACGAACCGCCGCGTGAGGTCGCGCTGCTCGGCCTCGCGCTGCCGGCGCTCCGCGTCGTCGATGCCGGCGCCCGCCACCTCGCGCGCGTCGAAGCCCACGTGGCGCACCGCCTGCGCCAGCACCTCGGTGGCGACCGGCGCGTCCAGGTCCACCTCCGCGCGGTGGTTCGCGAGGTTCACCCGCGCGGTCCGCACGCCGGGCACGGCGGAAAGCGCCTGCTCCACGCGCAGCACGCACGAGGCGCAGTGCATGCCCGACACGGACAGTCGGCGCGTCTCGACGGGCGGCGCCGCGCTCTCGCGGCGGATGGACTGCAGCGGAATGAAGGTCATGAACGGGGGCTCCCGGGCGTTGGATCACGATCACACGCCCGAGGATTCGGCGCGTGTCGGGCCCGGGACGAATCGCAGACGATCCCGGAACACGTCCGGGCCCGACCTCGCCGACGTCGTGGGCCGGGCGATCTTACTCCGCCGGCCGCCACGGGCCACCGGCGGGACCGCGACGCGCTACTGGATGCCGCCGAAGCTCTGCACGCGCGTGCCGCGCTCGAAGTACAGCTCGCGCTGGTCGTGCACGCCCAGGCGGAAGTAGTACTCGCTCTCGCCGCCCACCACGAACGAGCGCGAGAACGTCGCGTCCCAGCAGTGGATGCGCCGCGTCAGCATGAAGCGCTGGGTGAGCAGCTCGCTGCGCGTGACGTCGTAGGTGGCGGAGTAGTCCAGGTTCCAGTTCGGCGTGAGTGTCCAGCGCAGCACGCCGTTCGCCGTGCGCTGGCTGGTCCACGACGGCCCCTGGTAGCCGCCGCTGTACGAGTAGGCGAGCGTCAGCTGCCAGTTGTCGCGGAAGACCTCCTCGGGCGCGATCTCGGCGCGCGGCTGCGAGGCCTCCACCGGCAGCGATACCGATTCGGCGGAGCGCGTCCTGCGCCCGCTGCCCGTGCTGCCGGACACCGTCCAGCCGAGCGAACGCAGCGGCCGGCCCTCGTACGGGTCGATGGTCGCGGAGCCGTCGGCATTCACGAAGCCCGGCGGCTGCAGGCGCATGGTCGACGACAGCGGCGTGAACGGGTGCTTCGCGCCCTGCTCGCGCCACA
Organism: Candidatus Eiseniibacteriota bacterium; assembly: GCA_044222045.1. Taxonomy (GTDB): domain Bacteria; phylum Eisenbacteria; class RBG-16-71-46; order RBG-16-71-46; family RBG-16-71-46; genus JBGAMH01. The sequence continues at coordinate 9,899 of JBGAOB010000023.1, forward strand.
GGAAGTTGTAGCCGCCGGCCGTCGTCCACGACAGCAGGTTGTCCAGTCGCGTCACGGTCTCGCCGCGCTGCAGCTTGAGCTGGAACCGCTGGTCGAGCGCGTACGACAGGCTCGCGCTCTTGAAGCCCGAGATGCCGATGCCGCCGAACCCGTTGAAGCGGTTGCGCCGCACGCCGGCGGTGTCCGTGTACGTGAGTCCGCGCAGCTCGGGGCTGTAGTTCACCGAGACGCTCGGGCTCACGACGTGCCGGAAGCCCGCCACGCCGGGGATCGGCGGCTTGAACGTGCCGTACATGGTCGTGTTGAGCCCCGCACCCGCGTTCCACGAGCCGGACGGCACGATGCGGTGGCCCAGCTCGTCGAAGTCCCACACCACCAGGTTGCCGCTCATGGACGGCGTCACGTTGAGCCAGCCGCCCAGCCGCCGCGCGTCGGAGATCGAACTGTTCGCCTGGAACGCGCGACGCGACAGGTTGCCCTGCCGCAGCACGCCCGTGCTGTCGATCGTGCTGTCGCTGCGCAGGAACTGGCGCCAGCCCGCGAGCACGGCGCGGCGCTCGTGGTACGACACGAAGCGCGAGTTCAGCGAGAAGTACGTGCTCTTGAGCCCGTCGCCGAGCCGCGTGCCCTTGACGAGCCCGAAGCTGCCGAGCGTGCGCGTGGGGAACGACAGCGACACGCTCGGCGAGGACTCCACCAGGTTCGCGAGCGACGCCGGCGTGCCCACGGGGACGACCGAGAGGCCGCGCGTGCCGTTGGCGTAGGTGATGGACGCGTCGGCGTCGAGATCCTGGCGCCGGTCGACGTACGCGCTGAGCGACATCCAGTCGGCGTAGTGCGACACCGACACGCTCGACGTGAGGTAGCGCCGGAGCTGGTCCTCGAGCGTGCTGTTCGTGAACACGTTGCGGCTGGACGCGAACCCGGCGCGCGCGATCAGCCGCGTGCGCGGCGTGATCTCCTGCGAATGGTCCGCGTCGAGCGACCAGTCCCTCGCGTTCGTGAGTTCGTTGCGGTTGTAGCGCGCCGCGAAGTGCCCGTCGAGCCGGTACAGCAGCTTGTACACGCCCTCGGCGCGCAGCTGCCACTGGCGGCTCTGCTGGTAGTAGTCGCCGGTCGTGGTGATGTCGAAGTAGTCGTTCGGCGCCCAGTAGTAGCCGGCGTTGCGCAGGAACTGGCCCGAGCGGTTGTTGAAGCCGAGCTGGAACTGCGGGAACAGGAACCCCGAGTGACGGCCGGGCTTGATCGGGAACACGTAGAACGGCAGCGCCAGGACCGGGATGCGCCGCAGGTAGAACACCACGGGCTTCGCGACCAGCTTGTCCTTCAGGTAGATCTTCATCCAGCGCGATGAGAAGTGATAGTGCGGCTCCTCGAGGTCGCACGTGCTGTACGAGCCGTTCATCACGTCGAGTTCGTTGTCGCCCGACTTGCGGATGCGCTCGCCGTGGTACAGGCCGCGCTCGTAGGCCGTCGCCGCCTGGTAGATGGTGCCCTGGCGCGTCTCCATGTCGTACGTCATCAGGTTGCCGGTGACCTTGTCGCCCTTGTCCACCAGCTGCGGTTTGCCCGACGCCACGAGCGTCTGCTTCTCGCTGTCGAACACCACGCGCTTCGCGCTCAGCTGCAGGTCGCGGTAGGACAGGTGCGAGTCGGTGTCGAGCACGATCTGGTCCTTCGGCACCACGAAGTCGATGCGTGCCGCGTCGTAGCGCACGATCTCGGCGCGGGCGGCCACGGTGTCGTTCTCGGCCACCGGGCCGCGGTACTCGCCGCGCGCGCCCCCGGTGACGCGGGCGCGGTCGATCTTGCGGTCCTTGAAGTACACCAGGATCGTGTCGCCCTGCGCGGTGTTCGTCTCGCTGGTCTTGCCGGGTCGCGGCGCCGCCGTGTAGTCGTTGCGCGCGCCGCCCACCGCCAGCAGGCTGTCGATGCGGTTGTCGTGCACGAACAGATCCACGCGCCGCCCGACGAGCCGGCTCGCCTCGCCGGCGTTCGTGGCGCGCCCGCCGCGGTAGTCCATCACCGCGTTGCTGCGCACCACCACGCGCTGGAGCCGGCGTTTCGAGGTGTACAGCTCGAGCGTGTCGCCCGTGACGTTGGTCTCGTTGTCCCACGCGCGCGGGCGGCCGATCACGTAGCCGCGCTCGGCGCGATCGTCGAAGAACGCGTAGTCGCCACGCGCCCGCAGCGTGTCGCGTTCGATCTCGACCGAGTCCACCGCCTCGGCGGTCTTGTTCTGCGAGTCCACGCGCAGGCGCAGCGCGCGCAGCACGGTCTCGCGCCCGTCCTCGTCCTTCTGCCGCAGCACCGGCTGCCCGGTGGCCAGGGCCACCTTGGAGCGCCGGTCGAAGTCCACCGACTGCGCGTTCAGCTCGACGCGGTTCTCGTCGTCGAATCCCTTCACGCGACCGCGCGCCTGCACCACCGACGAGTCGCGCACGTACGTCGCTTCGTCCGCGACGATGCGCTGCTTCTGCTCCTCGCCCTGCACGCCGCCCATCAGCCGGGCGAGCCCCGCCCGCCGGTCGTACCAGCCCATGGGCGCACGCAGCTCGGCCTTCTTGTCGCGGATGACCACGTTGCCTTCGAGGTTCAGCCGGTCGTCGGTCTCCGAGAACGTCGCGCGATCGCAGGTGACGGTGGTGGTGGTGTCCACCAGCCGCACGTGACCTTCCAGGAAGATCATGCCGCTCGTGCGCAGGTAGCGGCCATTGTCGGCGGTCAGCACGGTCTTGCCGCGCGTCACGCGCAGGTCGCCGTTCAGGTACAGCACGTCGCCTTCGGGCCCGCGGCCACCGGTCATGTTCGAGGCCGAGATGTGGAACGGCGGCTCGGCGGCTCGCGCGGGGCCCGCGCACCCGAACGCCACCGCCACCAGCGCCGCACACGCGAGCGCCGCGATCTGCGCCGGCGCGCGGCGGCGAATCACGCGCTCTCCCCCGGCGCGCCGCCGTACACCGCCATCGCCTCGCCCACCGCGAACAGCGAACCGCACAGCAGCACCCGCCCGTCGGGCCGGCTGTCGAGAGCCGCCTGCACCGCGGCCGGCACGTCGGGCGCGAGTTCGGCGCGCAGCCCGACGCCGCGGGCGAGTTCGGCGAGCACCTGCGGGTCCGCGGCGCGCTCGCTGTGCGTGCGCGTGAGCCACACGGTCGCGGCCGGCGCCAGCGCGTGCAGCCGCGCGAGCATGCCGCGCGCGTCCTTGTCGCGCGCCACCGCGAACACGATCGCCACCGGCGGCTCCATGTGCATCTCGTCGTGCCACGCCTGGCCCAGGCGGCGCATGCCGTCCAGGTTGTGCGCGCCGTCCCACCACAGCCGCCGCACGGTCGGGCACGGCTCCAGCCGCCCGGGCCAGCGCACGGCGTTGAACCCGGCGCGCACGGCCTCGAGCGGGATCTCCACGCCCCGCCGCGTCAGCTCGTGCAGCACGGCGAGCGCCACGCGCGCGTTCTCGACCTGGTGACGGCCGCGCAGCGCCAGCGACAGGCGGAACGCGCCCCACGGCTCCACCTCCACGGCGAGCCGCGTGCCCCACGGGCCCAGCTGCGCCTCGGCCACGTGGACGAGGTCGCGTGCCTGCACGAGCGGCGTGCCGCGTTCGCGCGCGATGCGCGCGATCACCGGCGAGGCCGTGTCGTGCTCGACCCCCGACACGCAGGGCACCCCGCTTTCGAGGATGCCCGCCTTCTCGGCCGCGATCGCCTCGTGCGTCTCGCCCAGGATCTCGGCGTGGTCGAGCCCGATCGACGTGATCGCGCACACCTCGGGCCGCAGCACGTTCGTGCAGTCGAGCCGACCGCCGAGCCCCACCTCGACCACGGCCCAGTCCACGTGCTCGCGCGCGAAGTGATCGAACGCGAGCGCGGTGGCCACCTCGAAGAACGTGCGATCCGCGCCCTCGGGCAGCGCCTGGATCACGTCGAGCCGCGCGGCGAGCGCGTCTTCGGAGGCCCACTGGCCGTTCACGCGGATGCGCTCGCGGAAGTTCACCAGGTGCGGCGACGTGTACAGGCCGGTCCGCGGGCCGGCGGCGCGCAGCACGTGCTCGACGATCGCGCACACCGAACCCTTGCCGTTCGTGCCGGCCACGTGCACCGACCGGAACGAGGCGTGCGGGTTCCCCAGGGCGGCGAGCAGCGCGAGCTCGCCGTCCAGGCCCAGCTTGTCGCGCCGACGCTCGAGTCCGTACAGCTGCTCGAGGGCGCGCTGCAGACGATGGGTCACGGAGTCGGAATCAGCGAGGGTGGCCGTTCGGGGAGACGTCGACGAAGCCGTGCGGGGACACCCCACCCTCGGGGGCGAATCCGCGCGTGGCGCGCCAGAAGAAACCGAGCAGTCGCCCCACCTCGGCGCGCATCTGCTTGCGGTGGGCGATGCGATCCACGAAACCCTTCTCGAGCACGAACTCGGCTCGCTGGAACCCGGGCGGCAGGTCCTCGCCGATGGTCTGGCGGATCACGCGGGCGCCCGCGAAGCCGACCAGCGCGCGCGGCTCGGCCACGATCACGTCACCGAGCGAGGCGTACGACGCGAGCACACCGGCCGTGGACGGGTCGGTGAGCACGCTCACGAACGGCAGCCGCGCCTGCCGCAGCTGCGCCAGCAGCACGGAGGTCTTGGCCATCTGCATCAGCGACAGGATGCCTTCCTGCATGCGCGCGCCGCCCGTGGCCGAGACCACGACCACCGCACGCCGCTCCGCGAGCCCGGCCTCGATCGTGCGCGCCACCTTCTCGCCCACCACCGAGCCCATGCTTCCGCCCATGAAGAAGAAGTTCATCGCGGTCACCGCCACGGGCACGTCCCCGATGCGCGCCACGCCCGAGATCGCCGCGTCCTTCTCGCCGGTGTCCTTCTGCGCGGCCAGCAACCGGTCGGGATAGCGCATCTTGGCGTCGCGGAACTCGAGCGGATCGCCCGCCACGAGGTCGGGCCAGCGCTCCTCGAACGAGTCGTCGTCGAGCAGGTAGCCCAGGTACTGGCGCGCGGGCACGCGGAAGTGGTGGTTGCAGTGCGGGCACGTCCACAGGTGCTCGTCGAGCACCGTCTGGAACAGCGCCTCGCCGCAACTGTCGCACTTGGTCCAGAGCCCTTCGGGCAGCTCGCTGCGCTGCTCCTTCTTGTCGCTCTTGATCCCCGTGCGTTCGCGCTTCAGCCAGGACATGCGGGCTTCCCCGAGGTTCACGACTGCGCGGCGCGCCACGTGAGCACCAGCGCGTCTTCGCCGGTGTCACGATAGTACCCGCGCCGCAATCCCGCCAGCCGGAAGCCGTACTCGCGATACAGCGCCTGGGCCCCGTCGTTCGACACGCGCACCTCGAGCGAGATCTCCTCCACGCCGCGGCGGCCGGCCTCTTCGAACAGGTCGTCGAGCAGCGCGCGCGCCACGCCGCGACGGCGCTGGCCGGGCACCACGGCGATGTTGCCCAGGTGTCCCACGCCCTCGCCCATCCACGCCAGGCTGTACCCCGCGAGCTGCCCTTCGCGCTCGGCAATGCGCGCCCACATGCCCTCGGTGCCGAGCTCGCCGCGGAAGAACGACGCCGGCCACGGATCGCCGAACACGATCCGTTCGATCTCGGCCGCGGCCTCCACGTCGTCGCCGCCGAACGGGCGCAGCGTCACCGGGTGCGCGGCGTTCGCTTTGTGCCGCACCTTTTCCTCGGCCTGCGCGGAACGCACGTAGACCGGCTCCGCCTCGTGCCCCGGTTCGGGCAGACCGGCCGCGGCCCCGAGCCCCAGCCGCGCCGCCAACGCCAGGCCGAGCGCCGACGGCCCGTCGTGGCCGTGCGCCGGCGTGGTGGACCCGGGATGTGCCCGTTCGAGCACGGCCTGCTCGCGCCGTGCGCCCGGGCCGGCGAACCACACGCGCGAACCCGGCAGCAGCGCCGCGGCCTCGGCCGCACGCTCGAGCACGCGCTCCGGCGTGCCCACCATGGGCGCCGCCATGTGCACGCGCCCGCGCGTGTCCACGCGAAGAAGCCCGCGTACAGATCGCGATGCCCGGCGCGCACCAGCGGCACGACGAGCGCGCGACGCACACCCGCGCGGGCGCCGCGTGAGCGAGCGAGGCGAGCGACGTGGCGCCGCGCACGCGCGCGCCGGACACCAGCGCGAGCGCGCTGCCCGTGGCGAGCCCCACGCGCGCCGGTGAACGAGCCCGGTCCCCAGGTCGCGGCGACCCACGCGAGAGCGTCGGCGCGCTGGCCGGCCGCGTCCATCGTCTCGCCCACCAGCGAGGCGAGCCGGCGCGTGTGACCGTGGCCCACCTCCTCCACCCGGCGCGCGGCACGCCGCTCGCGCCGAACACGGCGACCTCGACGTGCGCGGTGGCGGACTCGATCGCGATCCCCGGCCCGTCCGGCAGCGCGGCGCCCGGCTCGCTCACCACGACGCCGCCAGCGCGATCCACGCGGCCAGCAGCTCGGCCCCGCGCGCGCCACTCGCCGTGGCGCTCACCGTGCGCACGTCGCCCTCACCCGGCGTGAACGCGAGCACCAGCGCATCGGCCCGCCACGACGACGGCAGCCGCTCGCCCCACTCCACGAGCAGCGGGCCCTGCTCGGCGGCCTCCTCCAGGCCGAGCGCGTCCACTTCGCGCGACTCGAGCCGGTAGAGGTCGAGGTGGAACACGGGCGGGTCGCCGGGATACTCGTTCATCAGCGTGAACGACGGGCTGCGCACGCGCTGCCCGGGATGGCGCGCGTGCACCACGCCCTGCACGAATCGCGTCTTGCCGGCGCCGAGCGGGCCGCTCAGCACCACCACGTCGCCGGGGCGCAACGCGGCGCCGAACGCGGCGCCCAGCGTCTCGGTGCCCGCGCGCTGGCGGTGCGCTTGTGTGCCGGGCCGTCCGCGCGTCAGCGAGCGCCCTTCGGGCGCAGCGTCATCAGCGGCAGCACCATCTCCTCCACGGAGACGCCGCCGTGCTGGAACGAGCCGCGGTACTGGCGCTCGTACTCGTGGAACCTGGTCGGGTGAAGTAGTAGTCCTCGCGCGCGAGCACGTAGTTCTTGTTCACGCGCCGTCGTCGGGAAGCGCGAACTCCGCCGGCCGGCGCACGATGATCGCCTGCTTCGAGTCGGTGTTCAGGTTGATCCCGTACTTGTAGCGGAGGTTCGTGCTCGTGTCGCGATTGCCGTACACGAGCGCCGCGCGCTTGCCGAGCACCGAGCCGTGATCGGTGGTGACCACCACGGTGCAGTCCTGCGTGGACAACGCCTAAAGATCTCGTACAGCGGCGAGTGCGTGAACCACGCCTTCATCACCGCACGGAACGCCGCCTCGTCGGGCGCCAGCTCCTGCAGGATGTCGCTCTCGCTGCGGCCGTGCGCGAGGATGTCGAGGAAGTTGAACACCATCGCCACCAGCGACAGGCCCGCGAACGAGTTGATCTGGCGTCGCGTGTTCACGGCCTCGTCCTGGTCGTAGATCTTCAGGTACTTGATGCCGCGCGGCAGCACCACCTTGAGCCGCTCCAGCTGCAGCTCGAGCAGCTGGCGCTCGAAACGGTTCTTCGTGCGCTCGTCGTTGCTGTTCTCCTGCCACAGGTCGGGTGCATCTTGTGCAGCTGCGCGGGCAGCAGGCCCGAGAAGATGCCGTTGCGCGAGTACGGCGTCGCCGTGGGCAGGATCGAGCAGTAGTACTGGCGCTCGATCGTGAACCAGTCCTCGAGCAGCGGCTCCAGCGTGAACCACTGGTCCATCCGCATGCAGTCGATGACGATGAACACCACGCGCTGGCCGCCCTCGAGCGGCGGCACGACCGCGTGGCGGACCACGTCGGTGGACAGCAGCGGCCGGTCGGTGCCGCCCGCCATGGCCGACTTCACCCAGCCGGGGTAGCGCTCCTCGATCAGCCGGCCGAAGTCGATGTTCAGGCTGCGCCGGAAGTCGGTGTGCGCCTGCTGCAGGCCGGCCTCGGGCGCGCCGTCCAGCCCCACGTCCCAGCGCGCCACGTCCACTGCCAGGTTCAGCCAGCCGTCCCAGTCGAGCCGGCGCAGGTCGAGCGACTGCCAGCGCTGCATCTCGCCCACGTAGTCGCGCGCGCGCTGGGAATCCTGCAGCCGCTGCGAGTCGAACACCCGCTTGCACGCGAGAAACACCTGCGACGGGTTCACGGGCTTGATCAGGTAGTCCGTGATGCGCTTGCCGATCGCCTCCTCCATGAGCGTCTCTTCCTCGCTCTTGGTGATCAGCACCACCGGCACCGTGCGGTCGGCCTGCTTCAAGCGGTCGAGCGTCTCGAGCCCGCCCAGGCCCGGCATCATCTCGTCGATCAGGAGCACGTCGAAGTGGTCCTGCTCGAGCGCCGCGAGCGCTCCCTCGCCGCTCGACACCGCCGTGACCGCGAATCCCTTCTGTTCGAGGAACTTGATGTGCGGGCGCAGCAGGTCGATCTCGTCGTCGGCCCACAGGATCTTGCGGGTGGGATCGTTCATGGGATTCCGATGGAGTGGGGAGCGTCGTGCGGCGGACGCACGGCAATATAGGGAGCGGGGAGCGCTGCGGCCAGCGCTCCCCGTGATACCCCGGACCGGGCGGCCACGTTCCGGCCGGCCCGGGGCGCCCGGCCCGCGGGCCACTACCGGAGCACGAGCACCTTCGCGCTCGCCTGCCCGCCCGGATGCCGCACGCGCGCGAAGTACACGCCCTTCGCGAGCGCGCTCCGATCGAAGCCCACCGTGTGCTCGCCGGCCGCGTAGAACCGCGCGGGCTCCCCGGCCACGCGGCGGCCGCTCGCGTCGAACAGGTCCACCGTCACCTCGCCGGCCGTCGGCAGGCGGAACACGACGGCGGCGCCCGCGGCGCCCCGCGAGCGGATCGCGAACTCCGTGGGCGGCGGCGCGCTGTGCCCGCCCGCGTCGGGCTCGACCGACGTGCCGTACGCCTCGCCCGGGAGCAGGCCCGGGCCGTCGGATTCCTCGGTCACCACGGCGCTCGCGGCGCCGGGCGTGCGCGGCACGAGTTGCGCCCACACATCGGTCTCCAGCATGTCGTCCAGCGGTCGTTCGAGCCAGGTGACCGTCGCCCGGCCGTGGTGATCCACCGCGAGCGAAGCGTCGTACTGGTAGGCCTCCCTCGTCACGGGCAGCCAGCCGTCGGCCTCCCAGCCCGCGCGGGGCATGCCCGAGGCGTCACAACGCAGGACCCGGACCTCGCTCGCATCCAGGCCGTTCCGGAGATCGGACCACGCCACGACGAAGCCCCCTCTGCCGTCGGGTGCGAGGTCGTTCACTACCTGGAAGCCGCTCGCCGTGACCAGCAGCCTCCCGCCCTCTCCGTACTCCGCGGGAAGCCCGGCGCTCAGATGTTGTTCGTAGATGTCGTAGTAGCGAGCGCCGGGCCGGTTGTCGCTCCACACGAGCCAGGCTCCACCGCGGCCGTCCACCGCGAGGTGCCCGTAGATCTGGGACCCGGCGGCACGCGCCACGGGGGCGCCGTCGGCGGGCCACCCCGCGGCCACCCGGCCCGAGCGGCCGACGTGCGAGGCGAACAGTTCGGGCATCCCGAGGGTCCGGAAGTCCGACCAGGCGATGTACGCACCGCCCGCGCCATCCGCGACCAGTCGCAGAGCCGACTGCGCTCCGGGCGCCGTGCACACGCCGAGACCCGCACTCGGCCATCCGGGCGCTCGCGCACCGGCTCCGGTGAGCTTCTGCGCGTGGACGTCCTGCTCCGCTCCGGTGAACTCGGTCCACGTCGCCATCAACCCGCCATCACTCTCGATGATCTGCAAGTCCCGACGCTCGTTCGAACCACTCGCCAGCAGGACGCCGGCCGGGCCCCAGAGCCTGCGGCCGAACAGTCCGACGGCCTGGGCCCGGATGCGCGACGGATCGACCTCGGGCCACGCGACGAGCACGCCGAGCACGGAGCGAGCGAGCAGGGGCCGGCGCGGATCGTCGCGGGCAGCCGAATCGCCGAGCACGATGCCGTCCGCCGGCCAGCCGGGGAACGGGCGGCCGTTCGGACCGAAGTGCAGCAGGCGGAGCCGGGCGCCGCCGTCCGGATCCTGCACCTCCGAGGGCTCCAGGCCGACCACGTACACACCGCCGAGCCCGTCCGCCTGGATCGCGATCTTCCACAGCGGGAAGTGAACGCCAGCCGCCGGCCAGCCGGGCGACCGGGTGCCCTCCGGGCCGAGCCGGACGACGGCAGCGCCCGCGCCGACCCAGGCCACGAAGGTGAAACCGACGTCGTCTCTCGCGATCACCGGGGCAGCGACACCACCGGGCGTCACGTCGATGGGCACGCCGGAGGGCGGCCAGGCGGAATGGGCCGGCGCAGCGAACGCCAGCAGCGCGAGCGCACTCAGGCTCGCGAGGAACCGAGCAGGGAGCGACCTCATCATCACGAAACTCCAATTCTTCCCGGCCACGCCCGTGCACGGCAGACTGCATCCCCGGGCGCCCACGCGCCACGGAAGAGACGCCCGCCGCCGGCGGTGTGGGCCGGCGCGATCGCGCACGGGGGACGGCGGCTCGGCCGGTCGTTCCGGCGGACCTGCGCTCGCGTGTGCTGCCGATACCCGCGGACGGGCCCGGGCGTTCCACGAAATCCACTCCCCGCAGCGTGCCGTTCCCTCGTTGACGCGCCGCCCCCCGGCTCCCTACGTTGCCGCGCATCCACCCCAACCGGAGACGCCCCGTGAACGCTTCCCCGCTCCGCTCGTTCCGCGTGTTCGCGCTGCTCGTGTTCGTCGCCCTGGGCTGCGGCTCGGCCGCGCCGGCCCGCCGCCCGGCGCCCCTGCCGGCGCCGCTCGTGCGCGCGGTCGCCGACGTGTCCGGTCAGCGCCTCGAAGTGGACGTGCGCGCCCTGGCCGACGACGCGATGCAGGGCCGCGGCACGGGCGACGAGGGCTACCAGCGGGCCGCCGACTGGGTGGCCGACCGCATGCGGGTGCTGGGGCTCGAGCCTGCGGGCACCACCGACTACTTCCAGCCGGTGCCCATGCGCCGGGCGCAGGTGGACTTCGGCGCGAGTCAGCTCGCGGTGGTGCGCGACGGCACGTCGCGCGTGCTGATCCCCGACGTCGACTACCAGGCGGGCGCCGACTTCCTGCGCGAAAAAGTCACCACCGAGGCCGCGCTGGTGTACGCGGGCTACGGCGTGAGCGCGCCGGAGCTGGGCTACGACGACTTCGCGGGCGTCGACGTGCAGGGCAAGGTGCTGGTCACGTTCCGCGGCGCGCCGCCGCGCTTCGACCACAACCTGCGCGCGTACTATTCGAGCCCGCTCGAGAAGGAGCGCATGGCGGCGGCGCACGGCGCGATCGGCGTGCTCGAGATGCGCAAACCCGTCGAGGAGCATCGCGCGCCCTGGGAGAAGACCGCGCGCCAGGGGCACCTGCCTGCGTTGCGCTGGGTCGACGAGGCCGGCGCGCCCGCGAACGTGCAGGCGCTGCTGCAGGTGGGCGCGCGGCTGTCGCGCGCGGGTGCCGACGCGCTGCTGGAAGGCGCGCCGCGCACGTTCGAGCAGCTGCTCGCCGCGGCGGACTCGAGCCAGCCGGCGTCGTTCGAGCTGCCGGCACGGATCAAGTCCATCCGCGTCACGCGGCACTCGGCGGCGTCGAGCCCGAACGTGGTGGGGCTGCTGCGCGGCTCCGACCCGAAGCTCGCGAACGAGTGCCTCGTCGTGAGCGCGCACCTCGACCACCTCGGCATCGGCGTGCCCGTGGAGGGCGACAGCATCTACAACGGCGCGTACGACAACGCCACGGGCATCGCGATGATGCTGGAGCTGGCGCGCACGCTGAAGTCGCTGCCGCGCGCGCCCCGGCGCTCGGTGCTGTTCCTGGCCGTGTGCGGCGAGGAAAAGGGCATGCAGGGCTCCGACTACTTCGCACGGCACGAGCCGCCGGCCGGGCTCACCGTGGTCGGCGACGTGAACCTGGACATGGTCATGCTGCTGCGGCCGATGCGCGCCGTCGTCGGCTTCGGCGCCGAGCACTCCACGCTGGGCGGCGCGCTGGAGTGGGCCGCGCACCAGGCCGGGCTCGCCGTGGTGCCCGACCCGGTGCCGCAGGAAGTGGTTTTCGTGCGCAGCGACCAGATCTCGTTCGTGCGCCAGGGCATCCCGGCGATCTACCCGGTCTCGGGCGGGGACGGCACGCCGACCTATCCCGCCGAGATGGAGGCGTGGTCCACGGCCCACTACCACGCGCCGAGCGACGACATGGCCGGGCCGTTCGACTGGGACAGCGGCGCGCGATTCACGCGCATGGCGCTGCTCACGGTGTGGAAGGCGTCGAACGATCCGGCGGCGCCGCGCTGGAACGAGGGCGACTTCTTCGGGACCCGCTTCGGCCCCCGGAAGTAGGCTGGGCCGGACCCCGGTTGCAACCCGCTTCCGGGGCCCGGCGTAGTCGGCCCACACCCGATCGTCCGGAGGAGCCCATGCGCCGAATCCTGCCTGCCCTCGCCGCCGTCGCGCTGACCGTGCTGTCCGTCGCCCCTGCCTCGGCCGAGGTGTGGACGCGCCGCTACGAACTCCGGGGCCGCCCGAGCGTCCGCATCGTGACCGACGACTTCCGCGTCAAGGTGCACACGCGCGCGAGCGGCCCCGTCGAGTTCCGGATCGAGTACGAGTTGCACAAGTTCGGTCTCGTCCGATCGACTCCGAAGCAGCCCCGCATCGAGTTCCGGCAGGAAGGCGACACGATTTCGCTGCACGCGGAGGAGCCGAACTTCATCGCGTTCTTCGCCACGGTCGAGACGCACTCCACGATCGAGGTCACCGTGCCGGTGGACGCCGACGTGTCCGTGCGCACCGGGGACGGCAGCATCGAGTGCGAGACGCTGCGCGGCTCCACCACGCTCGAAACCGGCGACGGGCACATCCGCGCGAACGGCCTGCAGGGCGCCACGTGGCTGCGTACCGGCGACGGGTCGATCGAGGGCTTCGACCTGGCCGGCGGCCTGATCGCGCGCTCGGGCGACGGGCACATCGACGTGGACGGCCGCTTCGACCGGCTGGACGTGACGACGGGCGACGGCCGCGTGCGCGCGGTGGCGCGGCCCGGCTCGCGGGTGCGCGAGGGCTGGAACCTCGAGACGCGCGACGGTTCGCTGAGCCTGCGCATTCCGCTCGACCTGAAGGCGTTCCTCGACGCGCGCACCGGCGACGGCCGGCTGCGCGTGGACCTTCCCATCACGCAGGCGGGGAGCACGCGCCGGCACGAGATCTCGGGGCAGCTGAACGGCGGCGGCGGACCGCTGCGCGTGCGCACGGCCGACGGCACGCTGACGCTCGGCGTCTCGAACTGACCGTCGGCGCCCCGAGCGCCGGCCGGGCCCGCGATCGCCCCGAGCGATCGCGGGCCCGATGCTTCGGGCGCACGGCGCGCCGGGCCGGCTCGCTCAGGTGGGGAAGCGGATCAGCATCGTCGTGCCTTCGCCCGGCGTGCTCTCGCGGATCGACAGCCGCCCCGCGTGGTACTCCTCCACCACGCGCCGCGACAGCGCGAGCCCCAGTCCCCAGCCGCGGCGCTTCGTGCTGTAGCCGGGCTCGAACGCGCGGTTCTGCTCCTCGCGCGACATGCCGCGGCCGTTGTCGGTGATCGTGATCTCGACTTCCTCGGTCTCCGCCCGGCGCTCCACCACGACCTCGATGACGCCCGGTTTCTTGTCGAGCGCGTTCAGCGCGTTCGACAGCAGGTTCTCCACCACCCACTCGAGCAGCTCGCGGTTCAGGCTGATCGGCGGCACCTCGCCGTAGCGCTCGTGGATCTGCACCTCGCCGGCGCCCAGCTGCACGCGCCGGCGGACGTACGCCACGGCCTCGCGCACGACCGGCGTGACGTCCTGGAGCTGGAGCTGCGGCGTGCTGCCGATGTGGCTGAACCGCTGCGCCACCTTGCTCAGGCGCTCGATGTCGCGCTCCATCTCGCCGAGCGTCTCCATCAGGTCGCTGCGCGGGATCGGCACGCTCGCGCCGGGCGGCGCGCTCTCCTCGTGGCCGCGCAGCAGTTCGATCCAGCCCATCAGGCTCGACAGCGGCGTGCCGAGCTGGTGCGCGGTCTCCTTGGCCATGCCCACCCAGATGCTGCGCCGCTCGGCGGCGCGGATGCCCGCGAGGCCCGAGAGTCCGAGCAGCAGCAGCAGGCCGGTTCCGCCCACTGCGAGGTACGGCATCCAGCGCAGGCCGGTGAGCACCGCGGGCTCGCCGTAGTGCACGGTGCCCAGCCGCAGCGAGTCCGGCCGCGTCTGCCACATGGCGATCGGCTCGTTGCTGCGGTCGAGGTCCTCGACGCGCGCGCGCACGCGGTCGATCAGCCGCTGCCGAACGGGCGAGATCTCGAGCTTCGCCTCGAGGCTGTCGAGCGTCTCGGACGGCACGCTGCGGTGCGGCACGCCGACGTCCTGCCACACGCGCGGCAGGCCTTCGGTGTTCGTGATGATGATCGGGAAGTCGACGCTGTCGATCACGTCCACGAGCAGCTGGCGCAGCTCCGGGTCGCGCGTCGCCGGCAGCGACGCCTCCGCGCAGAAGCGTGCGAGCAGTCGCGACGTGCTCGCCACCTGCGCGGACAGGCGCTGCACCATCAGGTGCGTGAACAGGAACACGCCCACCACGAGCAGGCTGCCGCCCACGAACAGGCCGGTCTTCAGGAGCTGCTTGCCCTCGAAGCGCGGCGTTCCGACCGGACCGTTCCTGGCCACGCGTGCGCCCGTCACGCCGGCCTCACGCCGGCGGTCGGATCTCCGTCATGCCGCCCAGGTAGGGCTGCAGGGCGGCGGGAATCGCCACGGAGCCGTCGGCGCGCTGGTGGTTCTCGAGCAGCGTGGCGAACGTGCGCGGCAGCGCCACGCCCGACGCGTTCAACGTGTGCGGGTGTTCCACGCGCGAGCCCGCCTCGCGGCGCCAGCGCAGCCCCAGGCGGCGCGCCTGGAAGTCCTCGAAGTTCGAGCACGAGCTGCACTCGAGCCACGTGCCCGTGCCCGGCGACCACACCTCGAAGTCGTAGCACTTGGCGGCGGCGAAGCTCATGTCGCCCGAGCACAGCAGCAGCACGCGGTACGGCAACTCGAGCGCCTCGAAGATGTCCGCCACGTCGCGCGCGAGCTTCTCGTGCTCGTCGTAGCTCGTCTCGGGTGCCACGAACTTCACGAGCTCGACCTTGTCGAACTGGTGCACGCGCACCATGCCGCGCGTGTCGCGCCCCGCGGCGCCGGCTTCGCGCCGGTACGACGCGCAGTAGGCCGTGAGATAACGCGGCAGCGCCTCGGGCTCGAGGATCTCCTCGCGGTGGATGTTCGTCACCGGCACTTCGGCGGTCGGGTTCAGGAACAGGTCGTCCTCACCGATGTGGTACATGTCGCCTTCCAGCTTCGGCAGCTGCCCGGTGCCGAACAGCGCGGCGCGCCGGATCACGTGCGGCACCGACACCTCTTTGTAGCCGTGCTTCGTGGTGTGGAAGTCGAGCATGAAGTTGATGAGCGCGCGCTCGATCCGCGCGCCGAGCCCGGTGAACAGCAGGAATCCCGAGCCGGAGATCTTGGCGGCGCGCTCGAAGTCGAGCAGGCCGAGGTTCGTGGCCAGGTCCCAGTGCGGCTTCGGCTCGAAGTCGAACTTCGGCACGTCACCCCACGTGCGCACGACCTGGTTCTGCGACGCGTCCATGCCCGGCGGCACGCTCGGGTGCGGCAGCTGCGGGATCCATGCGGCGAGCGCCACGGTCTCCTCTTCCAGCTGGCGCAGCTCGGCGTCGAGCGCCTTGACCTTGTCGCCCAGTTCGCGCATCGCGGCGATCTCGGCGTCGGCGTTCTGCCCCGAGGTCTTCTTGCGGGCGATCTCCTCGCTGGCCGCGTTGCGGCGCGCCTTGAGCTGCTCGGTCTCGTGCAGGACGGCCAGCCGCCGCTCTTCGATCTGGTAGAAGCGCGACAGGTCCACGTTCATGCCCTTCAGGGCGATGCCGGCCTCGACCTTGTCACGGTTGGTGCGCAGGAACTTGAGATCGTGCATGGGACGGGAACTCGTTGGGGCTCGCCGTCGCCCGGAGCGCGCGCGGTCGGCGCGAAGGGCGTGCGCGAATGCGATGGGTCGGAGCTAGCAAAGCCCAACGCGGGATCGCGCGCAAGGCGGCCCGGGTCCGAACGGCGGCGCGGGACGGTGCGGCTCAGTGCCCGTGCACGCCCGTGGAGTCCTCGCGGTAGAGCTCGCGCGCCTTCGCGTACGCCTGCCGGGCCTCGTCGTCGCGGCCGAGCTTGCCCAGCGCCATGCCCAGCCCGTAGAACGCGGCCGGGTCGCGCGGGCTCACCACGGCGGCGCTCGCGTAGCGCTTCGCGGCGCCGTCGAAGTCGCCCTGCTTGAACGCCGCGTTGCCGGCGTCGATCAGGGCCTGCGAGCGGGCGCGGCTCGTGTCGGGCGTGGGCGCCTTGCGGGCGCACGCGCCGGTGGCGAGCAGCAGCGTCAGCGCGAGCAGGATCGCGGGGAGTCGTCGCATGGCCGCGCACCTTGCCGCGCGGCGCGACGGCGGGTCAAGCGCGGCGGCGGCCCCGCGACGGATGCCCGGGCGGGCGGTACGCGACCGGACCAGCGCGCCGGGAAAGCGGAAGCCCCGGTCCCACATCGGAACCGGGGCTGCTGTCGTTTGCGGCTGAGAGGGGCTTTCCGCCGCGGCCAGGCGTCCGTGCCGGCTCGCGACGTCATGCCGCGGGCCGCACCACCGGCGCTACTTCTTCTTGGGCTGCTTCTTGTCGTGGACCTTGGCGGCCATCTTCGCGCGCTTCTTGGCGCGAGCCACCTTGGCCTTGGCCTTGCGCTCGGTCTTCTTGCGCGGCGCGGCGCGCTTCACGGGCGCCTTCGCCTTGGCCTCCTCCGCCTTCTTGGCCGGCTTGCTCGGGCGCTTCCAGGTCAGGCCTTCCATGCGGAAGAGCGACGCGGCCTGCACGGACGGCTGCGCGCCCTTCTCGATCCAGGCGAGCACCTTGTCCTTGTCGAGCTTCAGCGCGTAGGGCTTCGCCATCGGGTCGTAGTGACCAATGATCTCGACGAAACGGCCATCGCGCTGGCGGCGCGAATCGGCGACGACGACACGGTAGAAGGGACGCTTCTTGGCCCCTGCCCGCATCATGCGAATGACGACCGCCATGCTGGGTGAACCTCCTGAAGAGTGAAGAAGTCCGCGCGAGCGGACCGGTTGCGTTCGTGAGTGGCCTTGCGCGCCAGCGTGATCGACGGTGCGCGTCATTCCGGTCGCGCGCCCACGGGGTCGCAAAGGGCGGGCATGATGCCCGGAAACGGGGTCCGGCGCAAGGCGGGCGGGACCGCCCAACGCCCGCCCGCCGAGCGGGTTCGGCCGGCACCGCGGGGCCCGGGCGGGCCGTCGGCCCGGCCGGGCGCTGCTACCGCCGCCTGCCCCGCAGGCCGCCCAGGCCGCGCGGACCCTTCTTGAGCGCCTTCATCATGGTGCGGGCGCTCTCGTAGTCCTTCAGCAGCCGGTTCACCTCGGTCACCGTGGTGCCGCTGCCGGCGGCGATGCGCTTGCGGCGGCTGCCGTCCAGCAGCCGGATGTTCGCGCGCTCGCGAATGGTCATCGACTGGAGAATGGCCTCGTACTTCTTGAGCACGCCCAGGTTCGGGCGCACCTGGTCGAGCGCCGCCTTGTTCATGCCGGGCATCATCTTGAGCAGGTCCTCGAGCGGCCCGAGCTTCTTCACCGCGCGCAGCTGCTCGAGGAAGTCGTCGAGCGTGAAGTCCTGCTTGCGCAGCTTCTCGGCCATCTTCATGGCGTCCTGCTCGTCGACGGCGAGCCGCGCCTTCTCCACCAGGCCGACCACGTCGCCCATGCCCAAGATGCGGCCGGCCACGCGCTGCGCGTCGAACACCTCGAGGCCGTCGAGCTTCTCGCCCACGCCCAGGAACAGCAGCGGCTTGCCCGTGACCTGCCGCAGGCTCAGCGCCGCGCCGCCGCGCGCGTCGCCGTCCATCTTGGTGAGCACCATGCCGTCCACGCCGATGCGCTCGGCGAACGCCTGGCCCACCTTGACCGACTCCTGCCCGATCATGCCGTCCACCACCAGCAGCACCTGGTGCGCGCGCACCACGCGCTTGAGCTCGGCGAGCTCGTTCATCAGGTCGTCGTCGATGTGCAGGCGGCCGGCGGTGTCGAGAATCAGGAAGTCGAATCCGCGCGTGCGCGCTTCGTCCAGCGCCTTCGCCGCGATGTCGCGCGGCGCGGTGCCGTCGGGCGCGCGCCAGAAGCCCTGCTTGGCCTGCGCGGCCACGCGTTCGAGCTGGTCGATGGCGGCCGGGCGGTAGACGTCGGCGCTCGCCAGCAGCACGCGCTTGCCGCGGTCCTTGAGCCACAGCGCGAGCTTGCCCGCGAACGTGGTCTTGCCCGATCCCTGCAGGCCGGCGAGCAGCACGGTGGTCGGCAGGTGCGGCGAGCCCGCGAGGCCGACCGGCGTGGAGCCGAGCAGCTTCACCAGCTCGTCGTGGACGATGCCCACCACCTGCTGCCCGGCGGACAGGCTCTTCAGCACGTCCTCGCCGATCGCGCGCTGCTCGACGGCGGCCACGAAGTCGCGCGCCACCGACACGGGCACGTCGGCCTCGAGCAGCGCGCGGCGCACGTCGCGCAGGCTCTCGCGGATGTTGTCGGGCGTCAGGCGGGCCTGCCCGGTGAGCGAACGGACGATGCCCTGGAATCGGTCGGTGAGGTTCTCGAACACGCGCGTCCCCGAAGTGGAAAGTGGGCGGGGAGCCTAGCAGAAGACGCCGCGCCGGGCGCGGGCGGAGATAGCCCCCGAGGCGCCGCCGCGCGGGGGGCGATGTACATGCGGGTGGCGGAGACTTTGCGTTGATTTGAGTTGACGGGGTTTCGCGTGAGTGGTGGGAGCACCCCGGGAAGCGCTTCGCCACGTCGCGCGTACGTGCGCTGCATGCGCAAGCACGGCGCGAAGCGCGCGCGATTCGATTTCGCGAGGGCGCGCGCGCGTTGCGCGGCGTGCGGGCGCATGCGTTCGCCGAAAAGTCGCGTGTTAGAAAGAACGCGCCCCGCGATGACTCGCCCCCGAAGGTGAGTGTCGTGATGTCGAAGTGGTCCTTCGATTCGCACCGGAACGCCGCGCTGCTCTCGTTGCTGGCCGAACTCGCCGCCCGTGATCGCGCGACCACCGCCGAGCTGCTGGCGGTGATCGGCGAGGTGGACGCGCGGCGGCTTCACCGGGGCCGGGGTTACGGCTCGATGTATCGCTACTGCCTGGGCGTCCTCCACATGTCGGAAGACATGGCGTTCAAGCGCATCCAGGTCGCCCGGGCGGCGCGGAAGTTCCCCGTCCTCCTCGAGATGATCGCGGACGGACGGCTCCACCTGTCCGGCGCGATCCTGCTCGTGCCGCGGCTGCGGCCGGACAACGTCGAGCTGCTGCTCTCGGAGGCCACGAACAGGACCAAGCGCGAGATCAAGCTGGTGCTGGCGAAGTACTTCCCCGAGCCGGACGTGGAGACGGTGATCGTGCCCGTGCGGTCCGGGCACGCGGACACGGCGCCGGCCGAGAGTGCGCACGTCACTGCGGGCGCCGAGGAGGAGTCCGCGTGCGCCGCGGCGTCGGCTACGAGCGCCGCGAGCCCGTCCGAACAGGCCGCCCAACTGGTTCCGGAACCAGTAGCCGCAGCGCGGCCGCAGCCCGAACTCGTGTCGATCCAACCCGTTCCGCAGTTCCCGCGAGTCGAGCCCCTGTCGCCCGGGCGCCACATGGTCCAGGTCACCGTCGATCAGGAGACGCACGACCTGCTGCGCTATGCGCAGGCGCTGCTGCTCGACGCCGTGCCGGACGGCTCGGTGCCCGAGGTCCTGAACCGCGCGCTTCGCGCCCTGGTCGACCAGCTTGAGCG
>JBGAOB010000024.1:0-28798 GCA_044222045.1 Candidatus Eiseniibacteriota bacterium
GACCGGCGTGATCACGGAGATCACGCCGTACGGCGCGCGCTCCATCAGCGTCATGCCGTGGTCGCCGGTCCAGACGAGCGGCTCGATGTCCTCGGTGCCCGGGGTCTTCGTGGCCACGAGGGTGTTCTTGAGGATCTTGTCCTCGACGCGTCCGAGCCCGGTCTCCTCGACCGCGAGCTTCGCGAGCGTCTCGACGTTCGCCAGGATCGTCTCGCGAATCGCCGAAACGATGCGGCCGCGCGTCTCCAGCGGCACGTCCCGGTAGGCGGCGAACGAGCGGCGCGCCGCGGCCACGGCCTCGTCGAGCGTGCGGTGCACGCCGATCGGCGCGCCGCGCCCCGGAGAGCGGTCACCGCTCTCCAGGCGCTCGAGCACGTCGTGCACGATGGATTCGATGCGGGCGGGATCCAGACCCATGGCTAGGCTCCGGCCGGGACGCCTTCACCCTTGCGCCAGGCGTCCCGTCCCCCCACTTCGACCGCGTCGACGATGCCGCAGATGACGTGATCGACCGGCCGATCCTTCGTGGCCTCGGTGAGGCGGGCGCTGGAACCGGCGGCGATCAGCACCAGCTCGCCGGTTCCCGCTCCGACCGCGTCGACCGCGACCACGAAATTGCCGGCCGGCTTGAACGCGCCGTCCACCTCGCGCGCGAGCATGAGCTTGAGCCCCGACAGTCCCGAATCCTTGCGGGTCGAGACGACCGTGCCCAGCACCTGCGCCAGGATCATCGCGTCACTTCTTGCCGGCGGCTTCCGGACGGCGGATCGGCAGCGCGTCCTCGAGCTGACCGTGCGGGCGCGGGATCACGTGCACCGACACGACCTCGCCCACCTTGGCGGCCGCGGCCGCACCGGCTTCGGTCGCCGCGCGCACGGCCGCGACGTCACCACGCACCACGGCGGTCACGTAGCCGCCGCCGATCTTCTCGTAGTGCACCAGCGTCACGCGCGCCGCCTTCACCATGGCGTCCGACGCCTCGACCATGGCCACGAAGCCACGCGTCTCGATGAGGCCCAGAGCTTCTTCCTGCATCGCGTCCTCCCCTTTGGGGATCGATCGGAGCTCGGGGCAGCCCGGGCTCCGCGTTCAGATGACGACGTCGTCCAGTTCGGGATCGGGAGCGGGAATCACGTGACCCGCGAGCACCGCCCCCAGGCGGGCCGCCTTCGCGGTGCCGGCGGCGACGGCGGCTTCCACGTCGGCGAGTTCGCCCCGCACGACGATGGTGACCAGCGCGCCACGGGTGACCTCGTACCGGGTCAGTTCCACCCGGGCGGACTTGCACATCGCGTCCGCGGCTTCGACGGCGGCGACGAATCCGTGCGTCTCCACCAGCCCCAGCGCGCGTCGCGACACCAAGTTCCGCCTCCTCGATCCGAACCGTGCACGGCCGGACGCCGTGCGAAGGGCGGGACGCTAACAGGGCGGCCTCGGGTGGTCAAAAAAGCCGAGCGGCGCGTCCCGGTGAAGGGGACGCGCCGCGGGAGTATTCATGGGCCCCGGGCCGCGGACGCGCGAGTTCGAGCACGGAGGCCATTGCGCCGCGGGCCGCGGGGCCCGACATAAGTTCCCCGTACCAACCGTGTGCGGCCCGATAGACTCCTTCGCTCGCGATAGGGGGATCAGCCCACCGACCGCCAATCACGAGAAGGACAGGGAACACTTCGTATTCAGTTTTCCCTCGACCTTCGTCGCGAGCCTTCCAGCATCTTCGCGGCCGCCGGTGCGAGGCTTCACCGATCCATCATCGCAAGTGTGGTGCCGTTCGCCCCGGGCGGGCGGGGCACCGGGCGGAGTTGCTGCGAAAGCGCGCGTTCACTCCGGAATCCGCCGGGTGGACTCGCGCGGCGGAGGATCGCGACGTTGCGCCCCGCCATGTCGGGGATTGCGAACGTGCGCGCTTTCGCCCGTCGGAGTACGGATCCTGGGGGAAACCGCGCGCCCCGGACGGCCGCCCGTCTCCCCCGCGCCGATCGGCGCGGAGGGCGCGACTCACACGAAGGGGCAGGCCACCCGGTGGCCGGGCGCCACCTCGCGGAACTCGGGCGTCTCGCTCGAGCAGCGCGCGAGCGACCCGCGCGCCTCGGCCAGCGCGCAGCGCGGATGGAAGCGGCAGCCCGAGGGGGGCCGCGCCGGGCTCGGCACGTCGCCGCGCAGCACGATCCGCTCCCGCCGGGCGTCCGGGTCGGGCACCGGCACGGCGGACAGCAGCGACCGCGTGTACGGGTGGCGGGGATCGCGGTACAGCGTGTCGCGATCGGCCAGTTCCACGATGCGGCCCAGGTACATCACCGCGACGCGGTCGCTGATGTGCTCCACCACCGACAGGTCGTGCGCCACGAACACGTACGTCAGGTCCATGCGCCGCTGCAGGTCCTGCAGCAGGTTCACGATCTGCGCCTGGATGCTCACGTCGAGCGCCGACACCGGTTCGTCGAGCACGATCAGCTTCGGCTCCACCGCCAGCGCCCGTGCGATGCCGATGCGCTGTCGCTGGCCGCCCGAGAACTCGTGCGGATAGCGCCGGGCGTGGTCGGGCGAGAGCCCCACCCACGTGAGCAGTTCCGCCACGCGGTCCCGCGCGGCAGCGCCGCGCGCCAGCCCGTGGATCGCGAGCGGCTCGGCGAGCATGCTGCCCACCGTGAGCCGCGGATTCAGGCTCGAGTACGGGTCCTGGAAGACGATCTGCATGCGCCGCCGCAGGGCGCGCAGTTCCGCGCGAGGCAGCGCGGTCACGTCCTGGCCGTCGAACACGACGCGGCCCGACGTGGGTTCCACCAGCCGAAGCAGGCAGCGCCCCGTGGTGGTCTTGCCGCAGCCGCTCTCGCCCACGAGCCCCAGCGTCTCGCCGCGGCGCACCTCGAACGACACGCCGTCCACGGCGCGCACGTGGCCCACCGTGCGCGAGAACAGTCCCTTGCGGACGGGAAAGTGCTTGTGGAGGTCCTCCACGCGCAGCAGCACGTCGCTCACGACGCGGCTCCTTCCCCGACCGGGTCCACGGTGCCCGCGGCGATCTCGTCGGCGCGCCAGCAGCGCACGTGGTGCCCCGCGCCGCGCTCCGTGAGCGGCGGCAGTTCGGCACGGCAGCGCGCCTGCGCGATCGGGCAGCGCGGATGGAAGCGGCAGCCGGGCGGGAAGTCCGCCGGATCGGGCACCTGCCCCGGGATCGTGCGCAGGCGCTCGCGCGCACCGCCGAGCCGCGGGCGCGACGCGAGCAAGCCCGCCGTGTAGGGGTGCGCGGTGCCGCGGAACAGGTCGCGCACGGCGCCGTACTCCACCACCTGCCCGGCGTACATCACCGCCACGCGGTCGGCCACTTCGGCCACCACGCCCAGGTCGTGCGTGATCAGCAGCACGGCCATCCCGAGTTCGCGCTGCAGGTCGCGCAGGAGTTCCAGGATCTGCGCCTGGATCGTCACGTCGAGCGCCGTGGTCGGCTCGTCCGCGATCAGCAGCGCCGGCCTGCAGGCGAGCGCCATCGCGATCATCACGCGCTGCCGCATGCCGCCGGACATCTGGTGCGGGTACTCGTCCACGCGCTGCTCGGGCGACGGGATGCCCACCTTGCGCAGCATGTCGATCGCGCGGGCGCGAGCATCGGCGCGCGACAGCCCCTCGTGCAGGCGCAGCACCTCTTCGATCTGCGCGCCGCACGTGTGCACCGGGTTCAGGCTGGTCATCGGCTCCTGGAAAATCATCGAGATCTGCGCGCCGCGAATGCGGCGCATCTCCGCCTCCGTCAGCGCCAGCAGGTTCTTGCCCCGGAAGCGGATCTCACCGCCCGCGTAGCGCCCGGGCGGCTGCGCGACCAGGCGCAGGATCGACAGCGACGTCACGCTCTTGCCGCTGCCGCTCTCGCCCACCACGGCCAGCGTCTCGCCCGCACGCACGTCCAGCGACACGCCGTCCACGGCGCGCACCACGCCGTCGTCGGTGTGGAAGTGCGTGCGCAGGTCCACCAGCTCGAGCAGCGGGGCCTCCATGTTCAGCGGCCTCCCGGGGTGCGGCGGGGGTCCAGCGCGTCGCGCAGGCCGTCGCCGAAGAAGTTGAACGCCATCACCGTCACGAAGATCGCGCCGGCGGGCGCGAACAGCATCCACGGGAACGTGGTCATCGTGCGCAGCGTGCGCGCGTCACCGAGCATGTTGCCCCAGCTCGCGCTCGGCGCCTGCACGCCCGCGCCCAGGAACGACAGGAACACCTCGCCCAGGATGTAACCGGGCACCGCGACGGTCGCGGCCACGATCACGAACGACGTCGTGTTCGGCAGGATGTGTCGTACGAGCACGCGCATGCGGCTCATGCCGAGCGCCTCGGCCGCGAGCACGTATTCCGACTCGCGGATCGACAGCACCATGCCGCGGATCACGCGCGCGAGCCCGGCCCAGCCGAGCAGCGACAGGATCGCCACGATCGCCAGGTACGCCTGCCGGCTCGGCAGCGTGGCCGGGAAGATCCCGCGCAGCGCCAGGATCAGGTACAGCCCCGGAATGCTCAGCAGCAGCTCGGTGAAGCGCATGACGACGGTGTCCACCCAGCCGCCGAAGTAGCCAGCGATGCCCCCCAGCAGCAGGCCGAGCGTGAACGAGATCGCGATCCCGACGAGTCCCACGGTCAGCGACACCTGCGCGCCGTACAGCAGCCGTGAGAACACGTCCCGGCCGAGCAGGTCGGCGCCCCACACGAACACGCGCCCCGGCGCGTCGACGCCGTAGAGATGCCGGTCCGCGGCCCACAGGCCCAGCAGACGGTACGGCGTCCCGCGCACGAAGAAGCGCACCGGCTGCACGCGCGAGCGATCCTCGCGCCAGCCCTGTCCCACCGCTTCGGGCGTCATGGCATACACGAACGGCCGCGGCGACCAGCCGCCGCCCGGGTGCACCCAGTGCAGACGCTGCGGCGGGTGGAAGAAGTGCGCGCTGTCGAGCTCGGTCTCGGAGTACGGCGCGAGGAACGGCGCGAACGCCGCGGCCGCGTACAGCACGGCGAGCATCGCCGCGCCGGCGAGCGCGAGCGGCGACCGCCGGAACTGGCGCCAGAACAGGGCCCACGGCCCGCGCCCGCCCGCACGCGGGTCACTCATGGCGGATCCGTGGGTCGGCCACCGCCAGCAGCAGGTCGGCGACGAGGTTGCCCACCACCAGCACGGTGGCCGCCATCATCACCGCGCCGAGCACGAGGTACTGGTCCTGCGCCTGGATCGCCTCCAGCGTCAGGCTGCCGAGCCCGGGCCAGGAGAAGATGGTCTCGGCCACGAGCGAGCCCGACAGCAGCGAGCCGAGCGTGAAGCCGAACAGCGTGATCATGGGATTGAGCGCGTTGCGCAGTGCGTGGCGCCCGATCACGGCCGCCTCGCCGAGCCCCTTCGCCCGCGCGGTGGTGACGTAGTCCATGTGCAGCACGTCGAGCAGGCTCGCGCGCATCTGCCGCATGCGGCTCGCGAGCGGCACCAGGCCCACCACGAGCGCCGGCAGCGCGAGGTGGCGAAGCACGTCGAGCACGCGAGCGAGCGGGCCGAGCTGATCCCAGTCGAGCGACCGCATGCCGCCCGTCGGAAACCATCCCGTGGCCGCGGCGAAGTACAGCAGCAGCAGCCCCGACAGCAGCTCCGGCACCGACAGGCCCACGAACGCCACGAGCTGCAGGCCGCGATCCCACGCACCGTGCTGGCGCACGGCCGCGATCACGCCGAGCGGGATCGCGAGCGCCCACGTCACGATCATGCCGCCGGTGGCCAGCAGCAGCGTGTTCCCCACGGCCTCGCGCAGCACCTGGAACACCGGCTGGTGGCGCGAGAACGACTCGCCGAAATCCAGGTGCAGGAAGACGTTCCGGAGGTAGGCGAAGTACTGCACCCACCACGGCCGGTCGAGGCCGAAGTTCCGGCGCATCGATTCGATCGCCTCGGTCGAGATGGACGGGTTCTGCGCCATCTCGGCGAGGAAGTCCCCCGGCGCCAGCTGCAGCAGCAGGAACGTCAGCGCCGACAGGCCGAGCAGCAGCGGGACGATCTGCAGCAGCCGCCGGAGGACGAAGGTGCGCATCGCGGCTGCCGCGTCAGCGGCCGCCCTCGCCGCCCCGGTCGAAGATGCGGTCCGCGTTCCACAGGATGCGGTGCGGCATCGAGTTCGGATCGATGTTGCCGAACCGGTCGCGCACCGGCAGGCGGTTGATCTGCGTGGGCAGCCAGATCAGCAGGCACTCCTCGTTCAGCACGCGCTGCATCTCGTCGGACGCGCGCTTGCGCACCTCGTGCGGGGCGGGCCGGTTCGCTTCGGTGAACAGCGCGTCCAGCCGCTGGTCCACGGGCAGCACCGGCTGCGCCTGCTTGGTCCACCAGTAGTGCATGCGGCCGCTGCTGAGCCAGAAGCTTCCACCGATACCCGGGTCGGGCGGAACGGACGTCTGCTGACCGAGCAGGCACGCCTCGTACTGGTAGTCCGCGTCGAGGTGGGTGGTGAGCGCCTTGAACTCGATGCCCTGCGGAATCACCTCGATGCCCACCTGGCGCAGGTCCGACTGGATCAGCTCCGCCATGGCCTTGCGCACGTTGTTGTCGGAGTTGTACTGGAGCGTGAACGACACGCGGTGGCCCTTCGCGTCCTCGAGGATGCTGTCCCCGTTCACGTCGCGGAATCCGCGGCTCACGAGCAGGCGTCGCGCTTCCGCACGATCGAAGTCCCAGGTCGGCACGGTGTCGGGGTGCCAGAGCTTGTTCGCCACGGTGTACACGGCGAAGTTCTTCACGCCGAATCCGTACAGCGGACCGCGCGCGATGGCGTCGCGATCGATCGCGTGCGAGACCGCGCGGCGGAACACCGGGTCCGCGAACCACGCGTACTTGTAGGCCTCCACCTCGGGGTCGCCGACGCGCCGACCCGGCTTCGCTTCGCGCACGCGGTTGAGGTTGAACCAGAAGAAGTTCGTGTTCAGCGACGGGCCGATGTCGTACAGCGTGTACTTCTCGGCCTTCTGCTGCTTCTCGAACGCGGGGTAGTCCTCGGGCTTCACGTTGTCGAGCGCGTCGAGTTCGCCGGCGTGGAAGCGCAGCGCGGCCGCGTCCTGGTCCTTCACGATCAGGAACACGAGCTCGTCCAGGTACGGCAGCCGCTGTCCTTTCGCGTCGACCCCGAACCAGTGCGGATTCGGCACCAGCACGGTCTTCTGGTCGGGCACGAACTCCTGCAGCTTGAACGGCCCGCTGACCACGAGGCTCTCGGGTGGCGTGTTCGTGCCGTACGCCGACGCGAACTGCCCCGCCTTCCACGCCGCCTCGAGGCGGTGGCGCGGCAGGATACGCACCGCGCCGGCGTTCGGCAGCACGGTCGCGAACGGCTCCGGCACGCGGATCACCACCGTGTACGAATCCGGCGCGCTCACTTCCCACGGCTTGCCGTTCACCAGGAACAACGAACGCAGCGGCACGCCGGCCGAGTCGTCCAGCACCACGTCGAACGAGAACTTCACGTCGTCGCTGGTGATGGGATGGCCGTCGGAGAACGCGAGCCCGTGGCGCAGGTGGAACGTGTACGTGGTCTGGTCCGTGCTCACGTCCCACGACTTCGCGATCTGCGGAATGTCCTCGAGCGTGTTGTAGTCGATGTCCACCAGGCTCGAGTACATCCGGTTCAGCACGTCGGTGGTGGCCGAACCCGAACCCAGGTGCGGGTTGAACGTCTTCGCCGACGAAGTCTGGCCGAGCACGAAGCGGCCGCCGTAGCGCCCGGGCTCCTTCATCGGAATCGTCATCGGATCGGCCGGCAGCGGCAGCTGCGCCCGGGTGGACGCACCGCGCCCGCCACCACCGCCTCCACAGCCCGCCAGGGACACGATCAGCACGACCGACAGCAGGGCGGCCTTCCAGCGCGCCCGGACACTCGAATGCATGGCTCGATCTCCCTCGGAGCGGGGATGAGGACGGCGACCGGCGCAGTATAGGAAAGGGTCGAGGTCGGTCAACCACCGCGCGACCGGAGCGCCGGCGCGGAACACGGGTGCGCTCACGCGGCCCCCCGGCCCTCCGCCGCGGTCGGCTCGAAACCCGCCTTCGCCAGCGCGTCCGGTATCCCGGCCCCCGTCCACCGCTCCGTGCCGGCGCGTTCGGCCGCGAGCGCCCCGACGAACTCGGCGATCGACAGCCCGGAGCGCGCCTCCTCGACCACGGCCGAGCCCGCCTCGAGCGCCGCCCGCGCGGCCGCTCGCGCCGCGGGCTCGCCGCGCTGGTAGTCCAGCAGCCGGCCATGCGTGCGGCGCACGAGCAGGCTCCCCTGCTGGAGCCGAGCCGAGGACGTCTCGCGCTGGGCGATGCCCGCGAGCTTGCGCCCGTCCCGCGTGAGCTCGTGGCGCGCGCTCGAGGCGAAGCACGGCGCCGCGGCCCCCACGGCCGCCCGCGGCCGACCGGGACCGCCGGGCGTGCCCGGCGTCAGTTCGACCGGAACGCCCAGGCGCCGCAGCGCAGCCGCGAGCCAGCGCGCGGTGCGGGCGTATGCCTCGTGCGGCGCGCCGGCCATCGCCGGGTGGTCGAGCGGGCCCGCGCAGGCGAACGTCCAGTCGGCCTCGTGCCACAGGGCGCGACCGCCCGTGGGCCGTACCGCCCACGCCACGCCGTCCGCGCGGCAGCGCGCGAGGTCGAGTTCGCGTTCCGGGTCCTGCGCACGCCCCAGCGTGATCCCCGGCGGATCGAACGCGTACACGCGCATCACCGCGGGTCCCCCGCGCTCGGCGGCCGCGAGCAGCGCCGCGTCACGCGCCATCTGCGCCCGCACGTCCTTGGGCGCGTCGAGCCACAGGATCACGGGCGCGCTCACCGCGCACCACCGACCGATGCCGGATCCCGTCGCGCGCGGCTCACCGCAGGCCGAGCCAGTCGCCGAGCAGGAACTGGAAGCGCCCGATGAGGAGCGAGATGCGCGACATCACCGTGTAGCCGTACCCGGCGCCGAACGACACCATGAGGAACGCGATGCCGATGCGCGACGACACGCCGAGCGCACCGCGGTGCTCGCGACTGAAATAGAAGTACAGCAGCGACGTCACGAGCCCGATCGTGAACAGGATCGTGTTCACGTCGGACCAGCCGTTCCCGCTACGGAACGGCGCGAGGCTGGCCGCGACCTGTTCCACGAAGTCGCCCTGCGCGAAGCCGGTGGTCTTGAGCCCGGCGTACACGCCCAGGATCACGGCGAGCGAGAACCGCGACACCCAGTCGATCTTCGGGAACAACCGCGCGAACAGCAGCACGCCCAGCACGGCCGGCACGAGCAGCCAGCCGCGATAGTCGCCGAGGCTCGCGTGCCACGCGCCGCCCGGCACGTCGGCGCCGAATGCCCGGTGCAGCGGCGACCACAGGTTCGCGTGGATCACGTTCCAGAAGTTCAGCACCATGTAGTAGCCGGCGCTCACGCCCACGAACAGGTGTTCCGCGAACTTGTAGAGCGGGTTGTCGCGCCACAGGAACGAGAACACACACAGCGTCAGCAGCGCCGCCACCCACACGCCGAAGTCGTGGCTCGGGTTCACGTGCGATCCTCCCGCGGCTTCGTCCACTGGAGGACGTTGCCGGCCACGATGCACAGCGCCACGAACACGTGCGCGAGCGACTGCGCATCCATGCCGCGCGTGGCCGTACCGCGCTCGCCGCGCAGCGACTCGTACTCGGCCGCGCCGGCCATGCCGCCGAGCAGCCCGCGCAACTGCCCCGACTGCAGGTACGGGTAGTACTCGGGCGCGCTCACCGCCGTGCAGCCGGACACGAGCGGCAGCCCGAACCGCCGCTGCACCTGCTGCACCCACTCCTTCGTGCCGGGATAACCGCCCGAGATGTTCACGAGCAAGGGGAAGCTGGAGTAGTCGCGCACGCCGCGCATGATCGGCAGCGTCGCCGTGACGTGCCCGTGGTGATCCACGGGGAAGGCGTTCGCGATGCCCTGCCCCATCAGCACCATCACGGCTTCGTTGCCGGACTTGTAGCCGAGGAACACCCAGTCGCGCCCGTACTCGAGCGGGCGCCCGTTCGCGCGGAACTCCTCCGCCACCTCGTCGAGCGTCTGGTCCACGAGACCGGGACCGCCGTTCCACAGGCACGTCACCACCAGGCGGCAGCGCTTGCCCCACAGGTGGCGCAACGCCGTCTTCGTCATGGGCACCAGCTCGGGCCGGCCGCTCGGATCGAAATCGAGGGACACCAGCACGAGGGAGCCGTCGGGCACCTGGTCGATCGCCTCGGCGAAACCGCGCACCGGCGGGGACACCTTCAGCTTCAGCCCCAGCGGCACGAGCAGCGGGATCAGCACGAGCAGCCCCATCCCGAGGAAGATCCAGCGCCGATCGAGCTGATCCAGCCACGCGCGCACGTCAGTCCCCTCCGCCCAGGTACGAGCGCTCGATGCCGAGGATCACGCGCAGCCCGGTGGCCATCACGCCCATCGCGGCGCCGATCAGGATCGCCCGCTTCGCGGCGTTCTGCGGCACGTCCATGATCCACTGCTGCCACGCGTCCAGCTGCAGCCACGCCGGCAGACCCGAGGTGATCGCCGACGTGATCGGCACGCGCCCCAGCATCACGATCAGGGCCGCCGCCGCGAGCAGGCCGGCTTCGAACGAGCGGATGCGGAACGCCCGGAACGCGGCCGAGGCGATGAAGAACGCCAGCAGCGCGAACATCGTGGCCTGCATCGGCGAGTAGAGGTTGCGGTAGATCCACATGGAGCGAGACGCCGGGTTCTGCCAGTCGCGCCCGTCGAGCAGCCCCAGCACCACCGTCACCACGAGCGCCACCACGAGCACGAGCTTGTACGGCCAGTCGGCCTGCTTTCTGGCGATGTTCTCGAGGTTCACCTTGAGCACGTTCGCGCCACCGAGCACGTAGCCGAACGCGACCACGATGACCACGGTCTGCTGCAGGAAGTCCGCGGGGCGGCTCACGAGCTGGTGCGGCACGAAGAAGCCGAGGATCGTGATCAGGCCGATCACGCCGGTCAGGAACAGCGGCAGTTCGCGTTTCATCGCCCGGCCATCCAGCGCGTGAGGCCGTGCACGCCGAACGTCTCGAGCGTGCAGCCCAGCAGCACGAAAACGACCACCGCCACCTTCAGCAGGTCCGCGCCCTTCAGGCTGCCGACCAGCTTCGGGTCGCCCGACAGGTAGGCGCTCGCCGCGAACAGCTCCTCCCCGATCAGCGTGTAGTCGCACGCCACCACGAAGAACGGCAGCTGGTGCACGTTCGCGGTGGCCGCCACCTGGATCGCGCCGGTGCTGAATCCCGTCTCGGCCAGCAGCAGCGACTCGCCGAAGAACGAGCCCATGTACAGGTGCGCCGCGGGCCGGTCGCGCAGGATGATGCCGGTGATCGCCGCCACGTAGGCGAACTGCTCGGGCGACACGAACGTCACCGCGTCGTCGTCCACCGTGTCGGGCCGCCCCGCCGCGAGCGCACCGCTGCGCACCATGTCCTGCGCGATCGTGAACGGGATCGGGTACGCGACGGGCACGCGGATCGGCGTGTCGTACTTCGCGGTGATCCGCGCCACGCTCTCCAGGATCACGAGCCCGGCGACGGTCTGCATCTCGTCGATGTCCTGGATGCCGGGCACGAACAGCACGGGGCGGCCCATCTCGGTGGCGCGCCCGATCGCCTCCTCGATCGCGTCGATGCCCGGGATGCGCCGCACGAACGGTCTCGCGCCCGAGCGTGCGCGCGCCATGAAGCCCAGCACGAGCGCGAAGAAGAGCAGCATCCACACGAGCACGCTGCCGCGCTGGGCGTGGAACCACGACGAGCGCGCGATCGCCGGGCCCGCGGCGGCGCCGGCCGGCGTCTCGCCACCCGGCCCCATCGCCACCACGCGGTAGAAGAACGGGCGACCGCGCGGCACGCGGGCGTCGACCATCTCGCGCGTGCCGGCCTCGACCGAATCGACCGTGGTCCACGGGCCGCCCGGCGACGGGGCGCGTTCCATGCGGTAGCCGCGCACGCGCGCGTGCCCGAGCGTGTCGTCCGGCGACAACCGCCAGGCCAGGTGGATCGCCTCGCCCGCGTCGTTCGGCACGTCGGCGTAGTCGAGCCCCGACGGCGGCAGCGGCGCCGGCGGTGTCTCGGCGTGCGCGGCGAGTGCCGTGGCCGCCGCCAGCGCCAGCGCCAGCGCGGTCCGCACGAGTCCCCTCGGTCGCGACACCTGCGATCGGCTCAATCGACCTCCCGGAGCGAGACGCGCCCTCTCGAAGCGAGCGACGCGGGACGCTAGCAACCGCTTCTTTCGGGTGTCAACGATCACTCACCCCTCGATCCGCTCGACGTTCGCCCGCGGCACCGTCACGCACCCGCCGCCGTCGATCCACTCCGCCACGAGCACGCGGACACGCGCCTCGGTCTCGAGCGCCTGCGGCTCCGCCGGCAGCCCGGTGACGCGCGCGAGCCGACCGAACCACGGCTCGCGGATCACGCGCACGAGCGCACCGAGCTCCAGCTCCGTGCGCGAACCCGGGTCCGCATCGTCCCCGCCGCCGGCGCGCGGAACGAGGATCTCGGGGCGCTGCACGCCCGCGCGGAT
Organism: Candidatus Eiseniibacteriota bacterium; assembly: GCA_044222045.1. GTDB lineage: Bacteria > Eisenbacteria > RBG-16-71-46 > RBG-16-71-46 > RBG-16-71-46 > JBGAMH01. The sequence continues at coordinate 12,555 of JBGAOB010000024.1, forward strand.
CTGCGTGGCTCCGCTCACCGAGGCCCGCTCGCCCTCGTGCCGGCCCAGCAGCGCCCACGTGCGCTCGGCCATCGGCACGCGCCCGAAGCCCTCCGTGAGGATCAACGTGAATCCCAGCTCCTCCTGTCCCGTGATCGCCACGCCGAGGTCGCGGCCGAGCAGTCGCGCCAGGTCGCGGTCGTCGAATCCGCCCACGACCACGGCGGCGACCCCTCGGTCGCGCGCCTCGTGCAGCACCTCGAACGTCACGTGCGAGCCGCCCACGATCACCTTGCCGCGCAGCTCGCCGCGCAGGTGGCGGGATTCCAGCGCTTCGTCGGGACGCGCCGTGAGCCGTTCGATCGTGCCGTGCGTCTCGCCGCCGACGCCGAAGATGCCCTGCACGAACGCCCCGCGCGCCTCCACGACCACGCCCTCGTCTCCGAGCCGCTCGACGACGCGGCCGCCCGCGTAGGCGAGCACTTCCACCGGGATCGGCGGCTCGCGGAACAGCATCTGCCCGGTGGCCGCCGACACGCTCTCCACCGTGCCGTCCGTCGGCGCGTACACTTCGCTGCGCCCGAGCCCGAACAGCCCTTTCGATCGGGCGAGCACGGCCCCGCGGCGCACGGGCTCGCCGATCGCCACCGTGAGCGCGCCCTCCGCCCGCCCCGCGTCCACGCCGAGCTTCGCGGCGAGGTTCACCGCGTGCAGGTGCCCCGGCAGCTCCGTGCGCGCGACGACCGTGTCGGGCTCCACGCGGTCGCCCGGCTGCACGAGCACGCGGCCGTGCAGCGGCAGGCGACGCTCGCGGCGCAGCACCGCGTACTCGGTGACGCGCAGTCCCGGGGTGTAGGCGCCGGCCACGTCAGAGCTCCCTCGGGTAGAGCGACAGCGCCCGGTTCCACGCCCGCAGCCGCTCGATGCGCGCCTGCGGGTCCGTCGGCAGCTGGAACGGCTGCCGGCCACGCGCGTCCACGATCACGCCCACCTGGCCGCCGCGCACGTCGCGCGTGACCGACCGACCCTTGCCCGCCCCCGCGTCGACGCCGCGTTCCGGCGTCGCCGTGAGCGTGGCGCGGCGGCCGGTCGCCAGCGACAGCAGGCCGATGTCGCCGAACGCCACGTCCATCGTGCGCGCCGCCTCGCCCGGCGAGGCGACCTCCACGCGCACGCACGGCTGGCCGGCGCGTCCGGCGCCCACCGGCGCCACGACCGGCCCGAGCAGCACGAGGCAGTCGCGGTCGAACACCTGCGCGGCCGCTTCCTCGTGCACGGTCGACAGGACGCCCAGTTGCGGCGTCATGAAGATGCTGTCCACCGCGAGTTCCGTGATGCCTTCCGGCAGGAACGCGTCGATCATCATCAGGGCCGCCTGCGCCCGACGCGGCGCGTGCGACAGCACGCCCCCCGAGCCCACCACGAGACCCAGGTCCAGCAGGTCCACGAGCGACGCGGCCGGTCCCGACTGCCGCACGGCATCCGAGATGTCGCGCGCCGTCTGCCGGCCCTTCAGGCCCACCGCGAGCGCGCGGTGCTGCTCGAACGCCAGCCGCAGAGCCTCGCGACACAGGGCCTGCTCGATCACGAGGTCCTCGAGCGTCTGCGGGATGGTGGTGGGCCGGATCATCTTGTTCTGGATCCGGTTGCGCAGATCGGCTTCGTCCACGGCGAACGGCAGCCAGCGCAGGATCGCGTCGAGGCCCGCCTCGGCCACCACGTTCGAGACCGAGTAGCTCATCCCCAGGTTCGCGGACACCGTGCGGTGGAACACGCTCCCGCCCGCGGGCCCGCCGCGGAACACCGAGAACACGTCCGTGGTGGCGCCGCCGATGTCGACGCCCACCACGGACACGCCCTCGCGCCGCGCCACCTTCTCGATGATCAGCCCCACGGCGCCGGGCGTGGGCATGATCGGCACGGGCGTCCACGTCATGAGTGTGCGATAGCCCGGGGCGTGCGCCATGACGTGCTCCATGAACAGCTCGTGGATCGCGTCGCGCGCCGGCTGCAGGTGTTCCTGCTCGAGCTTCGGCCGCAGGTTGTCCACCACCGTCAGCGCCGTGCGATCCGCGAGCGCACCGCGCACCAGGTCCTGCGCGTCGCGGTTGCCCGCGTAGATCACGGGCAGATCGTAGCCCGCACCGAGCCGGGCGCGCGGGTCGGCGGCCGCGAGCAGTTCCGCCATTTCCGCGACGCGCTTCACGTCGCCGCCGTCGGTGCCGCCGGAGAGCAGGATCATGTCGGGTCGCAGCTGGCGCAGCCGACGGATCTTCTCGTGCGGAAGCCGCCCGTCGTTCAGCGCCATCACGTCCATCACGATCGCACCGGCCCCGAGCGCTGCGCGCTGCGCACTTTCCCCGGTCATCTGCAGCACGAGCCCCGACACCATCATCTGCAAGCCGCCGCCCGCGCTCGACGTGCTCACGTACAGGTCGACGCCCGCCTCGCCCACCTGCGGCGAGCGGATCGCGTCGCCGTCCAGCAGGGGCCGGCCGCGCAGTTCCTCCACCTCGCGAACCGCGTTCAGCACGCCTCGCGTGACGTCCTCGAACGGCGCCTCCACCGTGGTGGGCGCCTCGCCGCGTGCGACGAGCCGGAAGCCGTCGGCCCCGCGCTCGATGAGCACCGCCTTCGTGGTGGTGGAGCCGCAGTCGGTCGCGAGGATCGACCGGATCGCGTCCGGCGACGGCACGCCGTTCACGGTGCCTCCTTCGGCGGGCGGCTCCGCGCGGTCTCGGCTTGGGCTTCGATCGCACGCACGAGCGCCTCCAGGGCTTCGGGCCGCTCGGCCAGCTCCGACCACCGCCGCCATTCCGTCATCGGGAACAGCGACTGCACGAGCGGCTCGAAGAACAGGAGGCCCTGCGACGCCACCACACGGAGCGGCCGCGCCGATTCGAGCGCGAGGATCGCGGGCGTCTCCAGGCGCAACTCCACGACGCGAGCCGCCAGCCGTTCGAGGCGGTCGACATCCGCGGGGTCGAGCACCGGTTCATGCGCCATGCGCGCTCACCCCTCGCCGCAGCAGCGCGAGCAGTTCCTCGCGATCGCCCGCGGGCAGCGGCAGCACGATCGCCCGCTGCGCGTCGAGCGGATGCCGGCGTGCGTACGGCGAAAGCAGCGCCGCCGCCGGCAGCACGTCGAGGCGGCGCAGGTCGCGCCACGCGCGTCGTTTCCATCCCAGCGGCCCGCGCACCGCCACGCCCTCGCCGTCGACCCGGCACGCCACGGGCACGAACGCCGGCGCGAACGCGGCCGCCGCGAACACGCACAGCCCGAGCGCGGGCAGCAGCCCCGGCCGGAGCGACACGACGAGCGCGCAGCATCCGACCGCCGCGGCGAGCGCGGCCATCGCGCGACCGCGCGACTCGCGCCACGGATCGAAGCGCCACGCGCGCGACGCCTCGGCGACGCCCGCGGGCGCCTCCGGCGCGCCGGTCCCGGTCAACGGAAACACGCCGGGGGCCGCCTGTGACGGCCCCCGGTCCCACACGTGCACGGCATGCGAGCGATCCTCCGCGCGGCCGGGCCCCACGAGATCAGGCGTGCTGCTCCTCGATGTGACGCTCGTAGTCGCTGCTCGACAGCAGGTCCTTCAACCCGGCGGCGTCGCTCACGCGAATGCGGATCATCCAACCCTCGCCGTACGGATCCTGGTTCACGAGGGCGGGATTGTCGGTGAGCGCCGGGTTCACCTCGACGACTTCGCCGGCCACCGGCGCGTACAGGTCGCTCACCGTCTTCACGGCCTCGACCACGCCGAACGTCTTGCCCACGTCGACCGCGCGGCCCACCTCGGGCAGCTCCACGAACACGACGTCGCCGAGCTGCTCGGTGGCGTAGCTCGTGATGCCCACCGTCACCACGCCGGCGCTCTCACGCGCCCACTCGTGATCCCGCGTGTAGCGAACGTCCTCCGGGTAACCCACGTCCCCTCCTTGTGCGTTACGAACGATGTGAACCGCGCGTCCAGAACGGACGTGCCGAGACCCGGGCCGGCAGCACGCTGCCGCCCGCGACGATCTCCAGCGCCGTTCCCGACGCGGCACATCCCGCTTCCACGTATCCCATGCCGATGGGCTTCTCGAGGCTCGGGCTGAACGTGCCGCTGGTGACCACACCCACGGCGCGACCGCTCGCCTGGATCTCCATGCCGTGACGCGGCACGCGCCGGCCGTCGAGCACGAATCCCACGAGGCGCTTCTTCAGCCCCTCGGCCTTCTGCTTCACCATCACGTCGCGACCGTTGAAGTCGCCCTTCGCCAGCTTGACCGTCCAGCCGAGCCCGGCCTCGAGCGGCGTCGTCACGTCGTCGATGTCGTTGCCGTAGAGCATGTACCCCATCTCGAGTCGCAGCGTGTCGCGCGCCCCGAGGCCGATCAGCTCGAGCCCGAGCGGCCGGCCCGCTTCCACGACGCCGTTCCACACGGCGTCCGCGTGCTTCGGATCGAAGTAGAGCTCGAAGCCGTCCTCGCCCGTGTAGCCGGTGCGCGAAATGGTCGCCGGCACGCCGAACAGCGATCCGGTCGTGAACCGGTAATAGCCCAGTTCGAGCGCCGCATCCGGCACGTGTCCCGTGAGCAGTTGCGCCGCGCGCGGGCCCTGCACGGCGAGCAGCGCGGTCTGGTCGGAGTGGTTCTCCAGCGTGACGCCGGCCGGCTTCGCCGCCTCCATCCACGCGAAGTCCTTCGCGATGTTCGAGGCGTTCACGACCACCATGTAGTGGTCGGCGTACCGATACACCAGCAGGTCGTCCACGATACCCGCGTCGGGCCGGCACATCGGCGAGTAGAGCGCCTGGCCCACCTCGAGCGCCGCCACGTGGTTGGTGACGACGCGGTCGAGGTACTCGGTCGCGCCCGCGCCCCGCACGATGAACTCGCCCATGTGCGTGATGTCGAACAGGCCCACGGCGTTGCGCACCGCGAGGTGTTCCTTCACGTCGCCGGTGTAGCGCACGGGCATCTCGAAGCCGGCGAAGTCGACGAGCTTGCCGCCGGCCGCCTTGTGGAACTCGTAGAACGGCGTGCGCCGCGGCGCCGTCGTCGTGCTCACGGGACCTCCTCGGAAGTTGGCAAACGCGGCCAAAGTAGCCGTGCCGGTTCGCGAGGGTCAAGGCTCGCGCCCTGCGGCGACCATCGATCCGAAGCGGGCGGCCGCGACGGGCCGCCCGCCCGGACCCGCGGATTCAGCGCGCCACGCGCGCCAGTACGCCCAGTTCCAGCCCGACCTCGGTGAACGCGGCGATGGCCCGGTCGACGTGTTCGTTCGAGTGCGCCGCGGACAGCTGCACGCGAATGCGCGCCTTGCCCTTCGGCACCACGGGATACGAGAAGCCGATCACGTAGATCCCGCGCTCCAGCAGCTTCGCAGCCATCTCGTGGGCCTTGCGCTCGTCGTACAGCATGATCGGCACGATCGGGTGCACGCCCGGCTTGATGTCGAAGCCCGCGGCCGTCATGCCGTCCCGGAAGCGCCTGGTATTCGCCTCCAGGCGGTCCCGCAACTCGGTCGTGCGCGACAGCATGTCGAACACCGCGATCCCGGCCCCCACCACCGACGGCGGGAGCGCGTTCGAGAACAGGTAGGGCCGCGAACGCTGGCGCAGCAGGTCGATCACCGGCTTCGGCCCGGCGGTGAAGCCGCCGAGCGCCCCGCCCAGGGCCTTGCCGAGCGTGCCCGTCACCAGGTCCACGCGGCCCTGCACGCCGTGCAATTCGGGCGTGCCGCGGCCCGTGCGCCCCACGAAGCCCGTGGAGTGGCACTCGTCGATCATCACCATCGCGCGGTGCTTCTCGGCGAGCGCGCAGATCTCCGGCAGGTTCGCGATCGTGCCGTCCATACTGAAGACGCCGTCGGTGACCACGAGCTTCACGGGGCAGCCCTTGTCGTCCGCTTCCCGCAGGCACTGCGCGAGACTCGCCATGTCGTCGTGCCTGTACCGCCAGCGCTGCGCCTTGCACAGCCGCACACCGTCGATGATCGAGGCGTGGTTCAGCTCGTCGCTGATGACGGCGTCGGCGTCGCCGAGCAGCGGTTCGAACACGCCGCCGTTCGCGTCGAAGCAGGCCGCGTACAGGATCGAATCCTCGAGCCCGAGGAACTCCGCGATCTTGCGTTCGAGCACGCGGTGCTGGTCCTGCGTGCCGCAGATGAACCGCACGCTCGACATGCCGAAGCCGTGCGAATCGAGCGCGCGGTGCGCGGCGGCGATGACGTCGGGGTGACTCGAAAGGCCGAGGTAGTTGTTCGCGCAGAACACGAGGACGCGCCGCCCGTCCTCCAGCACGACCTCGGCGCCCTGCGGCGAAGCGAGGATGCGCTCGGACTTCCACAGCCCCGCGTCCCGGATGCCCTGCAGCTCGGCTTCGAGCTTCGGCTTCAGCGCGTCGAACATGTCACGCCTCCTCGCCCCACGGCACCAGCACGACCTTGCCCGCCTTGCCGTCCTTCAGCAGGTGGATCGCCTCGTCGAACTTCTCCATCGGCATCACGTGCGTGATCGCCGGCCGCAGGTCGAGACGGCCCGAGCTGAGCATCTGGTCGAGCTGGTACCACGTGTCGTACATGCGGCCCGATGATGCCGTGCAGCGTGATGCCCTTGAAGATCACGAGCCGGTTCCAGTCGAGCTCGTACGGATCGGTCGGCAGGCCCAGCATCGACATGCGGCCGCCCATGCGCAGTCCCGCGAGGCCGTCGCGGATCGCCTCTCTGCTGCTCCGACATCTCGAGCACGCCGTCCAGGCCCCGGCCGCCGGTGATCTCCTGGACGCGCTGGACGAAGTCCTCCTTCGACGCGTCGATCACGGCGTCCGCCTGCATCTTGCGCGCGAGGTCGATGCCGGTACGGCGACACGTCGCTCGCGATCACGCGCGAAGCGCCGGCGGCGCGCGCCACGGCGATCGCGAACAGCCCGATCGGACCGCAGCCCGTCACGGCGATGCTGCAGCCCGACAGCGCGCCGGCGAACGCGGTGTGCACCGCGTTGCCGCACGGCTCCATGATCGCCGCCACCTCCAGCGGCACACGCCGGAGCGTGCCACGCGTTCACCGCGGGCACGGTGACGTACTCGGCGAAGCCGCCGTTCACGTCCACGCCGAGGATGCGCGTGTTCTGGCACACGTGGCCGTTGCCCGTGCGGCACGACAGGCACGTGCCGCAGACGATGTGGCTCTCGCACGAGACGAGATCGCCCACCTTCACGTTCGTCACGCCGTCGCCGATCTCGAGCACCTCGCCCACGAACTCGTGGCCGAGCGACGGGTGGCTTGATGCGGCTCTGCGACCAGCGGTCCCCACGACCAGGATGCAGGCCGGTCTGCAGACGCCGCCTGTTTCACCTTGAGCAGCGCTTCTCCGGGGCCTTCACCGTGGGCACCGGCACTTCCTGGATCTCCGCCCCTTCGCGGCCGCGGCCTTCACCACGCGCGCATCGTGCGGGCGCGAGTCGGCGTTCGAACCGCTTCAGCTGTAGCCGTCGTCGTCGGAGTCATCGTGGGAGCACCTGGCGCAAGGCCTGTCCCGTGTGAGAGCCCCGCGCGCGCGCCACCGCTTCTGGAGTCCCCGCGGCCACGACGGTTCCGCCGCCGTCACCGCCTTCCGGACCGAGATCCACGATCCAGTCCGCACACTTGATCACGTCGAGATTGTGCTCGATCACGAGCACGGTGTTGCCGCGCTCCACCAGCGCCTGCAGCACGTCCAGCAGCACGCGCACGTCCTCGAAGTGCAGGCCCGTCGTGGGCTCGTCCAGCACGTACAGCGTCCGGCCCGTGGCGACACGCGACAGTTCGGTGGCGAGCTTCACGCGCTGCGCCTCGCCGCCCGAGAGCCGGTACGACTGACCGAGGTGAATATAGCCGAGGCCCACGCCCGCGAGGGTCTCGAGTTTCCTCTTCAGGGGAGGAACGGCGGACAGGAAGTCGAGCGCCTCCTCCACGGTCATCTCGAGCACGTCGGCGATCGATCTCCCGCGATAGAGCACTTCGAGCGTGTCGCGGTTGTATCGCCGGCCGTGGCACACGTCGCAACGCACGTAGACGTCGGGCAGGAAGTGCATCTCGATGCGCCGCGATCCGTCGCCCTCGCAGGCCTCGCAGCGGCCGCCCTTCACGTTGAACGAGAAGCGCCCGGGCCCGTAGCCGCGCACCTTGGCCTCGGGCAGGCCGGCGAACAGGTCGCGGATGAACGTGAACGCCCCCGTGTACGTGGCGGGATTGGAGCGCGGCGTGCGGCCGATCGGGCTCTGGTCGATCGCCACGACCTTGTCGACGTGCGCGAGTCCCGCCAGGGAACGGTGCCGGCCCGGCGAGGCGCTGCCGGAGTGCAGTTCGCGCTCGAGCGCCGCCAGCAGGATGTCGTTCACGAGCGTGCTCTTGCCGGAGCCCGAGACGCCGGTCACGCACGTGAACGTGCCGAGCGGGAACGCGACGTCGATGTCCTTGAGATTGTGCTCGCGCGCGCCGCGCACTTCGAGGAAGTCGCCGCGGCCCGCGCGCCGCGACGACGGCACGGCGATGCGCCGCGTTCCGGAGAGGTAGTGCCCCGTGAGCGACTCGCGGTGCGCCTGCACCTCGGCCGGCGTGCCGGCGGCGACGAGCCGCCCGCCGTGACGACCCGCGCCCGGGCCCAGGTCCACCAGCCAGTCGGCGGCGCGCATCGTGTCCTCGTCGTGCTCGACCACCACCACCGTGTTGCCGAGGTCGCGCAGCCGCTGCAGCGTGGCGAGCAGCCGCTGGTTGTCGCGGTGGTGCAGGCCGATCGACGGCTCGTCGAGGATGTAGAGCACTCCCGTGAGCTGCGAGCCGATCTGCGTGGCGAGCCGGATGCGTTGCGCCTCTCCTCCGGCCAGCGTGCCGGCCGCGCGGTCGAGCGTGAGGTAGCCGAGTCCCACGTCCACGAGGAAGCCGAGCCGGTTGACGATTTCCTTCAGGATCGGCGCGGTGATCCGCGCCTGCCCGCCCGTGAAGCGCAGCTCGGACGACAGCCGGCGCGCCTCGGCCACGGACAGCGCCGCCCACTCGCCGATGTTGCGCCCCGCCACCTTCACCGCGAGGCTCGCGGGCTGCAGCCGCCGCCCCCCGCAGTCCGGGCACGGCGTGGGGTTCATGAGCGCGGCGATCGTGCGGCGCACGCCCTCGCTCTCGGTCTGGCGGTAGCGGCGCTCGAGCGCCGGTATCACGCCTTCGTACTTGGAGCGATGAATGAAGGCCGAGCCCTTCGACGTTCGGAACTCGAACCGCACGTGCTCGTCGCCCGCGCCGTAGAGCACCAGCTTCTGCACGCGCGCCGGCAGCTTCTTCCACGGCGTCTTCAGGTCGAAGTCGAACGCCTTCGCGAGCGCTTTCAGCGTGCCGCCGGTCCATGTGCCGTCCGCGCGCCCCCACGCGGCGATCGCGCCGTCGGTGAGGCTCAGGCTTTCGTCGGGCACGACGCGCGCCGGATCCACGCGCAGCAGCGTGCCGAGGCCGTCGCAGCTCTTGCAGGCGCCGTACGGCGAGTTGAACGAGAAGTGTCGCGGCTCGAGGTCCTCCACGGCCGTGCCGCACTTGGGGCAGGTCGCGCCCACGCTCAGCGGCACGTCGTCCTCGCCTTCGCGCGCCACGTTCACGAGCCCGGCGCCCAGCTTGAGCGCGGCCTCGAGCGACTCCGTCAGGCGCCCGCGGGCGTCCGCGTTCAGCGCGAGCCGGTCCACCACGATGTCGATGTCGTGACGCTTGTAGCGCGCGAGCTTCGGCGCGTCCTCGAGCTCCACCCACGCGCCGTCGATGCGCGCGCGCAGGTAACCCTGGCGCTGGTACTGCTCGAGCTCCTTGCGGTACTCGCCCTTGCGTCCGCGCACGACCGGCGCGAGCAGGCTCACGCGCTTGCCCGCGAGCTGGTCCAGGAGCTGATCGACCATCTCCTGCACGCTGCGCCGCGCGAGCGGGGTGCCGCAATTCGGGCAGTGGCGCGCACCCACGCGCGAGAACAGCAGGCGCAGGTAGTCGTAGACCTCCGTGATCGTGGCCACCGTCGAGCGCGGATTCGACCCGGCGCCCTTCTGCTCGATCGCGATCGCGGGCGACAACCCCTCGATCGCGTCCACCTCGGGCTTCTCCATCTGGCCGAGGAACTGGCGCGCGTACGCGGACAGCGACTCCACGTAGCGGCGCTGCCCTTCGGCGTAGAGGGTGTCGAAGGCGAGCGACGACTTGCCGGAGCCCGAGACGCCGGTGATGACGATCAGGCTCTGCCGCGGCAGTCGCAGCGTGACGTTCTGCAGGTTGTGCTCGCGTGCACCGCGGATGACGATGTCGCTCAGGGCGGCGACGCGCGCGTCGCGATCGATGTCGGGTGATGCGTCCGTGCGAGGAGCCATGGTCCCGGCACTCTAGCCGGACCCGCGGGGCGATCGCCAGCGCGACCGCGCCTCACTCGTAGCGGAGCGAATCCACCGGGTCGAGGCGCGACGCGCGCATGGCCGGGTACAGCCCGAAGAACACGCCGACCACGGCCGAGAACGCGAGCCCGAGCAGGACCGACCACATCGACACGTACGTGGGCAGCGGCGTGGCCATCTTGACCGTGGCCGACACGCCGGCGCCGAGCAGCACGCCCAGCAGCCCGCCGCCCGCCGTCAGCAGCACGGCCTCCACCAGGAACTGCAGCAGGATCGCCCGGCGCGGCGCGCCGAGCGCCTTGCGCACGCCGATCTCGCGAGTCCGCTCCGTGACGGCCACGAGCATGATGTTCATCACGCCGATGCCGCCCACGAGCAGCGAGATCGACGAGATCAGCAGCATCAGCGCCACGATGCCGCCCGTGAGCTGCTGGTAGAGCGACAGGAACGCGTCGTCGGTCATCACCACGAAGTCGTTGAGTTTGTTGCTGGGCAGGTGGCGGCGCACGCGCAGCACGTCGGTGATCTCGAGGATCGCCTGGTCGGTCTTTTCGGGCGACACGGCGATCGCGTCCAGGAACAGCTCCCCCTTGCGCGGGAACCACGGGGGCGCGTCGCTCGGCGCGCTCCAGTACTTCTCCATCACCGTGTACGGGATGCAGGCCACCTCGTCGAAGTTGTTCCCGAGGAACTTGCCCTTCTTCTCGAACTCGCCGATGACCGTGAACGGAATGCCGTTCAGGTAGACCGTTCGCCCGAGTCCCGTGCCGCCGTCGAACAGGGACTGCCGCGTGTCCCGCCCCAGCACCACGACGTTCGCGTTGCGGCGCACTTCCTCGTCGGTGAAGAAGCGCCCGTTCGCGAGCTCGAAACCGCGCACGATCAGCAGCTGGTCGTCCGTGCCGTAGATGAACGTGGACTTCGTCAGCCGGTCGCGATAGCGGAGCTTGATGTCCTCGAAGCCGAACTTGAACGTCGAGATCGCCTTCACGGACGGCGCCTGGTCGAGGATCGCGCGCGCGTCGGCCATCGTGAACGCCTTGCGCTGCTTCAGGCTGTCCGGGATGCCGTCGCTGCCGAACTGCACGCCGGGGCGGATGCGTCGCAGGTAGATGGTGTTGTTGCCCATCGACCGGATGCTCTGCTCGAACGAGCGCTGGAAGCCGTTGATCAGCGAGACCATCGCGATCACCGTACCGACGCCGATGACGATGCCGAGCAGCGCGAGCAGCGAACGCATGCGGTTCGCCACGAGCGACGTGCGCGCCATCGTGAACGTCTCGGCCAGCAGGAATCCGAGCTTCATGTCACTCGTACCTCAGCGACTCGATCGGATCGAGCCGCGCGGCCCGGACCGCGGGATACGAACCGAAGAAGACGCCGACCAGGGTGGACATCGCGATACCGAGCCCGACCGCCGGCAAGCTCAGGGCGGCCGGAAGAGGTGAGACCGCCCCCACGAGGAGCGCGAGCGAGCCTCCGAGCGCGACGCCGATCACGCCGCCCGCCAGCGACAGCGTGGTGGCCTCCACGAGGAACTGGCCCAGGATGTCCCGCCGGCGCGCGCCGAGCGCCTTGCGCACGCCGATCTCGCGCGTCCGCTCGGTGACCGATACCAGCATGATGTTCATGATCACGATGCCGCCCACCACGAGCGAGATCGCGGCCACGCCGATCGTGACGATGAAGATGCCGCCCGTGAGCGTTCGGTACAGCTCGAGGTACGTCTCGGCGGTGCTGATGCCGAAGTTGTCCGGCGCCCCCGGCCGCAGGTGCCGCCGGGCGCGCATGACGTTGCGCACTTCCTGTTGCGCCTGGTCGATGGAGGCCGCGTCGGCGCTCTTCACGTTGATCGTGAGGCTGCCGCGCTCCATCCAGTGCTTCATGAACGTGCGGATGGGAACGACCACGAATCGGTCCTGGCTCTGCCCGAACAGCTTGCCCTTGGCCTTGGTCACGCCCACCACCTCGAACTCGCGCTCGCCCACGCGGATCGCGCGACCGATCGGATCGAGGTTCGCGAACAACTCTTCCGCGACCTCGGGGCCGATCACGCACACGTCGCGGCGGCGCTGGTCGTCGAGTGGCGCGAGGTGGCGACCGGATCCGATCGTGAGGTCGCTCACGACGTCGTAGCCGATGCCCTTCCCCTGCACCGAGATGCCTCGGACGACCTTGCTGCGGTAGCGCACCGGCGCCGAGGTGCCCACCTCCGGCACGATCATCGCCGCGTGCACGACGGTCTTCGCGAGCGCGTCGGCGTCGTCCAACGTCACATCCGGACGCCGCTGTGCGTCCTCGAACGCCTCCTGCGTGGTGACGAAGCCGTACTTGTCCACCCAGAACACGTTCGCGCCCGCGTTCAGCAGCTTGTTCGTGACGTACTGGTTCATGCCCTCGACGAACGACACGACCGCGATCACGGAGGCCACTCCGATGATCGTTCCCAGCAGCGTCAGGAAAGACCGGAGCTTGTTCGCGCGGATGCTCCCCAGCGCGATGCCCACGCTCTCGCGGAGGTTCACGAGGTCCCGCTCCCGCCCCGCGGGTGCGGGTTCGGCATGTCGCTCTCGACCTTGCCGTCGCGCATGCGGACCACGCGGCGTGCGTGTTCGGCGATGTCCGCCTCGTGCGTCACCAGGATGACCGTGTTGCCCTGCTGCCAGATGCGCTCGAACGCGGCCATGATCTCCTCGCCCGTTCGCGAGTCGAGATTGCCGGTGGGCTCGTCGGCCAGGATGATGCTCGGGTGATTCACCAGGGCTCGCGCGATCGCCACGCGTTGCCGCTGGCCGCCGGACAGCTCGTTCGGCTTGTGTTTCATGCGGTCGCTGAGGCCCACCAGGTCCAGCGCCTCCTTCGCCCGCTTGCGGCGGTCTTCGTGGCGCATGCCGGCGTACACGAGCGGCAGCTCCACGTTCTGCAGCGCGTCGGCGCGCGCGAGGAGGTTGAACGTCTGGAAGACGAAGCCGATCTCGTGGTTGCGGATGCGCGCCAGCTCGTCGTCGGACATCTTGGCGATCTCCTGCCCCTTCAGGACGTACGAGCCCTGCGTCGGGGTGTCGAGACAGCCGAGGATGTTCATGAGCGTGGACTTGCCCGAGCCCGAAGGCCCCATGATGGCCACGTATTCGTTCTGGTCGATCGAAAGGTCCACGCCGTTCAGCGCGCGCACCTCCTGGTCGCCCACCTGGTAGTGGCGGTGGAGATCCCGGATCTGGATCAGCATGTGCGGCTCACTTCTTCCCCTTGGCCGCGCCCTCGCGCTTGACCTTGCCACCGGGCTTGAGTTCGCGAAGCGCCTTGTACGGACCGCCCACGACCTCGTCCCCTTCCTTCACGTCGCCGAACACCTCGATCATCGTCTCGCTGGCGATGCCGGTACGCACGGGAACGAATTTCGCCACGCCGTCCTTCACCACGAACAGGCCGGTGATCTCCTTCTCGCGGCGGCCGATGGTGTCTTCCTCGGCCGTGATCGAGCCGCGGCGCTTGCGCTCCGGTTTCGCGCCGGGCGCGGTCCGCTTCGCGGCCAGGTCGAGTTCGCGCTGCGTGCGCACGACCACGGCCTGGATCGGCACGGCCAGCGTCTTCGAATGCAGGCCGGTCTCGATGTCGACGTCCGCGGTCATGCCCGGGCGCACCTCGGGCACGTTCTCGTCGAACACCACCTTCACCTCGAAGTTCGTCTGGTTCTCGACCGTACCGAGCGCCGACCGTTTCGCGGTGCTCCCGATCTCGGTGACCGTGCCCGTGAACGTGGTGTCCGGGAACGCGTCCACCGAGATCTTCGCTTTCTGGCCCACGCGCATGTCCACCACGTCGGTCTCGTCGACGTCCGCGCGCACGAGCATCTTCGACAGGTCCGACACCACCATGATCTGCGTGCCCGGGTTGTTCATGGTGCCAGTGATGACGATCTCGCCCTTTTCCACGTTGAGCGCGCTCACCACGCCGTCGAACGGCGCGACGAAGCGGCACTTGGAGAGATTGTCCATCGCCGCGTCGACGCCGGCCTTCGCGCGCGTGGCCTCTTCCTGCGCCGTCGCGAGCGCCACCTGGGCGCCCTCGTGCGCGTTCTGCGCCTGGTCCCACTCGGCCTGTGACAGCAGCTTCTGGTCGAACAGCGCCCGCTGACGCACGAAGTTCGCGTCGTTCACCCGCTTCGCGCTCTCGGCCTCGCGCAGCCGCGCCTGTGCCGACGCCCACGCCGCGCGCATCTGCTGGTGCGCGGCCTTGTACTGGAGGTCGTCGATCTGCAGCAACAGCTGCCCCGTGCGAACCCGGTCGCCTTCCTTCACGCCCAGGAACACGACCTTGCCCGGCACGTCGGCGCTGACCTTCACCTGCGTCTTGGGTTCGATCTTGCCGGGTGCACGCACGCGGGACGTCACGTCTTCACGACGGACCTTCGCGAGCTGAACGGCCTCCGTCTTCGCGTTGCCCTGCCGGGCGACGTTCGCGGCCACGAGGCCGCCGACCAGCACGACGCCCAACACGATCCAGATCCACGGCTTCTTCATGCGCGGCAGCCTCTCGAGATGGGCGGTTCGGGCTTCACTCGCCGCGACCGCGCACGCGCTCGATCGTGGCTTCCGCCACGCGAATCGCGGCCAGTGCGGTGACGAGGTCGTTCTGGGCCCGCTGCAACTGCACCTGCGAGTCGATGAGGTCCAGAATCGTCGCCGATCCGACGTTGTACTTCTGCTGCACCAGGTTCAGGTTCTCGCTCGCCGAGGCGAGGGCGTCGCGGGCCAGGCTCTCGCGCTCGACGGCTTCCTGCTGCCCGAGCACCGCCTGGTGCACTTCGCTGGCGAGGTTACGAACGAGCGCGTCGCGGGTTTCACGCGAGCGCATCACGCGCGCCTTCGCGCTGGTGACGCGGGCGTCCATCGCGAAACCGTCGAACACGTCGAGGTTCAGCGCGAGCGAGCCGCTCGCCGCACGGTCGGTGTCGCTGAAACCGCTCCGCGGCGGCTGCCCGAGCACGGCGGTCTTCGAGCGCGTGCGCGTCGTGAAGTCGTACGAGCCCGACGCGGTCACGTACGGGAGCCGCGCGAAGCGCGCGCCGGACAGCGCGGCCTCGGCGGAACGCATCTCGGCCTCCGCCGCGCGCACGTCGGGCCGGTTCTGGCGCGCATCGGCCAGGAGGGCGCTCTCGTCCACCGGCTTCGCCGTGGCCGTGAGCGACGTGTCGATGACACCGACCTCGGACTCCGGCAACCCCAGCGCGCTCGCGAGCGCGATGCGCTGCGCGGTGACGTTGTGGTCGGCGCTGAGGGAGTCGAGCTGGCTCTGCGACGTGGCCACGCGGGCCTTCAGCAGGTCGCTCTTCGACACGGAGCCGACCTCGAAAAGCGCGCGCACGCGCCGCTCGTTGTCGCGCGCCAGCTTCAGCGCGCCCGCGGACACCCGCAGCAGGTGGTAGGACTTCACGACCTCGTAGAACTGGCGCCGCACCGACAGCACCACGTCGTTGCGCGTGGCCGTGTGCGACAGGCGCGCCGCCTCCATGCCGCTGCGCGCCGACTGGACGCCGCGCCACGACGACAGGTTGAGCACGTTCCAGCTGCCGTTCAGGCCCGGCGACGTCGTGTAGCTCTCGCGCACCGTCTCGCCCGCGCTGGAGACGATCGTGGTGTCGAGGATCTGGAACACCGACACGCTCGGCGGCGTCTTGCTGTAGCTGCCCGAGCGCGCGTAGCTGGCCGAGACGCGGGGCAGCACGCCCGAGTAGGCGCTCCACAACCCGCTCCGCGATTCCAGCAACGAAGCCTCGGACTGCACGATCTGGGTGTTCTTGCGGAGCGCCAGCTCCACCGCCCGGTCGGCGGTGAGCGGATCGGCCGCGGCCGGCCCCACCAGCGTGAGCACGGCG
>JBGAOB010000393.1:0-3297 GCA_044222045.1 Candidatus Eiseniibacteriota bacterium
CCCGGCGCGAGCACCGCGAGCTGCGCCCAGAACAGCGCGGGCAGCGACGCGGCGAGCGCGACGCGATCCACGTGCGCGAGCGGCGGCATCGCGTCGGCGAAGCGCGCGTGCGCCGCTCCGAGCACCGCGATCACGCCGAACCACGCCCACGGTGCGCCGCCCTCGAGCAGGGCTCGGCCCGCCGCGCGCCGCCGCGCCAGCGCCACCAGCGGCGCCACGAAAGCGGCCTCCTTGCTGGCCACGGCCAGCGCCAGCGCGAGCGCCGACAGCGCCACGCCGGTCGCGCTCCGCCGAGGCGCGTCGTCGAGCGCGAGGAACGCGAGCGTGAACATCGATGCGAACACGTCGGTACGCGCCGCGATCCACGCGGCCGGCTCGGACTGCGCCGCCGCGAAGGCATACGTGAATCCGGCGAGCACGGCCCACGCGCGCGAGGCACCCGCGCGCGTCGCGAGCCACGCGACCAGTCCCGCGGCGCACGCGTGTGCGATCGCGTTGCCCGCGTGGAACGGAAACGGGGAGCCGCCGCCCACGGCCCAGTCCACCGCGAACGACGCCAGCACGAGCGGACGCCAGAAGCCGGTGTGCCCGCCCGCGGCGCGGCCGAAGTCGCCGGTCCACAGGCGGAAGTAGTCGCCGGACGCCACCGCCGGATCCCGCACGACGAGGTCCAGGTCGTCCCACACGAAGCCGTGTGCGCGCACGAGCGCCACGGTGACCCCCGCGACGCACAGCGCCACGGCCACCGCGACGAGCGCCGACGGCGCCCACGCCGGAGAGGCCGCGGGCCCGCGGGCTCGGACGGGCGCCCGCGGGGCCTGCGCCCCGGGGCGTCGTCCGGATGTCACGCCGAGTCCCCCATAAGCCGAATTCTGTCGGATTGCTCCGTGGTGATCATTTGTCTGGGGCGAAGGTCACCCTTCGCCTCGATGCGACCGACCCTGGGGTGGTGACGGAGCGGGACACACTCCTCCCCCTCTATGCGGTCTTGCTCCGAACGGGGTTTGCCGAGCCGGCGACGTCACCGCCGCCGCTGGTGGGCTCTTACCCCACCGTTTCACCCTTACCCGCTGCGCGACTTGCGCCGCGCCCGCTGGCGGTCTGCTCTCTGTTGCACTTTCCGTGGGCTCGCGCCCCCTGGGGGTTACCCAGCGTCCTGCCCTGTGGAGTTCGGACTTTCCTCACGACACAGCCTCGGCCGCCACCGAAGTGGAAGCGTCGGCGAGCGCCGCGCGATCACCTGGGGAACTCGGCTACTGCGTCAGCGCCCGATCGAGGGCCTCGTTCACGAGCGCGTCCGCGCGCGTGTTGAGGTCCCGACGAACGCTCGACCACGACACCTCCCGCAACTGCCCGGCGAGCCGACGGGCCTCGGCGTGCAGCGGCTTGAGTCCTTCGTTCTTCACCCGGTACTGGCCCGTCATCTGCCGGATCACCAGTTCCGAATCCATGCACACGGCGAGCGGACTCGCACCGCGTTCGATCGCCGCCTGCAGGCCGGCGATCAGGCTGCGGTATTCCGCGACGTTGTTGGTGCAGGTGCCGAGGAACTCCCCGCGCGCCTCCACCTCGTGACCCTGCGGGTCGGCGAGCACGAAGCCGAAGGCTCCGGGCCCGGGATTGCCGCGCGAACCACCGTCACAACGCAACGTCCAGCTCGCCATGCCTGCTCCTTTCGTGGGGCCGCACCGTAGCCCGGTTCGCGCCGTGCCTCAAGCACCGTCCGCGCACGCGCCAGGCGCCGGGCCCGCTTGCGCGCGAGCGATCCAGCCGGCCTGCTCGAGCGCGCGCCACGCGTCGGCCTCGCCGAGCGCGGCGAGATCACCGGCCTGCGCCGGGTCGAACCCCAGCAGGCCGCCCGGCAGCGGCCGCAGCGGCTCCACCACGCACACGCGCGCGGGCGAACCGTCGCGGCTCCAGCCGTCGGGCAGGTTCGCGAGCTCGGTCTGCAGGTCGCGCCAGTTCGCCAGCTCGAGCAGCCGGCCGCCGAGCTCCACCACGTTGGACGGCGCCGTGGTCGAGGGCGGCGACTGGCTCGGCGTGAGCAGCACCACCAGCACGGCATCTGCGTCGTTCGCGAGCACCACGTGCAGCGGCTGGTTCGAGAAGCCGCCCGCGTCCACGAACAGCCGGCCGTCGAATCGCTCGGGCTCGAACACGCCGGGGATCGCCGACGACGCCACCGCCGCCGAGATCACCTCCTCGGCCGTGCGCAGCGGCACGACCTCGCCGAGTTCGGCCGCCACGCGCCGGACGAAGGAGTCCGAAGGGTGCGCCCAGTTCACGAAGTGGCACGTGCGCCCGGTGTCCACGGCGAGCGCGCTCACGATGAGCTCCGGCGATCCCGCCACCAGGCGCGAGGGCAGGCCGCGCGCCACGAGTTCGGCGATCACGCGCCGGCGCGAGCGCCCGCTCCACAGGCCGCGACCGCCGGTCTCGGGCATGAGCCCGAGCGCCAGGTGACGCGTCCAGTGCCCCGTCCTACCCGGGCCGCTCGCGAGCCACGTCACCGTGGCCACCAGCACCGCGGTCGCGCTGAATCGGTGCGGCCAAGGCCAGCCCATCGCCCACACCAGCAGGTGCACGAGCGCGAGCCCGAGCGCGACGCGCCCGAGCAGCCGCGGCCCGCGGTCGGGATCGCCGAAGCCCTCGCCGCGCGCGAGCCAGTCCTCGATCGGCCTCGCGAGCAGCGCCACGAGCAGGCCGATCGCGGCCATCACGAGCCACGAGGTGACGTCGAGCTGCGTCGACGCCAGGTCGAGCCGCGCGCTCGACTTCTTCCAGATCCAGTACGCCCCCGACATCTCGCGCGAACCCGCGAGCGTGAGGAACACTTCGAGCAGGCCGAGCACCGCGGTCAGCGCCCCGAACAGGCGCAGCGCGAGCGCGAGCCAGCGCAGCCCGAGGTGCCGCGGGTTCAGCGTGCGCCACGCGTGCTCGATCGGCGCCGTGCGCTGGCCGTGCGCGACCCACGCCACCGCGTTCACCGCGCCGATCGACACGCCCGCGATCATCGCCGGCGTCAGCCGCAGCGCCTCGAGCACGCGCAGCACGCCCAGTTCGTACGCACCGTACGCTCCGCCTCCCGACAGCACGAGCGCCACGCGCCGGAACGGGAACTCCGCCCGCAGCCGCCGCGCCGCGCCGTCGTTCACGCGCCACCCTCGGGCGGCAGCAGCATCAGCCGGCCGCAGCCGTCGCACACGAGCAGCGCTTCGCGGCGCTTGGCCTCCTGCAGCGCGTGCGGAGACAGCCCGCGGAAGCAGGCGCCGCACGCGTTCTTCTCGATCGCGGCCA
>JBGAOB010000394.1:0-3281 GCA_044222045.1 Candidatus Eiseniibacteriota bacterium
CGGTGGCGGCGAGGTGGCGGTCCGGCACGGGCCGCTGCCCTGGCCGGGCGGCAAGACCCTGCCGACGCCCGAGATCACGCAGCTCTACCGGGAGGAGCGCTCCTCGACGACGCGCAGCGGCCGGTCGGTGCGCCACGAGCTGAACGTGATGACGGGCGACGGCCGCAAGGTGCGGCTCGTCGCCCGCGTCCCCGACCCGGCGATGGCGCTCTACCTGGAGATGGCGATCGAGCGCGAGCTGGGCCTCGCCGACCGCCACGTGCCGGGCGAGATGCCGAAGTAGGCGGACGCCGGACGCGCGCCGCGCGTCAGGCGCCGACGCGTTTCCAGGTGAGCGTGCGCGTCACGGGTTCGCCCGCCATCGAGGTCGTCCGCAGCGCGATCACGAGGCGGTCCCCGTCCACCTGCATCTCCCGCGTGATCACCATGCCGACGCTCTCGGCGGACAGCGCGCCGAGCAGCGTCTGCGTGACCCGGCCGGTGGCGTCGTCGACGGTGTAGGTGCCGAAGTAGGCGTCGTAGCCGCCCTGCGCACGCGTGTTGTTGCTGCCGGCCACCGGCGCATCGGTGATGGCCGCCGCCGAGCGGTCGCGCTTCATGAACTGCGCCGCGAAGTGCCCCGCGCGGTCGTAGACGAGCAGCGCGATCGGGTCCGAGCCCAGGCCCGGCTCGTCGCGCCGCTCACCCGCGTCGTTCACGTCGATGCGCGAGAGCAACTCCCACGTGCCCGGCAGCGCGGCGGAGAGCGGCCGTGACGAAGAGGTCACCGTCGCTCCCACCTCGCGATCGTGCGCGGCGCGCCGTTCACGCCGGGATCTCGGGCTCGACGAGCAGCGTGAGGAGCTGCAGCGACTCCTGCCAGCCGAGGTAGCAAGCCTCGACCGGGATCATCTCGGGGATGCCCTCCTGCACGATGTTCAGTTCGGTGCCCACGGCCACCGGTTTCATCGTCACCGTCACGCGCATCTCGCCGGGCAGGTTCGGGTCGTCGAACTTGTCCGTGTGCACGATGCGTTCGTTGGGCACCAGCTCCAGGTACTCGCCGCCGAACGCGTGGCCGTTGCCCGTGGTCAGGTTGGTGAACGACATGCGGTAGCTGCCGCCGACGCGCGCGTCGAGGTGGTGCACCTTGGCCGTGAAGCCGTGGGGCGGAAGCCACTTCACCATCGCTTCGGGATCGGTGAACGCGCGGAAGAGGCGCTCGGGCTTGGTGCGCAGCACGCGGTGCAGGCGAACGGTGCCGGTCGGCATGAGAGGACCGCCTTCGGATTCGGGAGGATGGAGGGCGCGGACGAGCGCCGCGAGCGCGCCGCGGGCCGTGTGCGGACGACGCGCATCTTGTTCGGCGGCGGGGCGCGGCGGCAAGCGCGAATTGCTTCGCGCGAGCGGCGCGCATGACGCACCCGCCGGGCCCCGCCTACACTGCGCCGCATGGTGCCCTTCACGCTCACGCTCGCGACGCTCTCGATGCTCGTCCTGGCCGCGCACTTCCTGCGCGACGGCGACTGGATCACCACGCTCTGCGTGCTGGTGTGCACGGCCATGCTGCACTTCCAGCGCCAGCGCTGGGTCGCGCGCCTCACCCAGGTGCTGCTCGCCCTGGGCGCGTGCGTGTGGGTGGCGACGCTGCTCGGGACCTACCAGGCGCGCGTCGCCGAGGGCGGCGACCCGCGGCGCCTGGCCGCGATCCTCGCCGCGGTCGCCGCGGCCGACGTGGTCGCCGCGGTGCTGCTCGGCACCCGGCAGGTGCTGGCGCGCTACCCGTCCGGGTCCACACCGCCCAGCCCGGAGCCGCCCGCGCGCTGATCGCCGCGCGCTACTCGGCCGCGACCAGCCCCAGCCAGAGTCGCCGCGCGCCGGGCGCCGCCGCCGAGTCCGACGCGAATCGCTCGACCCCTGACGCCGCCCGCTGCAGCCGCAGGCCGGCACTCGGCAGGACCGTCTCGAACGGCACCGGCACGGCTCCGCGCACGTGCGACTGGTAGTACCCCTCCCAATCGAGTGGCGCGACGCGAGTGAGGGCCGCGCGGACGTCCGGCCATGCATAGGCGCGTTCGCCGCCCTGCGTCTCGCGCAGGAACTCGCCCCAGAAGTCGGCCAGTGAGCGGCGGCCGGAGGTCGCCTCGCGGATCATCACGTCCCACGCGAACGCGGTGAGCGCGCCCCCGCCGTAGAGCCCATCGCGCTCATGGCGGCGTATTCCGTGAAGCCCTCCTGGAACCACTGCGTGCTCGCGTAGTCCTCGCCGTGCAACTGCCAACCGTTCCAGAGGTGGAAGATCTCGTGCGCGATCACCTTTCCCCATGCCGTGCGCGTCGCCGCCGACGGCGGCGTCTCCACGGTCAGCGCGAAGCTGCTCCGGTAGGACTCTCCCCCGGAGTCGGCCTGCGGCAGGAGCACGACGAGGTAGTCCACCGGGTGTGCGACGCCCATGACGGCGACGAACCGGCGGACGACCGGCTCCAGGACCCGGCGCACCTCGGCGCGTGACGACTGCCATGGCCCCATGGCCACGACGTGCAGCCGAAAGTCGCCGACGGCCACGTCGTCGGTCGCGCCGCGAGTGAGCACGCACAGGTTCTCGAGCAGCTCCTCGGGAGCTGCGAACCGGAAAGTCGCGCGCGCGCCCTGCTTCGGGCTCCACGCCGTCACCGCGCGCCAGCCGTGCGGCAGCATGAAGGCCACTTCGCCCGCGCCGGCGCCCGGTGTCGTGACGAACAGCGAGCGTCCGACCAGCGCGAGGTGGCTCGAGTCGGCGGACGCGGCCTCGCGCGGCGCCGGCCAGTCGCGCAGGCGGAGCCGTTCGTAGTCGACTTCGTACCGGAGCTCGATCATGCCCGTGACCGGCTGAGCGAACTGCCAGCGATTCGCCCCGGTGACGGAAAGCTCGAGCCGGCGCCCGGACGCGTCCGTGGCTTCGAGTCCGGAGACGAGCCCGCACCAGCCGAGCGAGTCCGTCTCGGGGATGCCGGCCGGCCAGGAGTCGCCCATGCGGAGTTCGCGACCCGAGACCGGGAGCGAAGCGCGCACGGCGAGCCGCAGCGAACCCGGGCGCATCGTCACGTGGTAGCGGGCGGCGGCCGGCAGCTGCGGATTCGACGAGGGCGCCGTCTGCTCCGACGTCGAGCCGAGGCTCGGCGCGAGGAGGCCCAGGATCATCACGACGAGCGCGCGGCCGACCGCGTGGACCGGAAGCGAGGACGGGCGGCGAACGAAGCTCATGGACGGAGTTCCTCGGGAAGGGGAATGCTTCGGAGTTTCGCTGCGGGCGCGCACGGCGT
>JBGAOB010000395.1:0-3307 GCA_044222045.1 Candidatus Eiseniibacteriota bacterium
ACGCGGCGGAGAGCAGTCGGGACGCGGTCGGCATGGACGAGAAGTCTAGCCAGCCGCGCCCCGCTGCGGTGTCAGGGTGCCGTCAGGCCCGGCGGATCGCCCGCACCTTGACCGAGACGACGGCCGCGAACGCGTCGCGCTCGGGGCTGCCTTCCGGGTAGGTGTCCGCGCCCACGTCGTACCCCGTGCGCTCGAGCACGGTCACGTCGGCGAAGCCCGCCTCGTGCAGCAGCCGCAGGTAGTCGGCTTCGAGCGACGCGCCCGCGACGCAGCCGGCGTACAGCTCGGCATGGCGCCGCATCTCGGGGCTCAGCTCGCGCGTGAGCACCAGGTCGCTCACCACCAGCCGGCCGCCCGGCTTGAGCACGCGCAGCGCCTCGCGGAACACCTGCAGCTTCTCGGGCGACAGGTTGACGACGCAGTTGGAGATGATCGCGTCCACGCTCGCGTCGGCGACCGGCAGGTGCTCGATCTCGCCGAGCCGGAACTCGACGTTGGTCGCGTTCATGCGCGTGGCCAGCGCGCGCGCGCGCGTCAGCATGGCGTGCGTCATGTCGACGCCGATCACGCGGCCCTTGGGGCCCACTTCGCGGGCGGCGAGGAAGCAGTCGATGCCGGCGCCCGAGCCCAGGTCGAGCACGACTTCGCCGGGCTCGAGTTCGGCGTGCGCGATCGGGTTGCCGCAGCCGAGGCCGAGGTTGGCGCCTTCGGGAATGGCGGCCGCCTGCTCGGGCGTGTAGCCGATCTTGGCCAGCACGGATTCGGCGTCCTCGGGGCCGGAGCAGCAGCCGCACGTGGAGGCCTCGCCGCTCGCGACGGCGCCGTAGCGTTCGCGCACCACGGCGCGCACGTCGGTGCCTTCCTCGAGCGCGGTGGTGATCGGGGCCGCCGGCAGCGGATCGCAGCAGCGGTCGGCCGACGTGGAAGGGGAGCAGCAGGGCGCGGCGGGCGCCGCGACGACCGGGATGGTGCGGGAATCGTTGCTCATCGCGTTCACTCCTCGTGCTCGGGCAGGTCGTCCACGAGCTTGCGGAATCGCTTCACGGTTTTCGGGTTCACGCAGTAGCACACGCGCGGGCCGTCGATCTCGCCCTGCACGAATCCGGCTTCCTTCAAGACCTTCAGGTGCTGCGACACGGTGGCCTGCGCCAGCGGCAGTGCGTCCACCAGCTCGCCGCAGATGCAGGTGCCCGCTTCCGCGAGCTGGCGCAGGATGGCGACGCGGGCCGGATGGCCGAGGGCCTTGGCCAGTGCCGCCAGTTCTTCGTCGGCCGCGGTGATGCCGTCGCGGGTGCTGCGGGTCGGGCTCATCGGTTTCTCCTGGGATCGCGATCACGATCGCGTGCCGGGACGCGGCGCCGCGTTCCAGCCGCGCTTATTGTCTATCGGCAATCTACGATAAGAACCCGAGGCCGTCGAGGGCGATCTCGGGCCGGGCGCGATTCTTTGCGCGGACGTGACGGCGGTCAGGGTGCTGTCGCGGGAGGCGATCGGGCGTGCGGTTCGGGCGCCGTCGCGCGGTCGTCGCCGGTGCCGCGGTCCGGGCGCGCGTTCCCGGCCAGGCGAAGCGCGCATCGACGCGGCGCGCGCGCACCGATAACCTGCGGCACATGCTCGAATACTTCGTGCAGCAACCGCTGCTGCTCCTGTTCGCCGTGCTGGCCGTGGGCTTCGCCGCCGGGCGCGTGCGCGTGATGGGCGTGAGCCTCGGCGTGGCGGCGGTGCTGTTCGCCGGCCTCGCCGCCGGGGCGATCGATCCGCGCCTGCAGATCCCCGAGATCGTGCAGCGCTTCGGGCTCGTGCTGTTCGTGTACACGGTCGGCGTCGCCAGCGGCCCGGGCTTCTTCGCCTCGTTCCGCCGCCGCGGCCTGCGCGACGCCGCGTACGCCGCCGGGGCGCTGCTGTTCGCGGCCGGCCTCGTGGTGCTCGCCCAGAAGGTCGCCGGGCTCAACGCCCCGCGCGCGGCCGGGCTGTTCGCCGGCGCGCTCACCAACACGCCCGCGCTCGCGGCGGTGCTCGAGCGCGTGCGCGCGCTGCCCGGGGTGGGCGAGAAGCTGCTCGCCGACCCCGTGGTCGCATACTCGCTCTGCTATCCCATGGGCGTGCTCGGCGTGATCCTGGTGATGGCCGCCGCGCGCGCGTGGTGGGCCCGGGACCTCAAGGCCTCGCGCCGCGCCGTCGCGCTGGTGCGCAGCGTGCGCGTCCAGCGCGCCATCTGCGAGTTCTCGGTCGAGGAGCTGGTGCGCCGCCGCGGCTGGCGGGTGCTGTTCGCGCGCCGCCGCCGCGACGAGCACGTGGACATCATCAAGCCGTGGGAGCACCTCGCCGTCGGCGACCTGGTGACGCTGGTGGCCGAACGCGACGACCTCGCGCGCGTGGTGGACGAGATCGGCGAGCCGGCCGAAGAGCAGCTCGAGCTGGACCGCAGCGACCTCGACTTCCGGCGCGTGTTCGTGAGCGAGCCCGCGCTGTTCGGGCGCACGCTCGGCGAACTGAACCTGCTGCAGCGTTTCGGCGCGCTCGTCACGCGCGTGCGCCGCGGCGACGTGGACGTGCTGCCCGACGGCAAGCTGGTGTTGGAGCCCGGCGACCGCGTGCGCGTGCTGGCGCCGCGCGCGCGCATGAAGGAAGTCGTGGCGTTCTTCGGCGACTCCTACCGCGCGCTCGCCGAAGTGGACGTGCTCTCGTTCGGCCTCGGTTGCGCGGCCGGCCTCGGGCTCGGGCTCGTGCCCGTGCCGCTGCCCGGCGGCGGCACGTTCCAGCTCGGCATGGCCGGCGGCCCGCTGGTGATGGGCCTCGTGCTCGGCGCGCTCGGCCGCAGCGGGCCGCTCGTGTGGCAGCTGCCGTTCAGCGCCGGGCTGACGCTGCGCCAGATCGGCATCGTGCTGTTCCTGGCCGGCGTGGGCACGCGCTCGGGCTGGGTGTTCGCGCAGACGTTCGCGAAGCCGGGCTCGCTGCCGCTCTTCGTGGCGGGCGCGGTGATCACGCTGGTGACGGCGCTGCTGGCGCTGGTGATCGGCCGCCGCGTGCTCAAGGTGCGCGCGTCGGTGCTGATGGGCATGGTGGCGGGCCTGCAGACACAGTCGGCGGCACTGGCGTTCGCGAACGAGGGCTCGACCGACGACGGCCCGAACGCGGGCTACGCGGCGGTCTACCCATTCGCGACGATCGCGAAGATCCTGATCGCCCAGCTGATGGTCGAACTGTTCCGCTGACGCCGCGGCGACGCCCCGCACGACGCCGCGAGTGGCGTTCTCACGTGCGGCGTTCCACGCGCGACGTTGAGGGGCGGCCGGAGCGGCTGGAG
>JBGAOB010000396.1:0-3263 GCA_044222045.1 Candidatus Eiseniibacteriota bacterium
CCACGACCAGGTCTGGATCCGGCGCACGAACGAGCCGCTCGTCCCGTGGGCCACGCTCGTCACCGCGGGCACGCCACCTTCGCCGCGCCGATCCGCGCTGGTCGCGTTCGACGCCGTGCACGCGCGGCTCCTCGTGTTCGGCGGGCTGGACCGGCACACCGGGCTCACCGACGTGTGGCAGCTGTCGCTCGGGCCCTCGCGCGCGTGGACTCCGATCGCCGCGGCCGGCACGCCGCCACCGTGGTCCTACGGCCGCAGCATGGTGTACGACCCCACGCGCAATCAGCTGCTCGTCTTCGGCGGCTACATCGGCCCGTACTCGAACGACGTGTACGCGCTGTCGCTGTCCGGCACGCCCACGTGGAGCCTGCTGACCCCGTCCGGCACGCCGCCACCCGCGCGCTGGTTGCACGGCGCCGCGTGGGATTCCGCGCACGATCGCATGGTCGTGTTCGGTGGCGCCGGCAACAGCTTCACGACGCTCGGCGACGCGTGGGCGCTGTCCTTCACGCCGGGGCCCGCGTGGACGCAGCTCTCCGCCAGCGGGCCGACGCTCGCGCTCACGCCGACCTCGGAATCCACGCCCCACTCGGTGGTCGTGGATCCCGTCCGCGATCGCCTGCTGGTGGCGGGCGTGTACCTGAACGGCACGGCCGGCGTGTGGGCGATGGACCTGTCCGCCGGCACGTGGTCGCTGCTGCCGACCACGGCGCCCGCCCACGACGACTGGGAGCCGCTCGCGGCGTTCGACGCGGCGAACGATCGCGTGCTGATGCTGGGCCGCGCGCCGCTCAACGACCTGTGGGCGCTGCCGCAGTCCGAATCGCCGGCGTGGTCCGAGTTGCGCGCATCCGACGAGCGCCCCGCACCACGCTCGGGACACAGCACGGTGCTCGCCGACGGCGTCTGGATTTACGGCGGATACGGGCAGTGGGGCAGTCACCTCCATCCGCAGGCGCCGGTGCTGGGCGACGTCTGGAACTACGACGGCATCCTGTGGCATCGGGTGACGCCCACCGGTGCCGCGCCGAGCCCTCGCTTCGGGCACACGGCCGTGTTCGAGCCGGATGCCTACCAGCGCATGCTCGTGTTCGGTGGCCGTGTCGGTGCGGAGGACGGTGCGGCATCGAACGAGCTCTGGGCGCTGAACGGCCTCACGCCCTTCGCGACGCCGGCGTGGGCGTCCCTCGCGACGTCGTCGCCGCGCCCGGCGCCGCGGTTCGGACACGCGGCGGTGCTGGACGAGCAGAACCACCGGATGATCGTGTTCGGCGGCACCGACGGGACCAACGTGTTCGATGACGCGTGGGTGCTCCACTTGCCGTCGATGACCTGGGAACTGCTCGCGCCGGCGGGTGCCGCGCCGAGTCCGCGATTCGACGCTTCGGCGACCTGGGACGCCACGCGACAGCGCATGGTCGTGTTCGGCGGGTGGATGGGTGGGGACCTGACCTCCGCGACGAACGACGTGCACGTGCTCGACCTCGCCGGCGCGCCGCAGTGGATCGCGGTGTCGCGGCCCGGGGAGCAGCCGCCGGTGCACTACGGCCCCTCCGCGGTGCTCGATGCCGCGCGCGACCGGATGCTGGTGTTCGGCGGCGACCCGAATGGCGACGCGTGGGCGTTGCCGCTCGCCGACGGAACGCCCTGGCAGCTGCTCGCGCCGTCCGCCGACCGGCCCGCGCAGCGGCGGTACGCGGGTGCGGTCCTGTACCCGTCCGAGGACCGCGTGCTGTTCACGCTGGGGCAGACGCCGTGTTACGGGCCCGACTGCTGGCGGAGCTGGAACGCGCTCGGGGACACCTGGGAGGGCGTCTTCACCGGCACCTCGAGTGCACCGGCGGTGACGGCGGGGGCGCTCGCGCTCGGCGCGCCGTGGCCGTCGCCCACGCGCGGTGCCGCGACGGTGTCGCTCGTGCTGCCGCGAGCGGATCGGGCGACGCTCGCGATGTTCGACGTGACGGGGCGGCGCGTGCTCGCGCGCGAGCTCGGCGCGCTCGGCGCCGGCCGGCACGTGGTCGCGCTGCCCGAAGTGGCGCAACTGCCGCCCGGCGTCTACCAGGTGCGCCTCACGCAGGCGGGGCTCTCGCGCAGCACGCGCGTGTGCGTGTTGCGCTGATCCCGTTCGCCCCCGCCGCGCTCGCACGACGGCACGGCGGAGGGACGACGAGAGGAGATCGCGGCGGTCGCTCGCACGGGCGGCCGCCGCGGCGTCACAGCAGCCGGTTGAACAGCAGGCCCACCAGCACGATGCCCGTGGCCACCACGCCCAGGAACACGGCGATCAGCGTGGGGCGCAGCACGCGGCGCAGGATGACCACCTCCGGCAGCGAGAGCGCCACCACGGCCATCATGAACGCGAGCGCGGTGCCGGGCGCGGCGCCCTTCTCGAGCAGCGCGTGCACCACGGGGACGATGCCCGCGGCGTTCGAGTACATGGGCACGCCGATCAGCACGGCCAACGGCACCGACCACCACGCGTCGCGACCCATGATCGTGGCGAGTGTGCGCTCGGGAACCCAGCCGTGGATGAACGCGCCCACGGCGATGCCGGCGAGCACCCACGGCCACACGCGGCCCACGATGTCGAGCACGGCGTCGCGGGCCATCGCCAGCCGCATCTCCCAGTCGAGCGTCATCTCGAAGTCGTCGGACGCCCGGGGTTGTTCGAACACCCACGGCTCCACGTGGCGCTCCATGCGCAGTCGGCCGATCACCCAGCCCGACACCACGGCCACGGCGAGCCCGGTGGACAGGTAGAGCGCGGCCACCCTCCAGCCGAACAGCGCGAACAGCAGCGCGAGCGCCACCTCGTTCACCATGGGTGCGGAGATCAGGAACGAGAACGTGACGCCCAGCGGCACGCCGGCGGTGAGGAAGCCGATGAACAGCGGCACCGCCGAGCACGAGCAGAACGGCGTCACGACGCCGAGCCCGGCGGCCATCACGTTGCCGACGGCCTCGGCCTTCCCGGCGAGGATCGCGCGCGTGCGCTCGGGCGTGAAGAACGAGCGCACCACGCCGACGCCGAACACCACGAGCGTCAGCAGCAGGAGCACCTTGGGCGCCTCGTAGACGAAGAACTCCACGGCGCCGCCCACGTGCGTGCGCGGATCGAGCCGCAGCAGGTCACGCACCAGGAACGCCGACGCCGGCTGCAGCACCGCGTACAGCGCGAGCCACGCGGCGAGCCCGCCGAGGACCGGCCACAGGCGCCGCGGCCGCTCCGGCCGCACCTGCGTCGTCGGCCGCGTGCTCATGGC
>JBGAOB010000397.1:0-3656 GCA_044222045.1 Candidatus Eiseniibacteriota bacterium
GAAGCCGCGCGGTCCATCGCCGTCCACCACCAGGATCGGCAGGCCCGAGAACACGCGGAAGGCGCGACCAGGCCTCGTGGGCGTTCCCGGCACTGGTCGCGGTGATCGCGGACCAGGCCGGAGCCGTTCGTGCCCGAGGGCGTCACGTCCACGAGCACGTCGGCCTGCACGCCGGCGCCCAGGCGCACGGGAATGCCGGTGGTGCCGGGCGGGTAGCAGGTGGTGCCCACGCAGACGAAGTGCCCGTCGCGGCCGGTATAGCCTTCGTAGACGTGCAGCGCGTACGCACCCTGCTGGCGCCGGCGTTGTAGAGCACCGACGAGAAGCTGCGCGTGGTTTCCATCGGCACGGCGTCGGCCAGTTCGCGCGCGCCGTAGTAGAACGCGTACGCCGGTTTCGGCGCCGACGTGGCCGCCTGGAAGATCTCCTTCGTGGTCTTGTTCTGCACCCACGCGATCGCGCGGATGTTCGCCGTCGTCCACGCCGCCACCACCGGCGTGCTGAAGTTGAACACGCGCTCGTCGCCCGGCGCGATCACGAGATCCGTTCCGTTCTGATCGGGCAACATGCGACGCATGGAGTTGTAGAAGTCCTTCTCGCCGTTGCCCCCGGGCGGCGAGGCGTAGTGGATCTCGGTCTCGATCAGCGCCACGTGCACGCACAGCGGACCCGCCGGCACGGTGCCCGTCGACTTCACGGACACCGACACGTTCACCTGCGCCCCGACCACGGCGTGCGACACCGTCACCATGAACGGCGCGTCCAGCAGCAGCCGGTCGGCCGCCGCGGCTTCGAGCGTGGCCAGGCTGCTGGTGCCGATGCGCGTGCCGTCGGCGATGTTCCACGGCACGGCGTTCACGCCGTAGTACGTCCGGCGCCCGGTCACCTCGGAGCTGGTGAGCAGGTAGAACGGGTCGGACGCACTCGGCCAGTTGACGTGCGGTTGCACGCCGATCACGAGGCCCGTGCCGTACTTCGTCATGAACGACTGCACCACCGGGTTGTTCGTGGCGCACGGTCCGCAGCTGACGTTGGTGAAGTTCTCGAGCAGCATGGTGCGTGGCACGGCCAGCGCGGAGGCCGCGCTCAGGCCAAGGGCGAGTGCACCGATGGCAGACAGCACGAGCAGTTTTCTCACGGCCTTCCTCTGAGGTTCGAGTGGCGGATGACGGGACCGCCGAGCGATCCCGGGGACGATGGGAAAGACGAAGCCCGCACGCGCGCGTCACCCGGCGGCGGCGTGACCACGGCGGATCCGGCCTGCAGCACCTCGCGCGTGTTCGGGTCCTGCACGAACGCGATCACGCGCAGGTCGGCGACCGGCCAGCCCGCCTGCCGCGCGAGCGGGACCGCGAGCACGACCGAGTCGCCCGCGGCCAGCGGCAGCGGTGCGCTCGACGCGGTGGCGAAGTCGCGCATCACGTCGTGGAACTCGGTCTCGCCCTGGTTGCCCGGCGGGCTGCGATACGTGAAATGACCGGGTCCTGCACCAGCGCCACGTGCAGCACCGCGTTCGCGTGCACGACCGAGCGGACGGCGCGCACGGTGGCCGTGGCGAGCACGGTCGCGTCGTCGGACTGCGCCGCGGCGTCCACCGTGATCAGCCCGGGTCGCCCTGCAGCTGAGCCGCGACAGGCGCGCGCAGCGCGTCGAGCGCCGGCGGCTCCCCCGACGCGCCGGCGAGCGCGCCGTTCAGCACGAGCGTCGGGATGCCCACCGCGAGGTAGGGCTGGTAGAACGTGAGGCGCGCGCCGTTGTCGCGAGGTTCGCCTGGTAGTGCGGGTCGTTGAGCGCCGGCCAGTTCGCCGCGTACTTTACCAGCAGCACGCGATCGGGCCCGAAGCCGGGCTCCGCCGTCAGCGCCGCCACGGTGGCCGACATCTGCGGGCAGCCCACGCAACTCACGTTCGAGAACGCTTCCAGCAGCACCACCTGCGGCGGCGGCGCCTGCACGGCGGTCAGCGCGAAGTCCGCGCGTTGCACCGCCTGCGCGGCAGGTCCACCACCGCCGATTCCGGCGCCGCGGCCCAGCCCGCGCGACCACGCGCACCACGTGCCGGCCGGCGGCCACGTCGCGCAGCGTGTCCGGCGTCGTGCGCCCGGTCGACACGCCATCCAGGTGGACGGCGGCGCCCTCCGGCACCGAGGTCACGATGAGCGTGCCGGTGGCGGCGCGAGGCTGCGGCGCGAACCAGGGTGCGATGCGCCCGCACGAGACGAGCGCGACCACGGCGAGCGCGCAGCAGGCGGTCGTATGCCAGCGGCGCGAAGGCGACACGACGGTTGCTCCTGCAACGAGTTCGAAACGAGCCCGCGGGCGAATCTGCTGCGGGAGTGGGTCAACGAAAGCGCGCCTCCCGCGGGGCACGCGGTGATCCCGCGGGCCTTCCGCTCACGCCGGGGCGAGCCCTCGCCTCACGGCAGTCCCTGCCCCCTCGCGGCGATCAGGATCCGGTACCAGTCCTCGCGGCTCAGCTCCACGTCGTCCGCGCGCATGGCATCGCGGATGCGCTCGGGGTTCACGCTGCCCACGATCGGCACGATGCGCGCCGGGTGCCGGAGCAGCCACGCGAGCGACATCACCGTACGGCTCACACCGTGCGCGGCGGCGATCTCGTCGAGCGTCGCGAGCAGCGCGCGCAGCCGGTCGGCGCGCGGGTCGTTCGCGTTCGGCTGGCCGCCGTCGCCGAGCAGGCCGCCCGCGAGCGGACTCCACGACACCGGCGTCACGCCTTCGGCGAGGCACTGGTCGAGCGTGCCGTCCTCGAACGGATCGAGCCGCGCGAGGTGGATCTCGACCTGGTTCACCACCAGCGGCATCGGGCAGGCGCGCTGCAGCATGGCCAGCATCGAGGGGCGGAAGTTGCTGACGCCGAACTCGCGCGCCTTGCCCGCCGCCTTCAGTTCCGCGAACGCCGAAGCGATCTCCTGCGGGTCGGCGAGGTAGTCGGGGCGGTGCAGCATGTACAGGTCGATCGTGTCGATGCCGAGCCGGCGCAGCGAGCCTTCGCACGAACGCACGATATGTTCGCGCGAGAAGTCCCAGCGGTGCGGGGCGGGCGGCGCCGGGTCGCCCGCCCAGCGAATGCCGCACTTGCTGCCGATCACGATGCGCTCGCGCATGCCGGGCACGTCCCGCAGCACGCGGCCGAACAACTCCTCGGCGAGTCCGTTGCCGTAGATGTCGGCGTGGTCGAAGTGCGTGTAGCCGGCCTCCCACGCGGCGATCACCGCGCGCCGGCCGACCGCTTCCAGGTCGGGTGTGAACCGCGCGCGCTCCATGGTGCCGGGCGTGCGCATGCAACCGTAGGCGAGCCGCGTGGTCACGAGCGAGCTCGAGCCGAGTGTCTGCGTCTTCATGGAGTCCTCACGAACGTGGGGCGTGCGGCGTCGCGAGGCGCGCTGCGCCGGTCGGCGGAGAGCGCCGACCGGCACCTTCGCACGATCAGCGCGTGATGACGACCTTGCGGCGCACGTCGGCACCCGGCGTCGACAGACGGAGGAAGTACAGCCCCGCCGGCAGGCCGCCCGCGTGCAGTTCGGCCGCGTGGCTCCCGGCCGCGCGCTCGCCGTGCTCGATCAGGCGCACTTCGCGTCCCTGCACGTCGTGCAACGTCAGCCGTACGTTCGCCGGCGCCGCCAGCACGTAGGCGACG
>JBGAOB010000398.1:0-3215 GCA_044222045.1 Candidatus Eiseniibacteriota bacterium
GCCGGCGCGGGCGCGGCGCCGCTCACGACGCCGCTCCCGGCGCCGGGAACCAGTGGCGCGTGCGGTTGCAGAACGCGCACACCGACAGCATCACGGGCACTTCCACGAGCACGCCCACGACGGTGGCCAGCGCGGCGCCCGAGTCGGGGCCGAACAGCGTGATCGCCACGGCCACGGCCAGTTCGAAGAAGTTGCTCGCGCCGATCAGCGCGCCCGGCGCCGCCACGTCGTGCGGCACGCGGAACCCGCGCATCAGCCCATAGGCGAGCGCGGAGTTGAAGTACACCTGCAGCAGGATGGGCACCGCGATCAGCAGCACGTGGAACCAGCGCCCGGTGATGTTGTCCGCCTGGAACGCGAAGATCAGCACGAGCGTGGCGAGCAGCGCGAGCGTGGTGATGGGCTGGAAGAACGGCAGGAAGCGGCCCTCGAACCAGGCGCTTCCCTTCGTGCGCAGCAGCGCCGCGCGACTGAGGCTGCCCAGCGCCAGCGGGATCACGATGAACGCGATCACGCTGGCGAGCAGCACCCCGAACGGCACGGCGAGACCGCTCGCGCCCGCCACGAGCAGCGACACGATGGGGGCGAACAGCACCAGCATGATCAGGTCGTTCAGCGACACCTGCACCAGCGTGTAGGCCGGGTCGCCGTCGGTGAGGTAGGACCAGACGAACACCATCGCCGTGCACGGGGCGGCCGCGAGGATGATCGTGCCCGCCACGTACTGGGCCGCGAGCGTGGGGCCGATCCACGGGCGGAACACGTGCTCGAAGAACACCCATCCGATCAGCGCCATCGAGAAGGGCTTCACGAGCCAGTTCACGAACAGCGTGACCAGGATGCCCGCGGGGCGCCGGCGCACGCCGAGCAGGCTGCCGAAGTCGATCTTCAGCATCATCGGATAGATCATCAGCCAGATGAGCACGGCGATCGGCAGGTTGATCTGGCTGCCGCGCCCGAACTCGAGCGCGCGCAGCGTCGACGTCACGCCCGGCAGCAGCTTGCCCATGGCCACGCCGGCCAGCATGCAGAGCGCCACCCACAGGCTCAGCCAGCGCTCGAAGAGCTGCAGGCGCTTGCCGGCGCCGGGCGACTCAGGCATCGCGGGCCTCCGTCGCCTGCGCGATCAGCTCGCGCACCAGCTCCTCGATGCGATCGCGCACCGCCCGGAAACCATCGTCGTCGAGGTGCTTGGGATCCGTGAGCGCCCAGTCCAGCCGGTGCGCGGCGCGCAGGTGCGGGCACGCGTCGCCGCAGCCCATGGTCACGACCCAGTCCCAATCGATCTCGGGCAGGTCGTCGAGCCCCTTCGAGTGCTGCAGGCCCAGGTCCACGCCCTTCTCGCGCATGAACTGCACGGCGCGCGTGTTGACCTGGCCCGACGGGCGGGAGCCCGCGCTGTGCGCCGTCACGCGATCCCCGCCGAGCGCCCGCGCGAAGCCCTCGGCCATCTGCGAGCGGTTCGAGTTCTCGATGCACACGAACAGCAGCGTCGGCGCGCGCTCAGGCATGCGAGCGCCCCGTGCGCCCTGGACGGTGGCGCGTGGAACGCGCGGGCATGGGCACGCGCGACGCGGGCAGCGAGCACAGCTCGGTCAGCGGGATCGCCTTGATCTCGCGCAGCCGCCGGCGGTCGGCCACCACCGCGGGCTCGCGGTCGAGCACGCCACGGAGCAACTGCAGCACCGGGCGCACGTGCGCGTGCCGGCCTTCGTCGGCCAGTGCGTATTCGATCCACTTGCCGTCGCGCCGATCCTCGACCAGCCCGGCCAGCTTGAGCACGGTCAGGTGCTTCGACACGGTGGAGGGGGCCAGCCCGAGCACGGCCTGCACCTGGCACACGCACAGGCCGCCGCCCTCCAGGAGTTTCAGGATCCGGGTTCGCGTCGGGTCGCCGACGGCTTTCATGGCCAGCTCGAAGTCGCGCATGCGTGGATCTCCGTTGGTCACTTCGTCACATGGCGAAATGTAGGCGCGTGGCCGCCCGGCGGGCAACCGTGAAATCGACCGTGGGCCCATCGCGTCGCCCGGTGGGAGCACGGGGCGGCGCGGGCCTCGGGCGTTTCGGGCCTCGCGGAGCTGCCGGCGTGACCCTCGCGCGGGATTCCGGCCAGGCCCGCGCCTGCGCTACTGTGCCGCCTCGCCATGACGAACCCGCCCGACGAGCCCCGCCCGCACCGGCGCCGCCCGCGCTATGCCGGCACGCATCCGCGGCGCTTCGAGGAGAAGTACAAGGAGCGCGCGCCGGAGAAGTACCCCGACATCGTGCCGCACGTGCTGGCCAAGGGGCGCACGCCGGCGGGCCAGCACGTGCCGATCCTGGTGGAGGAGATCCTCGACGTGCTCGCGCCGCGGCCGGGCGAGCGCGCCGTGGACGCGACGCTCGGCTGGGGCGGCCACGCGCAGCGGCTGCTCGAGCGCCTCGCGCCCGGGGGCACGCTGCTCGGCCTCGACGCGGACCCCGTCGAGCTGCCGCGCACCGAGGCGCGACTGCGCCAGCTCGGCTGGGACGAGCGGGCGCTGATCGTGCGGCGCACGAACTTCGCCGGGCTGCACGCCGCGCTCGCTTCGGTGGGCTGGGTCGACGGTGCCGACGTGGTGCTGGCCGACCTCGGCGTGTCGAGCATGCAGATCGACGACCCTGCGCGCGGCTTCACGTTCGGCGCCGACGGTCCGCTGGACATGCGCATGAACCCCACGCGCGGCGTGTCGGCCGCCGCCTGGCTGGAGCGCGCCCCGGTCGCGGAGGTCGAGCGCGTGCTGCGCGAGCACGCCGACGAGCCGCACGCGGAGACGATCGCCGGAGTGCTGGACGCACGGCGCGGCGCCTTGCGCACGACGCGCGCGCTCGCCGACGCGGTGCGCGAGGCGATCGCGGGCGTGGCCGGCCCCGACGACGCGGACGCGAGCGTGCGCCGCGTGTTCCAGGCGGTGCGCATCCAGGTGAACGACGAGCTCGGCGCGCTCGACGCGCTGCTGCGCGCGCTGCCGGCATGCGTGCGTGCCGGCGGGCGCGTGGCGGTGCTCACGTTCCACAGCGGCGAGGACCGGCGCGTGAAGCGCGCGTTCGCGCAGGGCCTGCGCGAGGGCACGTGGTCGGCGGTCGCCGACGAGGTGATCCGCCCGTCGCCGCGCGAGCGCCACGACAACCCGCGCAGCAAGCCCGCGAAACTCCGCTGGGCCCGCCGCGCGCCGGCGGCGTGAGCGCGCCGCCG
>JBGAOB010000399.1:0-3160 GCA_044222045.1 Candidatus Eiseniibacteriota bacterium
AAACGTGGACGCTCGAGCGCGGCGAGGGCGGCGCCACCATCGCGAGCGGCGTGCAGACCACGCGCGCGCCGCACCCGTTCCCGAGCGTGCTCGCGTGGCGCGCCGAGGCCGCGCCCGACGGCCGCGTGATCGCGCTGCACGTGCGCTGGCGCGTGGGCGAGCGCGAGGTGGTGGCCGAGCATCGTGCCGAGGGCGAGCGCTGGAGCGCTTCGATCGACGTGGGCGGTCACGCGCGCGCGCAGCAGGGCGACTACCCGGCGCGCTGCGAGGTGCTGCTGGGCACGCACGGCGTGCACCAGCTGGCGTTCCGCCGCTACGTGCTCGAGCCCGGCGCGCGCCACGCGTTCGGCGCGCTCGTCGTGGGCCCGCCGTGGATGGCGGTGGAGCCGGGCCGCCACGAGCTGCACTGCACCGGCGTGGCCGAGCGCGACACGCCGGTGGGGCTCTTCGCGGCGCGGCGCGTCGAGGTCGCCGATCTCGACCGCGGCCCCGACGCCACGTGGAGCGCGTGGCTCGATCCGCACGGCGTGGTGCTGGAATCGTTCGAGAGCGCCGACGATCGGCGCCCGTGGATGCGGCTCGTGGAGTACGAGCGCACCTGAGGGTCCGCCCGCGATCCGTGTGACCCGTGGACGCGGTGCCGAGTCGAGATCGTCTGCAGGCGAACATGCCCCCGGGCCTGCGGTGCGCGGACGCACCACCGGCACCCCGTCGCGAGACCGTCGAGTTTCCCGGTGCTTCATGTCGCGGTCACCACGGCGAAACGTTCCCGCCTGCATGCTCCCTGCGGCTCGCGATACCGACTCTCTCTCCACGCCAGGGAGGATGCATGCAGCCGTTCCACGAGCTCGCCGACCGTTCACCGCGCTGGCAGCCCGCGCTGCGCTGGAAGCGCCACTTCGAACTCCGCGCCGAGGGCGCGTTGTACGCCACGCTGAGCTGGGAGAAGGCCTCGGGCGACCTGGTCGTGGCGCGCACCGCGGACGACCTGTGGATCCTCGATCGCGCTGGCCGCGGCGCCACGCAGGTGCACGCGCGCCGCGCGCCGGACGGGGCGAGCGAGGCGTTGTTCCACGCGGACTGGACGAACGGTGGGCGGC
The DNA here is from genome assembly GCA_044222045.1 of Candidatus Eiseniibacteriota bacterium. Taxonomy (GTDB): domain Bacteria; phylum Eisenbacteria; class RBG-16-71-46; order RBG-16-71-46; family RBG-16-71-46; genus JBGAMH01. Next base: position 1,101 of record JBGAOB010000399.1, read on the forward strand.
TCGTCACGGCCGAAGGAGACGGCTGGCTGTGGAGCGCCTCCGCCGACCACCGCGCCACGTGGGGCTTCCGTTCGCACGGCGGGGCGGGACGGCTGCGCGTGATCGTGGACAGCTTCCGGCTCGCGCCGGCCGGCCGCGTCGTGATGTCCGAGGGACTGGCCGCTTCACCGGTGGCGCCCCTGCTCGCGTGCATGGGCTGGTACCTCGCCGTGATGGCGCTGGATGACGCGTCGCTGATGGCGCCGGCGGTCGCCGCAGCCGTCTGAAGTCTCCGCCCGCGCGGGCAGCAGCCTGCCCTTCGTCCCTCCGGGGCCCGCGTCGGGCGGAAAACACCGAGGCCGGCGGATCGCTCCGCCGGCCTCGCGTGCTTCACCGGGAACGTCAGGCCGCGCGAACGCGGCCACGGGATTTCAGCGCTTCACCTTCAGCACCGCCGCCATCGCCAGCGTGGCGCCGTCCGACTTGGGGTCGGAGATCTTCAGGCCGATCGTGCCGCCGCCGCCGTAGAACAGCACCGGGTTCGCGTCGTTGTCGGTGTCCTCGCGCAGCACGTCGCCGTCGCTCGAGACCACCTTCAGGTCGATGTCCTGCGCGCGGCTGTCGGCGCACGCGAGGAACGCGCGGTCACCGTCGCCCAGGTCGATACCGCTCTGCGTGAGCGTCTCGCCCTGCTTGAGGATCGTGCCCACCAGGCACAGCTCGCCGGCTTCGTCGAGGAACGACGCGCCCTTCGTCTTGTCGTCGATGATCGTGCAGAACTTGATCAGCTTGTCGTACGCCGAGGCCAGGTTCGACGTCGGCACATCGAAGCCGCCGTCGCGCAGCGTGGCGTACACGCAGAAGCTGGCGTCGGTCTTGTCGGTGACGAGCTTCATCTGCACGCGGTACTTGCCGGCGCTCTTGCACTTGAACACCACCACCGGCGAGGCGTCCGTCTCGGTGTCCTTGGCCACCACGTTGCCGTCGGCGTCCATCAGGTACAGGTCGAGGTCCTTCACGTCGTCGTCGCCGCCACCCAGGAACGCGTACGTGCGGCCTTCCTCGAGCGGAATCGACGAGCCGAGCACGCCCTCTTCCTTCACGTAGCCGCCGATGAAGCAGCTGCTGCCGTCGTCGAGGCCGAACTCGGTCTTCTCGGTCACCTTGCGCGTGCTCGCCATGACGCGCGCGACGGCCTGCGTCATGAACTTGCCGGGGCGCCACTCCGAGTCGGCGCCGGCGGGGCGGGCGGGGACGGCGATGGCGGTGACGATCAGCGTGAGCGCGCCCAGGACGGCGCCCATCTTCGCGGTGTGCTGCGGCACGGTTTCCTCCGGCTGGAGTGGGATGCGATCGGCACGGTTGCCCCGGCGCACCGGCGTGGGGAGCCCGATCGGACGCGGGCGTTATCGGCGTCGGGCGGCGGAGCCGTGAGCGCGGAACTCGCGGCGGATGGCGCACTTGGCTTGCCGGTGCGGGGACCGGTGCCGCGCCGCGCCTTTCGACGTCGCTGCAACGACTTGCCCGGGCGCTTCGCCGTCCGGCGCCGCGCTACCGCCAGTCGCCCGCGGCCAGGAACGGCGCCCAGTAGAGCGGCGACGTGCTGCGGCCCGCCGCGCGGCGCGCGCGCAGTCGTTCGAGGCTCGCGTCGCGCACGGCCTGCGCGGTGTTCGCGCCGCGTCGCAGCCGCTCGCGGTAGAGCGCGGTCATCCACTCGCGCGCGCTCTCGTCGCCCACGCTCCACGGGCTCGTGATCACCGTGCGCGCACCGGCCACGCGGAACGCGCGCCGCAGGCCGAACACGCCCTCGCCGCTCGCGGTCTCGCCTGCGCCGGTGCGGCACGCCGACAGCACGGCCCACTGCACGCCCGTCAGGTCGAGGCTCGAGATCTCCTCCGCGGTCAGCACGCCGTCGCGCGCGTGCTCGCCCACGTCGTTCGCGCCCGCGAACGCCAGGCCCGAGAGGAGCAGCGGGTTCTCGGTCGGCGGCTGAGCGGGCATCCAATCGAGCGAGTCGCCATCCTCGGCGGGCCGCGACGCCACCGGTGCATCCCACGCAGCCCGACCACCCACGCCGCGGC
>JBGAOB010000400.1:0-3302 GCA_044222045.1 Candidatus Eiseniibacteriota bacterium
TGGTGGCGCGGGTCCCCGCACGACCACCCCGACGGAGCCGATCCCATGAGCTACTTCTCCGCCGCATCGCTGGCGTTCCTCCGCGGGCTCGCCCGCCACAACCGCAAGGACTGGTTCGAGGCGCACCGCGCCGAGTACGAGGAACACGTCAAGGGACCGATGGCCGAACTCGTCGGCGAACTCGACCTGCGCCTGTCCGCGTTCGCGCCCGAGATGGTCGGCGATCCGAGGCGCTCGGTGTTCCGCATCCACCGCGACGTGCGCTTCTCGAGTGACAAGTCGCCGTACAAGACCAACGCCGGCTGCTGGCTGTTCCACGGCGACGGATCCTCCAAGGTCGGTCGCGAAGCGCACGGCGGCGGCGCGGGCTTCTACTTCCACCTCGAGCCCGCCGCCTGCTTCCTGGCGGGCGGCCTGTGGATGCCACCGCGGCCCGCGCTGCAGAAGCTGCGCGCGCGGCTGGCCGCGGACCCGCGGGCGTTCGAGAAGGTCGCGCTCGCGCCCGCGTTCCGGAAGCGCTTCGGCGGGCTGAGCGAGGAGGCGATGCTCAAGCGCGCCCCGCGCGGCTACGCCGAGGACCATCCGGCCGCGCGCTGGCTGCGTCACACGTCGTTCACGGTGAGCCGCCCGCTCACCGACGCCGAGGTGACCGGCCCGCGGCTCACGAAGATCCTCGAAGCCGACTACCGGCTCATGCTGCCGCTGGTGCGCTGGCTCAACGGCGTGCTCGGACTCCGGCCCGCTTCGCGCCGCTGAAGGGCGGCCGGCCCCACGCCATGCACGCCGCTCCGGACTTCCTGCGCACGCTCGCCCTCGTCCTCGGCGTCGCCGCGGTGTCGACGCTGGTGTTCCAGCGCCTGCGCCTGCCGTTGGTGTTCGGGTACATGCTGGCGGGCCTCGTCGTCGGCCCGCACGTCCCGATCCCGTTGGTGGCCGACTCCGCGACGGTGCACACGCTGTCGGAGCTGGGCGTGATCCTGCTGATGTTCTCCCTCGGGCTCGAGTTCAGCGTGCGGCGGCTGGCGAGCGCGGGCTGGCCCGTGGTGATCGTGGCCGTGCTCGAGACCACGTTCATGCTCGGACTGGGCTACACCGCGGCGCGGCTGTTCGGCTGGACGCCGCTGCAGAGCGTGTTCGCGGGCGGCGCGATCGCGATCTCCTCGACCACGATCATCCACCGGGCCTTCGCCGAGCAGCGCGTGCGCGGACGCTTCACCGAACTGGTGTTCGGCGTGCTCGTGATCGAGGACCTGCTCGCGATCGTGCTGCTCGCCGCGCTCGGGCCACTCGCCGCGGGTGGCGCGCTGTCGGCGGCCCCGGTGGCCTTCACGCTCGTGCGGCTCGCCGCCTTCCTCGCCGGGCTGCTGATCGCGGGGATGCTCGTCGTGCCGCGGCTCATCCGGTTCGTGGCCGGCCTGGGCCGGCCCGAGACCACTCTCGTCGTGAGCATCGGGCTGTGCTTCGGCGTCGCCCTGCTCGCGCGCTCGGTCGGCTGGTCGGTCGCGCTCGGCGCGTTCCTCGCCGGCTCGCTGGTCGCCGAGTCGGGTGAGAGCCGGGCGGTCACGCGGCTCATCGAACCCGTGCGCGACATGTTCGTGGCCGTGTTCTTCGTCTCGGTCGGCATGTTGATCGAACCCGGCATCGTGGCGCGCGAGTGGCCGCAGGTGCTGGTGTTCGCGCTGCTGGTGCTCGTCGGCAAGGTCGGCGCGGTGTCGGTCAGCGCGTTCCTGACCGGCGCGGGCACGCGCACCGCCCTGCAGGCGGGTATGAGCCTCGCCCAGATCGGCGAGTTCTCGTTCATGCTGGCCGGCGCCGGGCTGGCCGCCGGGGTGGTGCCTGCCTCGCTCTTCCCGGTCGTGGTGGCGGTGTCGGCGCTCACCTCGCTCACGACCCCGTGGTTCGTGCGCGCGGCCGAACCCGTGGCCGCGGCCGTCGACCGCAACCTGCCCCGGGCGCTGCAGACGTTCGTGACGCTGCACGGCACGTGGATCGAGAACCTGCGCGCGCGGCCGGAGACGAACGACGAGCGCGCGCGCATGCGCCGCATCCTGCGCGTGCTCGCGGTCGACGCGTGCGTCGTCGCCGCCCTCGCGGTGGGCGCCGCCGTCCTGGGCCGCGGCCTGGCCGAGCGGCTCGCCGCCTTCCTCGCCGGGCTGCTGATCGCGGGGATGCTCGTCGTGCCGCGGCTCGGCTCCGCCGCGGCGGCGGTGCCGTTCTCGCCGGGATCGTGCGCACTGGGCGGATGCTCGGCCAGCAGCTCGCGGCGCGCGTACCTGAACCGCGTCCGCCGGCTCGACTCCAGGGCGACGCCGCGCATGATCGGCCGTGCAGCTCACCACGGTGCCCGTCGGCGCGCCGCTGGTGGCGGTGACGCAGCCGTTCCTGCCGCCGTTCGTGGCGCTCGCCGTCTTCGCCGCGGCCGTCGCCGGGATGGCGGCCGCCGTCTGGCGCAGCGCGACCGACCTGCAGGGCCATGTGCGCGCGGCGGCCGAAGTCGTCGTCGACGCGCTCGGCCGTCACGCGCGGTACGACGGTCCCGGCGGCGGAGAGCGGGCGCTGCGGCGCGCCTACGAACTGCTGCCCGGCCTGGGCGAGCCCATCCCGGTGCGGCTCGCGGCCACCGACGGCGCCGTCGGGCGCACGCTGACCGAGCTCGAGCTGCGCGGCCGCACCGGCGCCACGATCATCGCCATCTCGCGGGGCGACGACGTCGTGCTGGTGCCGGACGGCCACGTCCGCCTGGAGGCCGGCGACGTAGTGGCGCTGGCCGGCACCGGCGAGTCGATCGCCGCCGCGCGCGAACTGCTCGCGAGCGGCGGGGAGTGAACGGACCCGACGTCCGCCGGGGCCCGTCCCGCGGACCGGCCCTGCGCCGGCCGCAGCCTCAGCCCGCGCCGCCCTCGACCTGCACGGGCTCGCCCTGCTCGGGCAGGTGCGCCTTGCCGAGCGCGTCGAGGAAGTGCCCCGACTTGTCGCGCTTCGTCTCGAGGTAGAAGCGGTTGAACTCGTTCGGCGGGATCACGTGCGGCTGCCGCGACGCGATCTTCACGCCCAGCCGCGCCAGTTCCTCCACCTTGCGGGGGTTGTTGGTCATCAGCCGGACCGACTTCACGCGCAGCGAGTGGAGCATGTGCGCGGCGATCGAGTACTCGCGCTCGTCGTCGCGGAAGCCGAGCGCGAGGTTGGCTTCGACGGTGTCGAGCCCGCGGTCCTGCAGGCCGTACGCGCGCAGCTTGTTGAGCAGCCCGATGCCGCGGCCTTCCTGGCGCAGGTAGAGCACCACCCCGCACTCTTCCGCGGCG
>JBGAOB010000401.1:0-3098 GCA_044222045.1 Candidatus Eiseniibacteriota bacterium
CGGCGTGCGCGTGCCGCTCGGCGCGCTCGTCGAGCGCGTGCAGGCCGGCTCGCCGGCCGCGCGCGTGGGCCTGCGCGAGGGCGCCCTGATCGTGGGCTTCGACGGCGAGCGCGTGGAGTATCCCGAGCAGCTCGCCCGCTGGGTCGCCGCCGCGCGTCCCGGCACCCTCGTGCAGCTGGTGTGGGTGCGCAACGAACTCCAGCAGAGCGGCCGTGTCGCGCTCGGCGAGTCGCCCGACGTGATCCCGTCGTGGATGCGCGTCACGGCGCCGAGCACGCCCGTGGCCGCGTCGAACGGCACGTCCGGCGGCGGTGCGCCGTCGGCGGCGCGCATCTCGGAGCTCGAGCAGGAGATCCGCCGGCTGTCGCGCGAACTGGCGCGGCTGAAGGGCGCGCCGGACTCGATCCGCTGACGCGCGCACGTCGCGACGGGGTGCCTTCGCCGCCGGCCTCGCTCGTGTAGACTGCGCCGGCCATGACGCGACTCGTGCTGCGGTTCGACGGCTTCCCGGCGCGCTCGGAGCTCCGTTTCGAGCGCGGCGGTCTCGCACGCCTCGGTGCGTTCGTCGTGCGCACGACCGGTGCCGCGCGCGTGCTGCTGGTGACCGATCGCCGCGTGGGCGCGCTGTACGGCCGCGCGGCCGCCCGCTCGCTGCGGGCTGCCGGCCTCGTCGTCGCGGTGCACACGGTGCCCGTGGGCGAACGCAGCAAGTCGGCCGATCGTCTCGAGCGGTTGTGGGCGGCGCTCGCCGACGCGGGCATCGGTCGTCGCGACGCGGTCGTGGCGCTGGGCGGAGGCGTGGTGGGGGATCTCGCCGGCTTCGCGGCGGCGACGTGGCTCCGTGGCGTGCCGTGGGTGGGCGTGCCGACGTCGCTGCTGGCGCAGGTGGACAGCAGCGTGGGCGGCAAGACCGCGATCGACGTGCCCGCCGGAAAGAACCTGGCCGGTGCGTTCCACCAGCCCGCGGGCGTGCTGCTCGACGTGGACGTGCTCGCCACGCTGCCGCGCCGCCACCTCCGCGCGGGGTTGGCCGAAGTCGTGAAGACCGGCATGGCGGTCGACCGCGCACTGTTCACGTGGCTCGAGCGGAACGCCGACGCGCTCGCGACCGGCCGCACGGACGCGCTCGCGGAGGCGGTGCGACGCTGCGTGCGTGCGAAGGCGCGCGTCGTGCGGGCGGACGAACGCGAGCGCGAGGGGGGCGGCCGCACCGCGCTGAACCTCGGGCACACGCTCGGCCACGCGATCGAGGCGGCGCTCGGCTACCGACGCCTGCTGCACGGAGAGGCCGTGGCGATCGGGCTGCGCGCGGTGACGGAGTTGTCGGTGGTCGAGGCGGGACTCGACCCGCGAGCGCGCGACCGGCTGGATGCGCTGCTCGATCGTTTCGCGCTGCCGAGCCGCATGCCGCCGCTGTCGCGCGCCGCGATCGAGCGGGCGATGGTGCGCGACAAGAAGCGCGGGCATGCCGGAGTGCGCTGGGTATTGACGCCCCGAATCGGAGTTGCTAGCGTGCCGCGCGTCGTTGCTACTCCGTTCGTGCGTGACGTGCTGCTCGCAGCCGGAGCGCGTGGTTGATCTCCGTGTGCGGCCCGACCTGATGCCACGAGTCCTGATCCTCCACGGCCCCAATCTCAACGCGCTCGGCACCCGCGAGCCCGACGTCTACGGCCGCACCACACTGGACGACGTCGATCGAGCCCTTCGGCGACTGGCCGCGGAGCTCGGCTGTGAGGTCGAGATCCTGCAGAGCAACCACGAAGGCGTGCTGGTCGACGCGTTGCACAACGCACGGTCGAACTTCCACGGCGTCCTGCTGAATCCGGGTGGATTCACGCACACGAGTGTCGCCCTGGCAGATGCCGTTCGCGCCGCCCAGCTGCCCACGGTCGAGGTGCATGTGACCAACCCCCACGCCCGCGAGGCGTTCCGTCATCGGTCGTTCGTCTCCGCCGCCGCCCTCGGTGTGGTCCAGGGCTTCGGCGGCGACTCCTACCTTCTCGGCCTCCGCGCGCTCGCCGCGCACCTGACCCGTGGCCCGCAAGCGTAAGGACCGCGCGCCCGGGCCCGGCAAGCCCGTGAAGGCCCCTGCGACCCGCGCCGATAACGCCGGCGGTGAACTGGCCGGGGAGTTCGAGCTGACGCAGATCCGTCAGCTCATCCGACTCGTCCAGCGCACCGGCATCGGCGAACTCGAGATCACGTCGGGGAACCGTTCGGTGCGCATCTCGGCTGCGGCCGGCGCCGCGCCTTCGTCGTGGGTGGTTCCCGCCCCGGCGTCCGCGCCCGCCCGCTCCGCGGCACCGGAGCCCTCCGCGGCCCCGGCCGCCCCGGCGAACGCAGCGAGTGCCGCCCGCGATTCCCAGGCCGTCTCCTCGCCGATGGTGGGCACGTTCTACCGCTCGCCGGCTCCCGACGCGGATCCGTTCGTGGAGGTGGGTGACATCGTCGAGGTCGGGCAGACCGTCTGCATCATCGAGGCCATGAAGCTGATGAACGAGATCGAGGCCGAGGTGAAGGGGCGCGTCGTGCAGGTCCTCGTCGAGAACGCCCAGCCGGTGGAGTTCGGACAGAAGCTCTTCCTGGTGGAGCCGGTCTGATTCGCTCCGGCTCGTCGCGGTGCCACGCCCCGGTCGCGGGCGCGCGCCCGATGGGGACGACATGAACATCCGCACCGTGCTGGAGAAGATGATCGCGGCCCGCGCCAGCGATCTCCACCTGAAGGCCGGCACCCCGCCCGTCGTGCGCGTGGACGGCGTGCTGTACACGCTCGACGAGCCCGCGCCGACGTCGCAGGACCTGCGCGAGGTCTGCAACCAGCTCCTGAACGACGAGCAGCGCGTCTACTTCTCGAGCCACAGCGAGATCGACTTCGCCTTCGGCGTCTCGGGGCTCGCGCGTTTCCGCGCCAACATCTTCATGCAGCGCGGCACGCCCGCGCTCGCGTTGCGGCACGTACCGGTGGAAGTGCCCACGCTCGAGGACCTCGCGCTGCCGCCCGTGGTGCGTGACCTCGCGTTCTCGCCGCGCGGACTGATCCTCGTGACCGGGCGCACCGGCTCGGGCAAGTCCACCACGCTCGCGGCCATGGTCGACAC
>JBGAOB010000025.1:0-26536 GCA_044222045.1 Candidatus Eiseniibacteriota bacterium
GCCGGCATCCTCTCGGGACTGTTCGGCATCGGCGGAGGCATCATCATCGTGCCCGCGCTGCTGCTGCTGGTGAAGATGTCGCCGCAGCACGCCACGGGTACTTCGCTGGCCGCGCTGCTGCTGCCGGTGGGTGCGCTGGGCGCGTGGCAGTACTGGAGTCGTGGGCACGTCGACCCGCGCGGCGCTCTCCTCATCGCGCTCGGCCTCTTCGTGGGGGCGTTCTTCGGTGCGCGTCTCGGCCTGTCGCTGCCGGGCCCCGTAGTGCAGCGGGCGTTCGCGGTGTTCCTGGTGGTGGTGGCCGCGCGGCTGTGGTTCTCGGTGTGACACGCCCCGCGCGACGGAATCCGCCGTGCTAGGCGCGATCGCCGGCGACGTCATCGGGTCGTCCCACGAGGGCGATGGCCCGGTGCCCGCCGATTCCTTCCCGTTGTTCGACGAGCGATCTCGTTTCACCGACGACACCGTGCTCACGGTGGCCATCGCGAGCGCATTGAGACGGGGCCTCGACTACCGCGATGCGGTCCTCACGTGGGGACGCCGGTATCCGTGGTGCGGCTTCAGCATGGCGTTCCACGCCTGGCTTCACACCGACGACCCGCCGAGGCGAAGCAGCGCGGGAAACGGCGCCGCGATGCGCGTGGCCGCCGTGGGCTGGGCATTCCCCACGCTGGAACGGGTGCTCGAACACGCCGCGCGCACCGCGGTGGTGTCACACGATCATCCCGACGGCATCGGCGGCGCGCAGGCCGTGGCCGCCGCCGTGTTCGTGATGCGCATGGGTGGTGGCAAGGCGGAGCTCGAATCCCTTCTCGCCACGCGCTTCGGCTACGACTGCCGCGGCGCCCTGCAGGATCGTCGCGAGCATCCGCGCTTCGACATGACCTGCGCGGGCACCGTGCCGGTGGCTGTCGGGGCGTTTCTCGAGTCCGCCGATTGGGAAAGCGCCGTGCGTGGCGCGATCGCCGTGGGAGGGGACACCGATACGCAGGCATGCATCGCCGGCGCGATCGCCGAGGCGTCCTACGGCGGGACCCCGATGGCGGTCCAGCGCGACGCGATGCGCCGCCTCGACGAGCCGCTGCGCCAGGAAGCCCTCGCCTGCGCTCGCGCGTTCGAAATCCCGATCGGCGTGGAATCCAGGTGACCCACCGCACGCCCCGGGCGAGCCCCGGCGGAAGGACAGGGCTTCGCTCGCGACGCTCACTTGCTCCATGGACGCGCCGCGGTTTCGCCGGGCAGAATGCCGGACCACTTCCGTCGATCCCGCCGCGCCCACCCGGAGTGAGCCCATGCCCGTCGCCCTGATCGAGAAGGCCCGGCGCTTCGTCGCGCTGCACGCGCGTCCCGGCGCGTTCGTGATCCCGAATCCGTGGGACGCGGGTTCGGCGCACCTGCTCGCCGAGCTCGGCTTCGAGGCCCTCACCACCACGAGCGCGGGCCTCGCGTTCTCGCTCGGCCGGCCCGACGGCGCGGGCGCCGTGAGCCGCGACGAGACGCTCGCGAACGCGAAGGCGATCGCCGACGCCACCGACCTGCCGGTGGCGGCCGATCTCGAGAACGGTTTCGGCCACGCGCCGGGCGAGGTGGCGGAGACGATCCGGCTCGCGGGCGAGTTCGCCGGGCTCGTGGGCGGCTCGATCGAGGACGCCACGGGCGACCCGGCGGAGCCGATCTACGACTTCGATCACGCGGTGGACCGCGTGGCCGCCGCCGTCGCCGCGGCGCGCGCGCTGCCTTTCCCGTTCGTGCTCGTGGCGCGCGCGGAGAACTTCCTGCACGGGCGCGCCGATCTCGACGACACGATCCGCCGCCTGCGTGCGTTCGAGGCCGCGGGCGCCGACGCGTTGTACGCGCCGGGCCTGCCGGGCATCGACGCGATCCGCACCGTCTGCGCCGCCGTGGGCAAGCCCGTCAACGCGCTCATGGGCGCGGCCGGGCCGTCCGTGACGGAACTGGCTGCGGCGGGGGTGAAGCGCATCAGCGTGGGATCGGCACTGAGCCGTGCCGCGCTCGGCGGGTTCCTGCGCGCGGCGCGCGAGCTGCGCGAGCACGGCACGCTCAGCGCCGTGCGCGATGCGATGAGCTATGACGAACTCAACGCCTGGATGGCGCGGCGATGAGCGCCGCCGTGCCGGGAGGGAGAACGCACATGGCCGCGAAGCCTCGCACCATCGACGACGTGTTGGCCGCCTGGCCGGTCGAACGTCGCCGCGTCCTGCAGCGCATGCGGGAGATCATCCGCTCGGCCGCGCCCGGCGCCGAGGAGTGCATCAGCTACCAGCTCCCCGCGTTCCGCCTGCACGGCCGCGGCCTGGTGGCGTTCGGCGGCGCGGCGAAACACATCGCGCTCTACCCGATGGGCTCCGGTGTGCTCGAGGCGTTCCGCGAGGAACTCCAGCGCTACGACTGCAGCAAGGGCACGCTGCGCTTCCCGTGGGATCGGCCGCTGCCGGCGATGCTGATCCGGCGCATCGTGAAAGCGCGTGCGGCGGCCAATCGCCTGCGCGCCGCGGTTCCGGCGAAGCGCGCGGGCCGCGAACGGGTGGCGGCTTCGCCGTCGGCGCGCCCCTCGGCGTCGCCCTCGCCCCCATCGCGACCACCGTCGGTGCCGGCACGATCGGCCCGGCGCACGATCGAGCGCCTCGAGGACTTGCCCAACGTGGGACCCGCGACGGCCGAGGACCTGCGGCGGCTCGGCATCCAGCGTCCCGCGCAGCTCGCCGGCCGCGACCCCTACGCGATGTACGAGACGCTCTGCCGCCGCACGGGGCAGCGCCACGATCCGTGCGTGATCGACGTGTTCGTGTCGATCGTGCGGTTCGTGGACGGCGGGCCGGCACGGCCGTGGTGGGCCTACACGGCCGAGCGCAAGGCGCGGACGTCGGGCCCGGCCCGGGGACGTCGCCCGCGCGCGTGAGGTCGAGCGCGGTCGGCGGACGGTCGTGCCTCGCGGGGGGACGCCGCGCGGGCCCGGGCGCATCGTGCGCGGCGCGCTCCACCCGGAGGGCGATCGGCTTCGGGAACGGGCGCACGCGTCCGCCCCGACGCCGTCCGCGCGCGTTCGACGCACCGCCACCGGCGTGCTAGCTTGCCGACCCGTGCTCACGGGTCCCGACGCCATCCGCCGCGCCGTACTGGGCGTGATTCCCGCCCGCTACGGCGCGTCCCGTTTTCCGGGCAAGCCGCTCGCCTCGCTCTGGGGCAAGCCGATGCTCCAGCACGTCTGGGAGCGCGCCCGCGCGGCCGAGGGGCTCGACGAACTGGTGGTGGCCACCGACGACGATCGCATCGCCACGGCGGCGCGCGCCTGGGGCGCGACGGTGGAGATGACGTCGCCCGACTGCGCCAGCGGCACCGACCGCGTGGCCGAAGTGGCGCGCCGGCATCCGCACGCGGACATCGTGCTCAACCTGCAGGGCGACGAGCCCGAACTGGAGACCGCCGCGGTCACCGAGCTGGTCGCCGTCATGCGCTCCGACTCGGGCCTGCGCATGGGCACGATCGCTCACCACGAGCCCGACGCGGTCCTGTTCGAGTCGCCGAACGTGGTGAAGGTGGTGGTGGACGACGCGGGCTTCGCGCTCTACTTCTCGCGCGCCGACCTGGCGGGCGCCTCTCAGGGCGGCCCGGCGCTTCGCCACGCGGGCGTGTACGCGTTCCGTCGCGACCTGCTGCAGGAGTTCGCGACGTGGCCGCCGGGCCGGCTGGAGCTGGCCGAGCGGCTGGAGCAGTTGCGCGCCGTGGAGCGCGGCGTGCGCATCAAGGTGGTGCTGGGCCGGCATCCGTTCGCCGGCGTGGACACCCCCGAACAGATGGCGGCCCTCGAAGCCCGGGGGCCGAGGCAGGGCATTTCCTGAAGCATCCCGGCGGACCCTCCCGCCATTTCGTTTGAAGCACTTACGGCATTCTTCTCAACCACCTCGGGAGCTTTCGGCCAGGCCGCGGGCGGGACCCGTCGGTCGCAAACCAGGAAGGCGGACATGGCCAAGATCGTCGTCGTCACCGGGGGCGTGGTCAGCTCGCTCGGCAAGGGAATCGCCGCGGCGTCGCTGGGACTGCTGCTCAAGCAAAGAGGTTTCCGGGTCACGATCCAGAAGCTCGACCCGTATCTCAACATCGATCCGGGCACGATGAGTCCGTTCCAGCACGGCGAGGTGTTCGTCACCGACGACGGCGCCGAGACGGACCTGGACCTGGGCCACTACGAGCGCTTCACGCACGCCTCGGTCACGCGCGGTCACAACGTGACGGCGGGCCAGGTGTACGACGCGATCCTGTCGAAGGAGCGGCGCGGCGACTACCTGGGCCGAACGGTGCAGGTGATCCCGCACGTCACCGACGAGATCAAGAAGCGCATCCTGTCGCTGAGCCTGGCGACGCAGGCCGACGTGCACATCGTGGAGATCGGCGGCACGGTGGGCGACATCGAGTCGCTGCCGTTCCTCGAGGCCGCGCGCCAACTGAAGCTCGAGCACCGCAAGGACGTGATCTTCGTGCACGTGACGCTGGTGCCGTACATCAAGGCCGCGGGCGAGATGAAGACCAAGCCCACGCAGCACTCCGTGAAGGAACTGCGCGAGATCGGCATCCAGCCCGACATCCTGCTGTGCCGCAGCGAGGGGCCGCTCGGCAGCGACGTGCGCGACAAGATCGCGCTGTTCTGCAACGTACCGACCGAGGGCGTGATCAGCGCCACCGACGTGAGCTCGATCTACGAGGTGCCGCTGGTGTTCCACGAGGGTGGGCTCGACGCGCTGGTGGTGAACATGCTGCACCTGCCCGACGGCGACACGCAGCCGCCCGACCTGTCGGCCTGGCGCACGTTCGTGGAGCACGTGGTGCACCCCAAGCGCCAGTGCGAGATCGCCATCGTGGGCAAGTACACGCACGTGCGCGACGCCTACAAGAGCATGATCGAGGCGCTCGTCCACGCGGGTGCGGCGAACGACGCGCGTGTGACGCTGCGCTGGGTCGAGAGCACCGACCTCGAGCAGAAGGGCGCCGCCGCGATGCTGTCCGACGTGGACGGCATCCTGGTGCCGGGCGGCTTCGGCGAGCGAGGCGTGGAGGGCAAGATCGCGGCCGCGCAGTGGGCGCGCGAGAAGAGCGTGCCGTACTTCGGGCTGTGCCTGGGCATGCAGGTGGCCACGATCGAGTTCGCGCGCCACGTGGTGGGCTGGGACGACGCGAACTCCAGCGAGTTCGACCCGGCGAGCGAGCACAAGGTGATCGACCTGTTCGCCGACCAGACCACCGTCACCGACAAGGGCGGCACGATGCGCCTGGGCTCGTACCGCTGCGCGCTGCGCGAGGGCAGCCTCGCACGCCGCGCGTACGGCAAGCCCGAGGTGGAGGAGCGTCACCGCCACCGCTACGAGCTGAACAACCGCTACGCGCAGCAGCTCACGTCGCGCGGGCTCGTGCTGTCGGGCAAGTGCGTGGGGCGCGAGCTGGTGGAAATCGTCGAACTGCCGGACCACCCGTGGTTCCTGGCGGTGCAGTTCCACCCGGAGCTCAAGTCGCGTCCGCACGAGCCGCACCCGCTGTTCACCGACTTCGTGCGCGCGTCGCTCGAGCGGCGCGTGGCGCGGGTCGGAACGGACGCGTTCCAGCCGGGCATCGAGGAGCGCATGACGCTCTCCGAGCCGGCGAGCGAGGAATCCATGCCGCGGACGCCGCACGCATGAACCGCTTCTCGATCGGCCCGGCCGAGGTGGGCGGCGCACCGCTGTTCGTGACGGCGGGCCCGTGCGTGGTGGAGAGCGCCGAGCTGTGCCTGCGCGTGGCCGAGCACCTGAAGGCGCTCACGGCGAAGCGCGGCGTGCCGTTCGTGTTCAAGGCCAGCTACCGCAAGGCCAACCGCTCGAGTGCGAAGTCGTTTTCGGGGCTCGGCATGCACGAGGGGCTCGAGGTGCTCTCGCGCGTGAAGCGCGAACTCGGCGTGCCGGTGCTGACCGATGTGCACGAGGAAGCCGAGGTGGCGGCCGCGGCCGAGGTGGCCGACGTGCTGCAGATCCCGGCGTTCCTGTGCCGCCAGACGGGGCTGCTCGTGGCGGCGGCGAAGACGGGCCGCGCGGTGAACGTGAAGAAGGGGCAGTTCCTGGCGCCGGGCGACATGCGCAACGCGATCGACAAGATCACCGCCGCCGGCGGCGCGCGCGTGCTGCTCACCGAGCGCGGCACCACGTTCGGCTACGGCGACCTGGTGGTGGACATGCGCGGGCTCGTGGTGATGCGCGAGCTCGGCTGGCCCGTGCTGTACGACGCCACGCACAGCCTGCAGCGGCCGGGTGGCGCGGAGACCGGCGGCGACCGCCGGTTCGCGTTCCCGCTGATGCGCGCCGCGGTGGCGTGCGGCGTGGACGGGCTGTTCTTCGAGGCGCACCCCGACCCGCCGCATGCGCTGAGCGACGCGGCCACGCAGCTGCCGCTGGAGCGGGTGGAAGCGTTTCTCGACGAGGCGCTGCGCGTGCGCGAAGCGGTGGTGGAGCGCAGTCGTGTCTGACCGCCCGCCGGTGCCGCACCCGATCCGCATCCTGTTCCTGGACGTCGACGGCACCATGACCGACGGCGTCATCGCGTTTTCGCGCGACGGCGACGTGCGCAACTTCTGGGTGCGCGACGGGCTCGCGCTGGAGTGGGCCCGCGAGTCGGGGCTGCTGCCCGTGATCATCAGCGGCCGGCCGTCGGAAGCCGTGGCGGCGCGCATGCACGACCTGAAGCTCGAGCACTACCTGGGCGCGAAGGACAAGGTGGCGATCGCGGAGCAGGTGATCGCGCGCGAGGGCGTGCGCTGGGACGAGTGCGCCATGGTGGGCGACGATCTGCCCGACGTGCCGCTGTTCCGGCGCGTGGGCTGGCCGATCGCGGTGGGGGACGGCAGCCCGGACGTGATGCCGTTCGCACGCACGGTGACGACGGCGACCGCCGGTCGCGGCGCGGTGCGCGAGGTGGTGGAGATGCTGCTCCGGCACAACGGCGCCTGGCAGCAGGTGCTCGAGCGCTACGAGGCACGGCCGTGAGCGCTCGCCGACCGTCGACCTCGCGCGCGACCGGCGCGAGGCGCGCCACCGCGGCCCCCGCGCGGCGCGCGAAGTCGCCCGACCTGCTCGCGATCGCGCGCGGCGTGGTGCGCGCCGAGGCGCGTGCGGTGGCGGGGCTCGAGAAGAAGCTCGGCGCGTCGTTCGTGCGAGCCGTGGAGACGCTTGCCGGCTGCCGCGGCAAAGTGATCGTCTCGGGCGTGGGCAAGAGCGGCCTGATCGGCTCCAAGCTGGCGGCCACGCTCACCAGCACCGGCACGCCCGCCGTGTTCCTGCACCCGGCCGACGCGCTGCACGGCGACGCCGGCCTGTTCTCGGCGGGCGACGTGGCGCTGTTCGTGTCGAAGAGTGGTGCGACGCAGGAGCTGCTCGCGCTGATGCCCTACCTGGAGCGCCACGGCATCCCGCTCGTCTCGATCGTGGCGAGCGCGGGCTCGCCGCTCGGCGCGCGCAGCGCCGCGGCGCTGGTGATCGGGCCGGTCGCGGAGGCGTGCCCGATGGACCTGACGCCCACCACGAGCGTGACGCTGACGCAGGTGATGGGCGACTGCCTCGCGGTGGCGCTGCTCGAGCGCCGCGGCTTCAAGGCCGACGACTTCCGCTTCCTGCACCCG
Organism: Candidatus Eiseniibacteriota bacterium; assembly: GCA_044222045.1. Classification (GTDB taxonomy): domain Bacteria; phylum Eisenbacteria; class RBG-16-71-46; order RBG-16-71-46; family RBG-16-71-46; genus JBGAMH01. Next base: position 7,655 of record JBGAOB010000025.1, read on the forward strand.
GGCGGCGTCATCGGCCGGGCGGCGTCGCGCCGCGTGGAGGAACTCATGCACGGCGGCGACGAGCTGCCGCGCGTGGGCCAGCGCGCGACGCTGCGCGAGGTGATGCTGGAGATCATGGACAAGCGCCTCGGGATCGCGACCGTCGTGGACGGTCGGGGCGTGCTCGCCGGCGTCGTGTCGGACGGCGACTTCAAGCGGATCCTGGTGAAGAACCCCGACCCGTGGGCGTTGACCGCCACCGACATCATGTCGCGCACGCCGAGCACGATCGCGCCCGACGCGCTCGTGGCCGCCGCCGTGCGGCAGATGGAGCAGCGCCCGCAGGGCCCGATCACGGCGCTGGTGGTGCTCGACGCGAAGCGCCGCCCGGTGGGCGTGCTGCACCTGCACGACTGCCTGCGCGCGGGGTAGGAGCGCGCGCGGGCACCTCGTGCCCGGGGCGCGGCGCGTGTCGCTCGCCGTTTCGTGCTTGCACGGTCGGTCGGCCGTCCGCTACTCCATGCACGACCCCGCCCGGCCCCTTCCCGAGGAGTTCCCATGTCCGTCAGCGCCGCGATGCTCCCCGAGTTCGACCACGAGATGGCCACCACCCGCAGGCTGCTCGAGCACCTGCCCGAGGACCAGCTCGACTGGCAGCCGCACCCGCGGGCCTACTCGATGAGGCAACTCGCGACCCACGTGATCCAGATCCTGACGTGGCTGCCCGAGACCGTGAACAAGGACGAGATCGACTTCGCGCCGCCCGGCGGGACGCCGATGCCGTCGCCCGAACTGGTGAAGGACCGCGCCGAGGCGATCGCGCGGTTCGACGCGCACGTCCGGGCGGCGCGCGCCGCGCTCGAAGCGGCTTCCGACGCCACCATGTTCGGCCCGTGGTCGCTCAAGAACGGGGGCGTCACGCTGATGACGATGCCGCGCGTGGCGGTGCTGCGGTCGTTCGTGATGAACCACCACATCCATCACCGCGGGCAGCTGGCGCTGCACGTGCGCGCCACCGGCGGCAAGGTGCCGAGCATCTACGGCCCGACGGCGGACGAGAACCCGTTCGGCGCCTGAGCGCCGCACGCGAACGCGCCCGCGGGGATCGCTCTCCGCGGGCGCGTCGTGCTTCGGCCGTCGGCCGGCGTCAGGAGCCGAGTCCGTCGAGCCGCTTCTTGAGGGCGTCGATCGTGCGCTGCGAACGCTGGCCCTCGGGCATCGCCTCGGCCTTGCCGAGCGCTTCCTGCAGCACCGCGCGCGCGCGGGCCTTGTCGCCCATGCCCAGCAGGATGTCGGCGCGCGTGTTGTACAGCAGGAACTGCCGCGGGCCGTACGCCTTCGCCATCGCGCGGTCGCTCGCCGCGAGTGCCTCGGGCCACCGCTTCATGGCCTTGTACGCGGTCGCGAGCCGCTGGTTCGGGTTGTAGTCGCCGGGGAAGTCGCGCTCGGACTGCTGCAGCATGGGCACGGCCTTCTCGGGTGTCCCGAGCTCCAGGTACAGCGACAGCCGGTGCGAGTCGTACACGGCGCGCTGCTCTGGTGTCTTCGCCACGGCCGCTTCGCGTTCGAGCATCGCGACGTGTTCACGTTCCAGCGCCACGACCCCCGTCGAGTCCTTCGCGTCGTCGCGCGCGCCCTCCAGGCTGAAGTAGAGCGCCGAGCGGTCGTCGCCGGCGATCGACAGCTTCGGATCGGCGAGCGCCTCGCGGCACGCGGCTTCGAACGCGCTCACGAGTTCCGCGCGCCCGGCGTGGTCGGCCGGCAGCTGCAGGGCGCCGTCCAGCCCGCTCGATGCCACGAGTGCGCCGCTCGGCGTGCCGCGCAGCTTCGGCAGCGCCGACCGCGCGAGCGTCACCAGCGGCTCGGGCCTGTCGGTCTGCGAGTACGCGAACAGCAGCGCCTCCACCACGCGCGAGTAGCCCGCCCAGCCCTCGGGCGCCGCCTTCAGCGCCTCCTCGTAGGCGGGAATCGCCTCGTCGTACTTCTCGAGTCCGTACGCGCGGTCGGCGCGCACCACGGCCTGCGTCGCGGCGTCACCCGCCGCGCCGCCCTGCACGGCGATCACGCCGGCATCGAACAGCCGGTCGAGCTGCGCCGCCGTCGCGCCACCCACCCAGCGCACCGCCACGTGCTCGTCGGCGGGGTCCACCACGAACATCGTGGGCAGCGCCGAGACGACGAGCTTCTTCACGAACGGGGCGTTCGAGGACTTCTCCGAGTTCAGGCTCAGCCAGACGAACCGTCCGGCGTGCCGCGAGAGGGACTTGTCCGTGAAGACGTAGGCCCTCATCGATCGGCACGTGTGTCACCACGGGGCCCAGGCTTCGACGAACAGCGGCAGTTTGCGCGACCGGGCGAGCGCCACGGCGCGCGGCCAGTCGTCGGCGACGAACGGCAGGACCTCGGCGGACTTCGCCGGGGCCGCCTTCGCACGCACCGGGGTGCGCGCGGGGGCCGCCGAGGCCGGGGTCGCCGGCGCCAGCAGCAGCGAGGAAGCGAGCACGAGAGCGATCATGCGGGCAGCCTAGACCCGGCCGCGCGTCCGGGGCGAGCCGAAAGTGCCCGCCGCGTCCGCACGATGCTTCGCCCGGAGAGCGCCGCGCCGCGCTCGTCGGCGCGCACGCCGCTGTCGTAGGGTGGGGGCATGGTGCCGCTCACCCTCCACACCGTCGGGCACTCGAGCCGCACGTTCGACGAGTTCGCACTCGTGCTCGCCGCGCACGGCATTCGCCGGCTCGTCGACGTGCGCCGCTGGCCGGGCTCGCGCCGCCATCCGCAGTTCGACCGCGCCGCGCTCGGGCCGGCGCTCGAGCGGGAGGAAATCGCCTACCGGCACGCCGAGGCGCTGGGCGGCATGCGCGAGGCGTCGCCCGATTCGCCGCACGTGGCGCTCGGCGACGAGGCGTTCCGCGGCTACGCCGAGCACATGGCGGGTGCCGCGTTCGCCGAGGCGCTCGCGGACCTCGTCGCGTGGGCGCGCGGCGCGCCGACCGCGGTGATGTGCGCCGAGCGCACGCCCGACGAGTGCCATCGCGCCTTCCTCGCCGACGCGCTCGTGGTGCGCGGCGTGCGCGTGGTGCACCTGCTGGACGCGACTTCGGTGCGCGAGCACGTGCGCCACCCGATGGCCGTGTGGGACGGCGAGCGGCTGCTCTACCGCGGGCCGCAGGAGTCGCTCGGGTTGTGATCCGGGCGCGTCCGCGCGGCCGCGCGACGCGTGCGCGACGCCGCCGGCTTCCCACCGGCGCCGCGTCCCGGCCGGCCGACCGCGGCCGGCGAGCGCCCCGAGCGGCTTTCTGGCACCTCATGGAGTGCGCTCGTGAAGCCGATACCGTTGCCTGACAGGGTGGTAAGTTCCGTGGCACAGGCTGTGCTTGAGCAGCCCTGAACGCTCTGCTAGCGTGCCGTTCGCGGTGTTTCGGCAGCGCAGTGCACTTCGAGACCGGACGGTGATCATGCGCCTCGGTGTTGGACGTGGAGGGTTCGGAGGCTGGGCGGCGGCCGGCGCGTTGATCCTCGCGCTGACGGCCGTGGCCGGCTGCGACACGGCCCGCCGACACGCCAGCCCGAGCGTCTCGGGCGAGCTGCCCGACCAGGAAGTCATGGACTTCGTGCTCACCGAGACCGACCAGGGTCGCCCGCAGTGGACGCTGTACGCCCGCCAGGCCGCCACCTACACGTCGCGCAACCTCATCACGGCGCGCGGCGTGCGCGTGGATTTCTTCGACGAGAAGGGCGCGCGGTCGTCGCAGCTGCTGGCCACGGACGGCGAGATCAACCAGGTCACCCGCGACATGACGGCGCGCGGCAACGTGCGCCTGGCCACGTCCGAAGGCACGCGCATGGCCACGCAGGAGCTGCGGTTCCTGAACCGCGAGCAGAAGATCGTCTCCGACAGGCTCGTGCGCGTGGAGCGCCAGGGCGACGTGCTCGAGGGCACGGGCTTCGAGAGCGACCAGAACCTGCAGCACTTCGAGTTCAAGAGCCAGGTGCGCGCCACCGTGCGCGCGCGTTCGGGCGCGGTACTCGAATCGCGGGGCGGTGCGCCCGCCGCGCCGGCGCCGGCTCCCGAGTCCGCGGGGACCTCGCGATGACCACCGTGCTGCCCGATCCCGTGGCCGCCACGCCGGAGTTCGATCCGAACGTCGGGCTGGTCGCGCAGGGCCTCACACGCTGGTACGGCAAGTTCCGCGTGGTCACCGAGATGACGATCCACGTGCGCCGTGGCGAGGTGGTGGGGCTGCTCGGTCCGAACGGCGCGGGCAAGACGACCACGTTCTACATGATCGTGGGCCTGCTGCGGCCGAACCACGGCACGATCCGCCTCGACGGCCGCGACATCACGCAGGAGCCCGTGTACCGCCGTGCGCGCCTCGGGCTCGGCTACCTGTCGCAGGAGCCCAGCATCTTCCGCCGGCTCACGGTGCGCGAAAACGTCCTCGCGGTGCTCGAAACCATGGACCTGACGTCGAAGCAGCGCGAGGATCGCCTGGCGCAACTGCTGGACGACCTCAACCTCACGCACCTGGCCGACCGCCACGCGCACAAGCTGTCGGGCGGCGAGCGGCGGCGGGTCGAGATCACGCGGTCGCTGGCGCGGCAGCCGTCGTTCATGCTGCTCGACGAACCGTTCGTGGGCATCGATCCCATCGCGGTGAGCGAGATCCAGGACATCATCCACCGGCTCAAGCTGCGCGGGCTGGGCGTACTGATCACCGACCACAACGTGCAGGTGACGCTGAACACCACCGACCGCGCGTACATCGTCTACGAAGGGAAGACCCTGCTGCAGGGTTCGGCCCGGGAACTCGCCGAGAACGAGGTGGCTCGCAAGCACTACCTCGGCGATCGGTTCACCCTCTAGGAGTCCTGTCGCCATGGAGATGAAACACTCGCTGAGCCTGCAGCAGAAGGCGACGCTCATCATGACTCCGCGCCTCCAGCAGGCGCTGAAGCTTCTGCAGGTGCCGACCCTCGAACTGCAGGCCATCCTGAAGCAGGAGATCATGCAGAACCCGTTGCTCGAGGAGGTGGACGACCTCACCGACAACGAAGACATGGCCAAGGACGACACGGCCGACGAGCAGTTGAACGCCGAGGCGGAGGATCCGGGCGAAGAGGATCCGATCGACTGGAGCGAGTACATGCAGGACGGTGCGCTCGACCGCACGTACGTCCCGCAGAGCGAGACGAGCATCGAGTTCCTCGAGAAGGTGCCGGTCACGCGCACCACGCTCGCCGAGAGCCTGCTCGAGCAGCTCCACTTCCTGAACCTGCCCGGCGAGCACATGAACATCGCCGAGTTCCTCGTGGGTTCGCTCGACGACCGCGGCTGGCTCGTGACCTCGCTCGAGGACTGCGCCGAAGCGCTCGGTCGCCCCGTGGAGCAGCTCGAGCCCGTGCTGAAGGTGCTGCAGGCGCTGGAGCCGGCCGGCGTCGGCGCGCGCGACCTGCGCGAGTGCCTGCTGATCCAGATGGACGCGCGCGGCGACCGCGACTCCATGGCGTGGCGCATCGTGCACGACCACTTCGACCATCTCGTGAACCGCCGGTTCCCCGAGATCGCGCGCCTGCTCAAGGTGACGGTCGAGGACGTGCAGGCCGCGGCCGACGAAATCGCCACGCTGAACCCGCGTCCGGGAACGGCCGTGTCGGCCGAGGATCCGCGTTACGTGGTGCCGGACCTGCTCGTGGAGCGCGTCGACGACGAGTACGTGGTCATGCTGAACGACCGCAACGTGCCGCGGCTGCGCATCTCGTCGGCGTACGAGAGCGTCATCAAGGAGAAGCGCAAGTCCGACGCGACGGCGCAGGAGAAGCAGACGCGCGAGTACATCCAGGGCAAATTGAACTCCGCCAAGTGGCTCATCCAGACGATCGAGCAGCGTCGTCGCACGATGATCAAGGTGATGACGTGCATCGTGCGCGAGCAACGCGAGTTCTTCGACAAGGGGATCGCGTTCCTGCGACCCCTCACGCTGCAGCAGATCGCGCGGCAGATCGACATGCACGAATCGACCGTGAGCCGCGTGTGCAGCGGCAAGTACGTGCAGACTCCGCGGGGCGTGTTCGAGCTGAAGTTCTTCTTCTCGAGCGGCCTCGAGACCGAGGACGGGGAGGACGTCTCGGCGCGGGCGGCCAAGGACACCATCAAGACCCTCATCGACGAGGAGGACAAGAAGGATCCGCTGTCCGATCAGCGCATCGCCGAACTGCTCCACGAGAAGGGGCTCAAGATCGCGCGCCGGACGGTGGCCAAGTACCGCGAACAGCTGAACATCCTGCCGGCGCGGTTCCGCCGGCGAGTGGCGTAGCGAGTCGTTCCGTGCGCGCCGGTCGGGCCGGACACCGGGCCGGGCGACGCGGGCGGAGCGAAAGCCCAGGGGCGCCCGTGAGAGCGGAGCCCCGCGCGGGCGGGAACGCCGGGAGACGGCGCCCGTGCGCGGGATCCCGGGACTTCGGGAGCACCGGAGGGAGACACCCGTGCAGATCCATCTGACCGGCCGTCACTGCGATTTCGAACCCTCGCTGCAGCAGCTCACCCAGCAGAAGATGGACAAACTGCAGAAGTTCGCGCGCGACATCCTGGAGGCGCAGGTGGTGCTGACGCGCGAGAAGACCAGCCGGCACGTGGCCGAGATCACGCTGCGGCTGAAGAGCCAGAACCTCGTGAGCACCGAGACCGCGAACGACGCCTCCGAGGCGATCACGCTCGCGGCGGACCGCCTGGAGCACTCGCTCCGCCGCCTCAAGGACAAGCGCGTGGACCGGCGCCGCACGGAGGGCCTGCGCGGCCTGAACGGGCGCGAAGTGGCGGCCGAGCCCGTCGAGGACGACCTCGAGTGAAGACGCTCGGCATCGCCCGCCTCTACGAGGACCAGCGGGAGGAGCTCCAGCTGGAGCTCCTCACCGAATCCCTCGCCTCGCAGCGGGAGATCACGGTCAGCGACATCAACCGCCCCGGCATGGCGTTGATGGGTTTCGTCGAGAACTTCCTGCCCGAGCGCATCCAGATCCTCGCGCAGACCGAACTCACCTACATGGCCACGCTGTCGCCGGGCGACGTGCGCGAGGCGATCGACCGGCTGTTCCAGTTCACGATGCCGGTGGTGGTCGTGTGCAAGGGCCTCGAGGTGCCGCCGTACCTCATCAAGCGCGCGAACGAGACCGGCTGCCCCGTGCTGCGCACGCCGCAGAGCACCACGCCGTTCATCCACTCGCTCACGAGCTACCTCGACCACATGTTCGCGCCGTCGGTGACGGTGCACGGCTCGCTCGTCGACGTGTACGGCTGCGGCCTGCTGTTCACGGGGCGAAGCGCGATCGGCAAGTCCGAGACCGCGCTCGACCTGGTGGAGCGCGGGCACCGGCTGGTCGCCGACGACGTGGTCACGATCACGCGCCGCCACGGCGACGTGCTGATCGGCACGGGCAACCAGCTCCTGCGGCACCACATGGAGATCCGCGGGCTGGGCATCATCGACGTGCAGAGCATCTTCGGCATCCGCTCGATCCGCCTGCAGAAGCGCATCGAGGTCGAGGTGAACCTGCGCGAGTGGTCGAACGACGAGGACTACGAGCGCGTGGGCCTCGACGAGAAGAAGACCACGATGCTGGGCGCCGAGATCCCGCTCGTGCAGGTGCCGATCACGCCCGGCAAGAACATCACCGTGATCGCCGAGGTGATCGCCCTGCACTACCTGGTCAAGGCGTACGGGGGCCAGTCGCCCGCCGAGAAGCTGAACCAGCACATGCTCGACATCATGAAGCGCAAGGTGGCCGCGCGTTCGTGGGTCCGGGAGGACACCGAATGAGCGACGCGTCTCCGGGCGCGCCGGGCTCGCTGCGCGCCCCCGCGCACGCCGTTCCGGCGCTGCTGGTGATGCACGCCGATCTCGCCTCCGCGCTGCTGCGGGCGGCCGAGAAGGTGTACGGGCCGATCGAGGGCGTGCACGTGCTGTCGAACGAGGGCCTGTCGCGCGAGGCGCTCGAGGACGCGATCGAGCGCGAGGTGACCGCGTGGGACCACGGCGGTCTCGTGCTGACCGACTTCTGGGGCGGCTCGTGCCACACGTGCGGGCTCGCGGCGGCGCGCGGCCGCGGCGAGATCCTGATCCTCACCGGCGTCAACCTGCCGGCGCTGCTCGACTACCTGCACAATCGCGAACGCCTGGGCGCGGTGGACCTCGGCGAGCGCCTGCGCCAGAAAGCGCAGGACAGCATCCGGCTGCAGCGCAGCCCCGCGCCATGAGCTGGACGCTCTGCCGCGTGGACGACCGCCTGATCCACGGGCAGGTGCTGGTGGCGTGGGGCGGGCGCCTGGACCCCGATCGCATCTGGGTGGTGGACGACGCGGCGGCCGCCGACCCGTGGGAGCGCGAGCTGTACGGCGCGAGCGCCCCGGGCGTGGACGTGAAGGTGGTGACCGTGGCCGAAGCCGCCGCGGCCTGGGCCACCGAGGCGTCCGCGGCGGGTGGTGCTTTCCTGCTGGTGCGCGACCTCGTCACCGCGCTGCGGCTGATCGAGGCCGGCGCGGCGCCGGTCCGGTGGAACGTGGGCGGGCTGCACTACGCGCCCGGCAAGGAGAAGGTGAACGAGTACGTCTACCTGGACGACGCCGACCGCCGCGCGGCGCGCGCGCTGCTGCAGCGCGGCGTGGCGCTCGACGTGCAGGACGTGCCCGCGTCGCACGCGGTGCCGCTGACCAGCCTGGATCCGGCGCTCGTTCCGTGAATCCGACGCCCGCCGTCGCCGGCACGCTGCTGACGGGAGCGATCGCCTCGCTCGACGCCACGCCCGTGGGCCAGACGCTGATCTCGCAGCCGCTCGTGACCGCGGCCGTGCTCGGCGTGCTGTGGGGCGACGTGCAGACCGCGCTCGAGGTGGGCGTGGTGCTGCAGGTGCTGGCCGCGTGCACGCTGCCGATCGGCGCACGCACGCCCGAGGACTACGCCGTGGGCGGCGTGGTGGGCACGGGCACCGCGCTGGCGCTGGCGCACGGCAACGCGTACGAGGTCGTGCGCGCCGCATGCGTGCTCACCGGCTGCTTCGCGGGCATGCTGGCCGCGGTGGCGGGCGTGCCCGTGCTGAAGTGGCAGCGCCGCCGCAACGAGGGACTCGCGCGCTGGTGCGAACGCGAGCTGCGCGAGGGCCGCGAAGGCGCGCTCGGGCAGGCGCACGGGGCGGCGATCGCGCTCGCGTTCGGCGTGGCGCTGGCGCTGACGGCGGTCGGCCTGGCACTCGGCGTGGGCGCGGGGCGCTGGCTGCTCGTGCACCACTCGGTGCGGCTGTCGCACGCCTGGCTCGTGCTGCAGCCGCTGTGGATCGGCTTCGGGCTCGCGCAGCTGCTGCACGCGTTCGTGAACCGTCGCCTCGCGCGCGTGGGCGCGTTCGCCGCCGCGCTCGTGGTGGCGTGGCTGATCAGCGTGATGGGAGCGGGCTCGTGAGCGGCCGCATCGGGGCGTGGACGCGGTTCGTGATGGCGCTGCGCGCGAACGCGCTGCAGGCCACGTGGAACTTCGAGCGCCAGCAGGGCGCGGGCTGGGCGTGGGCGCTGGAACCGGCGCTGCGCGTGCTCTACCCGGACGCGGCGGTGCGGCGCGAACGCCTCGCCGAGCACACGGCGTACTTCAACACGCAGCCCACGCTGGCGTCGCTCGCGCTGGGCGCGGTGGCATCGCTCGAGGAGCGGCGCGCCGACACGGGTACGCCCGACGCGGCCGGCGTGGCGCGCGTGAAGACGGCGCTCGGTTCGGCGCTCGCGGCGCTCGGCGACCGCCTGTACTGGTTTTCGCTCCGCCCGTTCGCGGCGGTGATCGGGCTCGCACTCGCGATGTCGCGCCCGGGCGAGGGCTGGGGCGCATTCGCGCTCGTGGCCTGCTACGCTGCCGGCCACCTCGGCGTGCGCTTCGCCGGCGTGGGCTGGGGCTATCGCCTGGGACCGCTCGTGCTGGGTGACTCGTTGCGGCTCAAGCTGGAGCGCGCGGTGTCGTGGCTGCAGTGGGGAGGGAGCGCCGCCGTGGGTGTGGTGGTGGCGCTGTGCCTGGCGCCGGGAGGCGAGCCGCGGGCCCCGGGCCTGCAGTTCGCGCTCGCCGGTGGGCTGGGACTGGGTCTGGTCACCGCGACGCGCGCGCGTCCTTCGCCCACGCAGTGGGCGCTGGGACTGGGCGTGCTGGCGGTGCTTGCGTCGGGATTGCGCTGAAGGTCACCAGGGAGACGGTCGTGCCGGAGATCCAGCTCGTCATTCGCAACCAACTCGGCCTGCATGCGCGGGCCTGCGCGCTGTTCGTGAAGACCTCCTCGCGCTACAAGGCCAACGTGAGCGTGTCGCGCGACGATCTCGAGGTGAACGGCAAGAGCATCATGGGCGTGATGATGCTGGCGGCCGAGGAAGGCGCGACGATCCTGGTGAAGGCCGACGGGCCCGATGCCGGCGAGGCGCTGGAAGCCATCCGCGAGCTCGTGGACGGGAAGTTCGGAGGCGAACCGTGACGCTGCAGGGCATCGGCGCGTCGCCGGGGCTGGCCGTCGGGCCCGTGCACCGGCTCGAGAGCGAGAACTTCGCGGTGCGCGAGATCGAGATCGCGGCCGCCGACGTGGACGCCGAGCTGCAGCGGTTCCATGCGGCGCTCGACGATTCCCGTCGCGAACTGACGACGATCCGCGACGGCATCGCCGCCGAGCTGGGCGAGGAGGAGGCGCGCATCTACGACGCGCACCTGCTGATCCTCGGCGATCCGGAGCTGGTGGACGACGTGGAGCGCGGCGTGCGTGACGGTCACCGCAACGCCGCGTGGGTGTTCCGCAATCACATGGCCCGCGTCGCGGCGCACTTCGACAAGCTCGAGGACGAGTACCTGCGCGAGCGCCGGGCCGACATCGTGGACTGCGGCCGGCGCGTGCTGCGGCACCTGCTGGGCGTGGGCACGCGTCACCTCGAGGAACTGCCGGCGCCCGCCGTGGTGGTGGCGCACGACCTGGGCCCGAGCGACGTCGCGGTGCTGCCGCGCGAGCGCGTGCTCGCGTTCGTGCTCGAAGTGGGCGGGCGCACGTCGCACGGCGCGATCGTGGCGCGCGGCCGCGGCATTCCCGCCGTGGTCAGCGCGAAGGAGGCGATGGCGCAGATCCAGCCGGGCGACACGCTGGCGGTGGACGGCTACTCCGGGGCGATCGTGGTGAACCCGTCGCCGGACGTGGTGACGCTGTACCACGCCCGCATCGAGCGGCAGCGGCTGCGCACCGAGTCGCTCGGCACCATGCGCGCGCTGCCCGCGGTCACGCTGGACGGGCGCACGATCGAGCTGGGCGCGAACATGGAGCTGCCGTCCGACGTCGAGGTGGCGCTCGCGGCCGGCGCGGAGGCGATCGGGCTGTTCCGCACCGAGTTCTTCTACCTGAACCGCCTCGACGTGCCGAGCGAGGAGGAGCAGTACCAGGCGTACCGCCAGGTCACCGAGCGGATGCGCGGCCGCCCCGTGGTGCTGCGCACCATGGACCTGGGCGGCGACAAGGTGGCCAGCTACCTGGGCATGACGCACGAGACGAACCCGTTCCTCGGGTTGCGCGGCATCCGCCTGGCGCTCAAGAACCCGGACATGTTCCGGGCGCAGATCCGCGCGATCTACCGCGCGAGCGCGCACGGGCGCGTGCGCATGATGTTCCCCATGGTGTCGAGCGTGGACGAGTTGCTGAACGCCCGCGCCCTGTGCGCCGAGGTGACGGCCGACCTCGACCGCGAGGGTCTGCCGTACGACCGCGAACTCGAGGTGGGCATCATGATCGAGACGCCGAGCGCCGTGTGGATGGCCGACGCGCTCGCCGAGCACGCGGCATTCTTCTCGATCGGCTCGAACGACCTGATCCAGTACACGCTCGCCATGGATCGCGACAACGAACGCCTTTCGCACCTGTATGAGCCGCTCGACCCGGCCGTGCTGCGCAGCATCCGCCGCGCCGTCGAGACCGCGCACGCGAAGGGCCGGTGGGTGGGTGTGTGCGGCGAGATGGCCGGCGACCCGCACACCGCCGTCCTGCTCGTGGGGCTCGGCGTGGACGAGCTGTCCACGTCGTGCTTCGACCTGCCGCGCGTGAAGGCGGCCGTCCGCAGCGTGCGCGCGTCGGTGGCGGAGGAGATCGCGACCGAGGCGCTCGCCGCTCCCACCTCGACCGTCGTGCGCCGGCTCGTGCGCGACCGCGTCGACACCCTGCTGCCCAGTTACCTCGCCTTCGAACGTGCCTCCGCCGGCACCCTGCACCCCCACTCCTGAACTCCGGATCCCTCGATGACCCCTGTTTCGCTCGATCCTCCGTACGGCTCGCGCGACCCGCGCGGCATGGCGGCGCTGGTGGACGCGCTGCCCGACCACATCACCGAGGCGCTCGCGAGCAGCGACGCGCATCCCTGGCGCCCCCCCGTGGCGGCACCCGACCTGCTCGCGGTGGGCGGCATGGGCGGCTCCGCGATCGCCGGCGAGCTGACCGCGGCGCTGTACGCGGACCGGATGCCGCGCCCGATGCTGGTGGTGCGCGACTATCGCTGGCCGGCGTGCGTCACGCGCGCGTCGCTGGCGCTGCTTTCGAGCAACTCGGGCCACACCGAGGAGACGCTTTCGCTGGCCGACGAAGCGGCGCGCCGCGGCGTGCCGGCGGTGGCGCTGGCCTCGGGCGGCGCGCTCGCCGCGAAGGCCGTCGAGCACGGCTGGGCGCTCGTGCCGGTGCCGTCGGGCATGCCCCCGCGCGCCGCGCTGTTCCATGCGTGGGTGCCGGTGTCGCGGCTGCCGGCGGCGCTGGGCTGGGCCGACGACCCCGCGCCGGATTGGCGCGCGGCGGCCTCGCTGCTGGCAAAACGCAACGCCGAGCTGGGCACGGCCGTGCCCGAGTCGCGCAATCCCGCGAAGCAGCTCGCGCGGGCGCTCGCGGGCCGGGCCGTGCTCGTGTATTCGGGGGGCGGCCCCATGGCCGCCGTGGCCGTGCGGTGGCGACAGCAGCTCAACGAAAATGCTAAGCTCCACGCCCATTCCGCGGTGGTCCCCGAGCTGAACCACAACGAGATCGTCGGCTGGCAGCGTCCCAAACCCGCTCACGACACGATCGCCGTGGTGGTCCTTCGGGATCGCGAGGATTCGGCCGAATCGACGTTGCGGCTGGACCTCACCGCGGAGTACGCGGCCCGCCAGGGTGCGGCCGTGCACGAACTGCACTCGGTGGGAGACAGCCGGCTCGCCCGGATGGCCTCGCTGGTGCAGATGGGCGACCACGTGAGCCTTCACCTCGCGCTGCTCGGCGGGGTGGACCCGACCGACATCACGAGCATCGACGAATTCAAGCGGCGTCTGGCGGAGAAGCGCAGCTGACGTTTCCCGCCGACCCGGACACTCCCCGTGTTCGCGGGCACGAGGCCCTGCGACGCAGGATCCCCTGAGGAGCATTCATGGCGCGTCATCTGTTCACGTCCGAATCCGTCACCGAAGGTCACCCCGACAAGATCGCCGACCAGATCTCCGACGCGGTCCTCGACGCGCTCATCGCGAAGGACCCGATGAGCCGCGTGGCCTGCGAGACGCTGGTGACCACCGGCCTCGCCGTGGTGGCCGGCGAGATCACCAGCAAGGCGTACGTCGAGATCCCCGATCTGGTGCGCCGGGTCATCGGCGAGATCGGCTACAACAACGCCGAGTTCGGCTTCGACAGCCACACCTGCGCCGTCATGGTGACGCTCGACTCCCAGTCGCCCGACATCGCGATGGGCGTCGACACGGGCGGCGCCGGCGACCAGGGCCTGATGTTCGGCTTCGCCTGCAACGAGACGCCCGAACTGATGCCGCTGCCGCTGACGCTCGCGCACCGCATCACGCGCCAGCTCGCGAAGGTGCGTCGCAACGGCAAGCTCGGCTACCTCCGTCCCGACGGCAAGTCGCAGGTGACGGTGGAGTACGACGGCGACCGCCCCGTGCGCATCGACACGGTCGTGGTGTCGTCGCAGCACGCCGAGGGCATCTCGCAGGCGAAGATCCGCAAGGACGTCATCCAGCACGTGATCAACCCGCTTCTGCCGAAGCGCCTGGTCAAGAAGGACAAGCCGGTCAAGTTCCACATCAACCCGACGGGCGCGTTCGTGAAGGGCGGCCCGATGGCCGACACCGGCCTGACCGGCCGCAAGATCATCGTCGACACGTACGGTGGCATGGGCAGCCACGGCGGCGGCGCGTTCTCGGGCAAGGATCCCAGCAAGGTCGACCGCTCGGCGAGCTACGCGGCGCGATGGGTCGCCAAGAACCTGGTGGCGTCGGGCCTGTGCGACCGCTGCGAAGTGCAGCTGGCGTACGCGATCGGCGTGGCGCACCCGGTGAGCATCATGGTGGACAGCTTCGGCACCGGGAAGGTGAGCGACGACAAGCTCACGAACCTGGTCCGCAAGCACTTCGACCTGACGCCGGCCGGCATCATCAAGGCGCTCAAGCTGCGTCGTCCGATCTACCGCCTGACCGCGGCGTACGGCCACTTCGGCCGCAGCGAGCCGTCGTTCACGTGGGAGCAGACGAACATGGCGAAGCTGCTCGCGCGCAGCGTCTGACCCCAGTACTCCGACGTTCGTAGCACCGCGGGCCCCGGGCCATCGACCGGGGCCCGCTCTCGCCTGCGGCGTGCGTGGGCGCGGGGCGGCCGGACCGGTGCCGTGGACCGGGCGGATCCCCCGTGCGCGGGCGGCGTTCTCCCGCCGAGGTACGCCGTGCGCGAACGGTGCCGGTCGCCGCCGCCGGCGCGCGGGGCGCCGATGGCCGCGCGACCCGGGCCGACGGAGGCGGTGCGTCGCCCGCGTCCGTCCAATCGTCCGCCGCGCTCGTTCCACGGGGCCGCGTCCCGCTTGGCGGGGGCCGGTACGTGGGGGATAGTGCCGCCGTTTTGGTATCGCCCCCTGCCTCACGCCACGCTTCATCAAGGAGGATCGCATGTCGCCCCGTCTGCGCCCGGCGCTGGCACTGTGTGCCGCGCTGGTGCTCACCGCGGGCGTCTCAGCCGCGGCCCCGGCAACCAAGGGTGTCCCCGTCGCCAGGCCCGTTCGCACCGGGCTCGAGACGCTCGAGAAGCAGGTCCAGGAGTTCACGCTGTCCAACGGCCTGCGCTTCATCGTGGTCGAGCGCCACCAGGCGCCGGTGTTCAGCTTCTTCACCGTGGTCAACTCCGGCTCGGCGAACGACGCGGTCGGCACCACGGGCATCGCCCACATGATGGAGCACATGGCGTTCAAGGGTTCGACGGTCGTGGGCTCGAAGGACTGGGCCGTCGAGAAGCCGCTGTTCGAGGCCGAGGAGCGCGCCTACCAGGCCTACCGCGAAGAGCAGGCGAAGGGTGCCCGTGCGGACGCGAGCAAGCTGGCTTCGTTGCAGAAGGCGTTCGCCGAGGCGCAGGCCGCCGCGGCCGCCGAGGTGGACCCGAACGCCGCGACGCGCGTGATCGAGCAGGCGGGCGGGCAGGGCATCAACGCGTTCACGGCGAACGACATCACCGCCTACTTCTACTCGCTGCCGTCGAACCGGCTCGAGCTGTGGGCGGCCATGCACGCCGGCGCGATGGTGGACCCGGTCTTCCGCGAGTTCTACAAGGAGCGCGACGTGGTGTACGAGGAGCGCCGCATGCGCTACGAGTCGTCGCCGACGGGCCGGCTGCTCCTCGAGTTCATCATGGCCGCGTTCCCGGCGCACCCGTACGGGTTCGGCGGCATCGGCTACCCGTCCGACCTCAAGAGCTTCACACGCACCGAGGGCACCGAGTTCTTCAAGCGCAACTACGTGGCCAAGAACATGACCGTGTGCGTGGTCGGCGACGTGAAGCTGGCCGACGTGCGCGCGATGGCCGAGAAGTACTTCGGCGCCATCTCCGACGCGCCGGCGCCGCCGCCGCTCGACACCGTGGAGCTCGAGCAGCAGGGCGAGCGCCGCGTGGTGCTCGAGGACACGGCGCAGCCGTTCGTGTTCGTGGGCTGGCACATCCCGGCCGCGAGTGACCCGACCTACGCCGCGTACAAGGCCGCGGCCGACCTGCTGGGCGGCGGCGACTACTCGCGCCTGCACAAGGCGCTCGTGAAGGAGCAGAAGATCGCCACGACGGTGCAGATGTTCACCGGCTTCCCGGGCGAGAAGTACCCGAACCTGCTGGGCATGGTGATCGTGCCGGCGGCGGGGCAGGACCCCGTGGCCGTGGAGCAGGCGGCCTACGCGGTGATCGACTCCGCGATGGCGGGCAAGCCGCTGACGGACGCGGAACTCGCGGGCTACAAGGTGCGCGTGCGCTCCGGCAAAGTGGGCGCGGTCGAGGACAACGGCAACCTGGCGGGCGAGCTCGCGCAGGCGCAGATGCTGTACGGCGACTGGCGGCAGTTCTTCCGCGAGCAGGAGCGGGTGCAATCCCTGGCGCCGGCCGACCTGCAGGCCGTGCTCGCGAAGGCCATGCGCAAGAGCAACCGCACCGTGGCCATGATCCAGAACCCCAAGACGGCTTCCGCCGAGGGAGGGCGCTGACGTGAAGAACCATCGCATCGTTCGCGCGCTGCTCACCGCGGCGCTCGGCCTGGCGGTCGCGCTGTCCGCGCACGCGGCCGACGTTTCGAAGTACGACCCCAGCCACATCGTCACGCCGCCGATCGGCAAGATCCCGTCCGTGAAGCCCGAGCGCTACGTGCTTCCGAACGGTGCGGTCGTGTACCTGCTCGAGAATCACGACCTGCCGGTGGTGCGCGGCACCGTGTACTTCCGCAGCAGTCCGGCGCTCGTGCCGAACGAGAAGGTGGGGCTCGCGAGCCTGACCGGCGAGGTCGTGCGCTCGGGCGGCACCGCCACGCACGCCGGCGACTGGCTCGACGACCGGCTCGCGTCGATCGGCGCCAGCATCAACACCGGGCTCGGCGCCGAGTTCGGCAGCAGCGGGTTCCGCTGCCTGACCGAGAACACGGCCGAGGTCGTGGGCCTGTGGGCCGACGTGGTGCGCCGCCCGGCGTTCCCCGACGACAAGATCGAACTCGCCAAGGTGGGCATGCGGCGCGAGATCGCGGGGCGGAACGACGAAATGTTCCCGATCCTGCAGCGCACCGCCCAGGAGGCGACGTTCGGCACGGGCAGCTACTGGGCGCGCAAGCCGGAGTACGCCACGGTCGAGGCGATCGAGAAGGCGGACTGCCAGAAGCTGCACGGTCAGGTGTTCGTGCCGGAGCGGGCGTACTTCGCGATCTACGGCGACTTCAAGTCCGCCGACATGAAGAAGTGGCTCGCCGCCTCGTTCGGGGACTGGAAGAAGAGTGGCACGCCCGCGCCGGTGCTGCCGCCGGTGCCCACGAGCGTGAAGCCGCGGCTCGTGTACGCGCCGAAGACCGACGTGACGCAGTCGGGCATCGTGCTCGCCCAGATGGGATTCCGTGTGGACGACCCCGACTACGCCGCCATGCAGGTGCTGGAGCAGGGCCTGGGCGGGGGCTTCTCGTCGCGCCTGTTCAACCTCATCCGCACGAAGCGCGGCCTCGCGTACGCGACCGGCGCGAACTCGGGCGCCGACTTCCTGAAGCCCGGCGTGTTCATCGCGTTCTCGCTCACGAAGAGCGAGTCCACGATGGTGGCGCTCGACCTGCTGCGGCAGGAAGTGCGCAAGGTCACCGAGGCGCCGTTGTCGGACGCCGAGATGGACATCGCGAAGCAGGCGGTGGTGAACGGCTTCGTGTTCAACTTCGCCGAGCCGAGCCAGGTGCTGTTCCGCGCCGCGTACTACGAGGTGCTGGGCTACCCGGCGGACTTCCTGGACCGCTACCAGAAGGCGCTCGACCAGGTCACGGCGCAGAGCGTGCTGGCGGCGGCGAAGCGCAAGATCCAGCCCGAAGCGCAGGTCGCGATCATCGTGGGCAAGGAGAAGGACTTCGACCGCCCGCTCGAGAGCGCCGGCATGTCGGTGGAGCGCGTGGACATCACGATCCCGCCGCCCCCGTCGAAGATGGCGAACGTGAAGTCGTCGCCCGAGGCGCTCGCGAAGGGCAAGGCCATGCTCGACAAGGCCGCGCAGCTCGCGGGCGGCAGCGCCGCGTGGGCCGCCGTCAAGAGCGTGGTCACCGAGCAGTCCGCCACGCTCAGCATCCAGGGTCAGTCGCTGAGCCTGGACATGACCGAGACGTGGGTGCTGCCCGACAAGCGGCTCACGATCCAGAAGCTGCCGTTCGGCGAGATGAAGCAGGGCTTCGACGGCAAGAGCGGCTGGATGTCGGCCATGGGCAAGATCCAGGACAACCCCAAGGCCGCCGAGAGCCTGGCCGAGGACTGGGAGCGCTCGCCGTACAACGTGTTCGGGCACGCGGCGTCGCTCGAGGTGACGGCACTCGACGAACCGCGCACGGTGGACGGCAAGTCCTACGCCGCCGCGCTCGTGAAGAGCGACAAGGTGCGTGACTGGGTGCTGCTGTTCGACGCCACCGGCCAGCTGGCCGGCATGGAGTTCCAGGGCGAGGGCCCGAACGGCATCGCCAAGATGACCGAGATCTATTCCGACTGGGCCGCCGAGGGCGGTCTGCAGATGCCGCGCACGTCGAAGGCGTTCCTCGACGGGCAGCCGTTCATGGACGGCAAGGTGAAGTCGGTGAAGCTGAACGGCACGGTGGCGGCGGACGTCTTCGCGAAGCCCGCGCAGTGACCGTGTGAACGTTCGCGACGCGCCGGCGCCCGTGCGGGCCGGCGCGTCGCGGCTTTTCGAGCGGGCGCACCGCGAGGCGGCGCGACCGCGGGGGACGGCGGCCAGGCCGCGGTCGGAGGGAGCGCGATGAAGCTGCTGGTGCTGGGAGGCACCCTGTTCCTGGGCCGCGCGACCGTGGACGCCGCGCTCGCGGCGGGGCACGACGTGACGCTGCTCCACCGGGGGCGGACGAACCCGGGG
>JBGAOB010000026.1:0-26808 GCA_044222045.1 Candidatus Eiseniibacteriota bacterium
CGTCGCCCGGCCACTGGTCGTTCCGGAGAGCGTGGATCGCAGGCGACCATCGCGGTTGCCATGCGCGCGGCGGCCGCGACGCCGTGGCCCCCGACCGCGTCGGCCCGTGGTCGTGGGCGGGCGGGCCCGCCGTCAGCAGGGCGCGGTCGCCCGCTTCGCCGCCAGCCGCTGCTCGAGCAGCGCGCACCACGCGTCCATGCCTTCGCCCGTGCGCGCCGACAGCTCCAGCAGCACGCCGTCGGGCCGCAGCGCGCGGACCTGCTGGCGCACCTCGTCCATGCCGAACGTCACGTGCGGCAGCAGGTCGATCTTGCTGATCACCGCCACGTCGGAGCGGCTGAAGATCGCCGGGTACTTGAACGGCTTGTCTTCGCCCTCGGTCACCGACAGCACGACCACCTTGAAGTCCTCGCCGAGGTCGTAGGAGGTGGGGCAGATCAGGTTGCCCACGTTCTCCACCAGCAACACGTCGAGCTCGCCGAACTTCGCCACGTCGAGTGCGGTCTGCACCTGCCGCGCGTCGAGATGGCACGCGCCGCCGGTGAGGATCTGGTGCGCGGGCACGCCGAGCCGCCGCAGCCGGTCGGCGTCGCGCTCGGTGGCGATGTCGCCCTCGATCACGCCCAGCCGCATCTTGTGCTTGAGCCGCGCGGCGGTGGCTTCGAGCAGCGTGGTCTTGCCCGAGCCCGGCGACGAGATGAGATTGGCCACCAGCGTGGTGCGGTGCGCGCCGCGCACCTGCGCGGCGGCGGCTTCGTTGGCGGCGAGGATGCGCTGACGGACGTCGAGCTCGGTCACGGTGTCGGTGCTCCGGAAGGGTCCAGCGGGACGAAGGACAGTCGCATCACGTCGAGTTCCTGCCCGCCCTCGATGCGCAGCGGGCGTTCGCACCTGGGGCACAGCTTGAGCCAGCTGCCGCTCACGTGCTCGCGGATCTCGCCGCAGGCCTCGCACGTCTGGCGCGCGTGGTGCCACTCGATGTCGAGCTTCGCGCCCGCGTCGGGCGTGTCCACCACGAGCGCCTCCCACGCGTAGCGCAGCAGGTCGGGCTCCACCGCCGAGAGTTCGCCGACCGCCACCACCACGCGCTCGATGCGCGCCGGGCGACCTTCCAGCTGCGCGCGGCAGACGCGGTACATCTCGGCGGCAAGGCTCATCTCGTGCATCGGGGGCTCCGGGACGGTGGAAGGCGCGGAGCATCGATCCGGGTGGGGGCGGAAGGCAAGCGGCTTCCCGGACCGGGACGCCCGCGTTCACCGCCCGCGGCGTTCCTCCAGCTCCTCGAGCGTGCGCGGCCAGTCGCTCTTCAGCAGTCGCGACAGCGAGCGGTCGGCCAGCAGCCGGCCGGCGGTCTGGCAACGCGCGCAGTAGTTCATCTCGTTCTCCACGTACCGCACGCGCTGCACCGGCGCGCCGCACACCGGGCACGGCTGCCGGTAGCGGCCGTGCACGGCGAAGCCGTCCCGGAACGCGGTCACCTTCTCGGGGAACGCGTCGCCGCATTCGGCGCGCAGCCGCTCGGTCCACGTGGTCAGCACGTCGCGCACGGCGGCGAGCAGCGCGGCCACCTCGTCGTCGTCCATCTGCGACGTGCGCTTGAACGGCGACAGCCGCGCGGCGTGCAGGATCTCGTCCGAGAACGCGTTGCCGATGCCCGAGAACAAGTGCGGGTCCGTGAGCGCGCGCTTCAGCGTGTGGTCCTCGCTCCGCAATCGCGCGGCGAACTCGGCCGCGTCGCACGCGAGCGGTTCGAGGCCGCCCGGGTCGAGCGCGGCCACGGCCGCCTCGTCGGCGGCCACGTGCAGCGAGGCGCGCTGGCGCGTGCTCGCCTCGGTCCACGTGAGCGTGCCGTGCGCGAAGTCGAACGCGGCGAGCGCCGAGCGGCCACCGAGCTTCGCGCCGGGCGCGCGCCAGTGCAGGCGGCCCGCCACCATCAGGTGCAGCACCAGCCGTGGGCCGCCTTCGGTGGCGAGCACGATGCGCTTGCCCATGCGTCGCACGCCGACCACGGCGCGGCCCTCGACGTCCGAGAGCGGCGGTAACGCTGTGCGCAACAGGTTCGGGCCCAGCACGCGCACGCGCTCGAGCGTGCGCCCGGCCAGGCGGCGTTCGAGGTGCTCCACGTACAGCGTGATGTCGGGCAGTTCGGGCATGCGGGCTCCCGTTCGCGCGCGTCGGACGGCTTCGGCGGCGCGCGGGCTTGACGCGTCGGCTATCGTCCCGCGACGCGAAAGCGCCGGGAGCGTCCCGGCCGCGCGCCGGCATCCGGAGAAGCCATGCCCACCAACCGTATCGAGGCGTTCAGCGACGGCGTGATCGCCATCATCATCACGATCATGGTGCTCGAGCTCAAGGTGCCGCACGAGCCGTCGCTGCGGGCGCTGCTGGAGCAGACGCCCATGTACGTCAGCTACGGCACCAGCTTCCTGATCGTGGCCATCATGTGGGTGAATCACCACCAGCTGATTCACGCGGCGAAGCACTCGGACGCGCGGCTGCTCTGGGCCAACAACAACCTGCTGTTCTGGATGTCGCTCATCCCGTTCACCACCGCGTTCGTGGGCGAGCACCACACGGCCTCGCTTCCGGCGGCGGTCTACGGCGGCGTGTTCGCGATGTGCGCGGTGGGGTTCGTGCTCCTGCGCGCGGTGCTCATCCGCCAGCACGCGCACGACGAAGCGCGTGTGCGCTACCACCGCGGTATCCTGCGCAAGAACCTGGTGTCGCTGGGGCTCTACGCGTCCACGGTGCCGCTGGCGTTCGTGTCGCCGTGGATCTCGTACAGCATCTTCGCGTTCGTGGCGGCCAGCTACTTCCTGCCGGAGCGGCTCATGGGCGGCGAAGCCCACTGAACGGCCGGCGCGCCACGGCCGCGGGGTCGGCGCGCGACGGCGTCAGCGGATGCCGAACGCGCTCACGACCAGCCACGTGACGGCGGCGATCGCCGCGGCCGCGGGCATCGTGAGCACCCAGGCCCACACGATGCGTCCCGCCACGCCCCAGCGCACCGCCGACAGCCGGTGGCTCGCGGACACGCCGGCACCGACGATCGCGCCCGTGATCGTGTGCGTGGTCGACACGGGGATGCCCAGCGCGCTCGCGCCGAACAGCGCGATCGAGCCCGCCGTCTCGGCGCAGAAACCGCCCACGGGTTGCAGCTTGGCGATGCTCATGCCCATCGTCTTCACGATGCGCCAGCCGCCGGACAGCGTGCCCAGGCCGATCGCGCCGTAGCTGCACAGGATCACCCAGAACGGCACCTGGAACTCGCCCTTCAGGTGGCCCGTCGAGTACAGCAACGCGGTGATGATGCCGGCGGTCTTCTGGGCGTCGTTCGAGCCGTGCCCCAGGCTGAACGCCGCGGCCGACACCAGCTGCAGGCGCCGAAACAGCGTGTCCACGCCGGCCGGTGTCGATCGTCGGAAGATCCACATCACGGCGAGCATGAACAGGAAGCCCAGCAGCAGGCCGACGACCGGCGAGACCACGATGAACGTGGCGGTCTTGATCAGCCCCGAGGTGATCACCGCCTTCGGCCCGTCGGCCACGAGCGCGGCACCCACGAAGCCGCCGATCAGGGCGTGCGACGACGACGTGGGCAGGCCGAGCCACCACGTGAGCATGTTCCACGCGACGGCCGCCACGAGCGCGGCGAGCACGAGCCCCGGCGTCACCACCGCGGGGTCCACCGTGCCCTTGGCGATCGTCTTCGCCACGTGCACGCCGAAGATCGCGAACGCGATGAAGTTGAAGAACGCGGCCCACGCCACGGCCTGCTTCGGCGAAAGCACGCGCGTGCTCACCACCGTGGCGATGGAATTCGCGGCGTCGTGGAAGCCGTTGCTGTAGTCGAAGAACAGCGCGATCGCGACGATCGACAGCTCCAGCCAGGACAGGCCGAACATCAGCGGCTCTTCAGGACGATGGCTTCGATCGTGTTGGCGACGTCCTCGCACTGGTCGGCGGCGTTCTCGAGCCGGCCGTAGATCTCCTTCCAGCGGAGCACGTCGAGCATGTCGTGGCGGCCGCTGAACAGATCGGCCACGGCGTTGCGCGAAATGATGTCGGCCTCGTTCTCGAGGCGGTTGATCTCGATCGTGAACGCCTTGAGGTTCTTGAAGCCCTTCAGGCCCTCGACGGCCTTCTCGATCTGCTCGCCGCTGCGCTGCAGGATCTCGGTCAGTCGCACGGCGTCGGGCGTGCTCTGCTTGATGTTGAACAGCAGGATGCGGCTGCCGATGGCCTCGGCGGCGTCGAGCACGTCGTCGAGACCGCTCGCCAGATCGTGGATGTCCTCGCGCTCGAGCGGCGTGACGAACGTGCGATTGAGCCGCTCGAACAGTTCGTGCGTGACCAGGTCGCCCTCGTGCTCGACTTCCTTCAGCTTCTTCGCGCGCGTTTCGATGTCGTCGAACGACGACATCATCTGGTGGAGCTGGTCGCAGCCCGAACGCACGAGCACGGCCTGCTTGCGGAACAGGGCGAAGAAGTCTTCTTCGCGCGGGAAAAGCCAGTCCATGGCGGCCTCGGTGGGCGGAGGGTGGATCGCGGCAGGGCACTCGCGGGCATGGATAACCCGCGGCGGGAAATTCGGCAACCAGCGAACCGTGCAACTTGCCACGTGAAGCCGTGGGCGGGGCTTGGTAGCCTCGATGCTCGAGGGAACGTCGACCCAGGTCTGGTCCCACCCGGGAGGTGTCCGTGCTCCGTCGAGGAATCCCGCTCGTCCTGCTGGCGGCCCTGTTCGCCACACCCTCCGTCGCCCAGCTGTCGCAGATCTCCGTGAAGCTCAACACACCGACGATGGCGAACCAGTACCTGAGCGTCACGAACAAGCTGCGCATGCAGGGCAACGCGAACTACACGCTCGAGGCCTGGGTGTACCCGACCTCGCTGGCCGACTTCCGCACGATCTTCGGCAACGACTACACCTCGAGCTTCTGGCTGGGGGTGACGCCCGCCGGTCACGTGCGGTTCTATCCGACCGGAGGCATCGGCCAGTACTTCGAGGGCACGGCCGTGGTGCCGCTGAACCGATGGACGCACGTGGCGGCCACGTATCAGACGGGCGTCGGCAGCCGGATCTACGTGAACGGCGCGCTCGACGCCTCCAACGCCACGATGCTCGGCGCCCCGGGCACGAACCTCACGGACCTGCGGCTGGGCGCCGACCGCGAAGCGGGCCTCCCCGCGTACCTGTGGGTGGGCTACCTCGACGAGATGCGCCTGTGGAGCGAGGCGCGCAGCGCCGCCCAGATCGCCGCCAACTACCGCATCAACCAGGGCAAGCCGAACGTGTACCTGGGTGGGCAGTACGACCACATGGAAGCGGCGTGGACGTCGCAGCAGCTCGTGACCACCTACGTGCGGGACGACGGGCTCGAACGCCTGGTCGAGGACCGCAACTACGGCTACTACGTGGGCGGCGACGTCAGCACGATGGTGAGCGGCGCCGGCCCGCCCGTGGCGGACAACACGGCGCTGTCGTTGACCGGCGACGACAGCTACGCGCAGATGCCGACGCCGGACGGGTTCGCGAGCGGGCTCACGATCGACGCCTGGATCGCACCCACGCGCAGCGGGCCCTACCAGACGATCGCGGGCCGCGACTTCCGCACGAGCTTCTGGCTCGGGCTCACGCCGGACAACCACCTGCGCTTCTACCCGAGCGGCGGCTTCGGCCAGTACTTCGAGAGCAGCCACGCGGTGCCGCTGAACCGATGGACCCACGTGGCCGCGACGTACCGGCCCGGGGACGCGGTGCTCTACTTGAACGGCAAGCCCGACGCGCAGACGACCGCGTTCACCGTGCCGGTCGGCGAGAACGGCCGCGACGTGTGGGCGGGCGCGGACAACGAGGACGGCGTCGCCGGCGTCCCGTACCCGTACCAGGGCTACCTCGACCACGTGCGGGTGAGCCGCGGCGTGTGGGCGCCGCAGGACGTTCGCGTCCGCATGTTCCAGGGCGACGAGTACGCGCCGTTCCCGGCGAGCTTCACGGACGACCAGGGTGTCGCCCGCGAAACCCGCTACATGAGCTTCGGCCCGGGCGAATGGGGCAACTACTCCGTCGTCGGGCCGAACGCGATCCTCGTGCGTTCGGGCGCGCCGCTCGCATCGTCGGGGATGCCCGTGCGCCTGCAGAACGTGCAGGACTTCCACCTCTACTTGCCCGAGGGCTTCGGCGGCGCGCTGCCCGAGAACGAGATCAGCTCGCTGGTCGGCACCGACCTCCCCGTGCCGGAGACGGTGACGCTCTCCAGCGCGAAGGTGTTCGTGTACGCGCAGTCGAACGACCTCTCGAACACCCGCGTGCGCGTGCGCTCGCCGCTCGGCACCTGGGTGGAGCTGGTGTCGTTCGGCGACGCCACCGGCATGGACCTGCACACCGTGTTCATCGACGGGCTGACGAACACGCTCGCCACGGGTTCCGCGCCGTACACGCGCACGGTCCGGCCGAGCCAGCCCATGACCGCGTGGAACGGCCAGCTCTCGAACGGTTCGTGGCGACTCGAGATCTACAACCAGGCGACGGGCGGTCGCGTGGGCCTGTGGGCGTGGGGGCTGCAGCTGAACGGCATGCCGGTGGGCGCACCGGCGCCGGCCGCAGCCGCGTTGTCGCTGGCGAATCCCGGCGCGAATCCCGTGCGCGGCTGGGGGCAGCTCGCGTTCTCGCTGCCCGAGGCCGCGAACGTCTCGCTCGACGTGACCGACGTGCAGGGCCGCGTTCGGCGCGAGCTGATGCGTGACGAACCGCGCACCGCTGGCCGCTACGCGCACGCGTGGAACGCGGAGGGTCTCGAGCCGGGCGTGTACTTCGTGCGCCTGCGCGCGGGCACACGCGAGGCCGCTCCGCTCAAGCTGAGCGTGGTCCGCTGACGCGCCCGACCGGCGCCGACCCACCGCGAAGCCACGGCGCGCGGGATCGGAACTCGATCTCGCGCGCCGTGTGCTGACCCGTCGTGCGGGTCGCACGCAACACCGGGCCGGATGCGTCGCGGCCGCGCCAGCCGCGGCGCCCGGCGGTGTTCGCAACTGCGGGAACGAGTCGTGCGCGCAGCGGTGGAGCGTTCGCCCGCGGGGGCCGATGACACACCCCGCGACCCCGGCCACGTGACGTGCACCGACGCGGCGGGGCGGATGACCCAATCGCGAGGCGTGCGCGCCGGTCGATGCCGCGTGGCACGTCGCGTGATGGGGCGCCCGCGTCCGCCGGCACCCGCCGCGCGGTCGCATCCCGGGCCGCCGGAGGACCCATGCCCAGCACGCACCACCTTCCCGTTCCGCGCCCGGCGCGGCCCACGGACCGCCCGCGCCGCGCAGTTTCCACTTCTCGCCGTCGACGCGCGCCCGCATCATCGACCGCCGATGTCTCGCTCGCACTGGATTCCGTGGGTGCTCGCGGCGGTCGTGTTCGTACGGATCTGCGCCTGGCCTGGATCGCCGGCGTGGGCGCATGACGACGACGACCGCGCGCTGAACGCGCTCGCCGCCCCCGGCGCAACCGCGCCCGAGGCGGTGCGCTGGCTGATGCGCGCCGACCTGCTGGCCGCGCGCGACGCTGGGACGACGCCGAGTCCGCGGCGCGTCGGGCTGCTTCGCTCGCGCCCGACGCGCCCGGGCCGGCGCTCACGATGGCGGCGATCGCGCTGGACCGCGGCGAGCCCGCGCGCGCACGCGCCTGGCTGGCGCCGCAGCTCGCGGCCGGCGACGCCGAGGCGTGGTGGCTCGAATCGCGCGCACGGCTCGCGATGGCCGACGGCGCCGGCGCGCTCGCCGCCATGGACGCGTCGCTCGAGGCGACCCCCTCGCGGCAGGGTTCGCGGGCGTTCGCGCCCGACCGCGCACTGGCCCGCGCGGCGCTCGCCACCGCGCTCGGGGATTCGGCGCGGGCGCGGGACGGGCTGATGCGTGCGATCGCGAACAACGAGAGCCCGGCGCTCGTGGCGGCGGCGTTCGCGCTGGCCGGCGTGCGTGGCGCCGCGGAAGCCACGCCCGGTCCGACCGCCTTCGGCGCGCCCGATCGCACGCGCGCTCCGACCGCGCTCGCGGCGCCGGCCGTGCCGGATCGCGCGGTGCTGCAGTCCGCTGCGCTCGTGCGCGGGCCGTACCTGCAGCGCGGTTCGCCGCGCTCGATCGTGGTGCGCTGGCGCACGGACGTGGCCTCGGGAAGCCGCGTGCAGATCGGTGTCGCGCCGGGCGCGTGGGACGACGTGGTCGTGGACACCACGCAGGTCACCGAGCACGTGGTGGCCGTGGGCGGGCTGCTGCCGTCCACGCGCTACTGGTACGCGATCGGGTCGCCCGACAGCACGCTGCTCGGGGATTCCACCACCACGTTCGTGTCGGCGCCGCGCGCCGGAGCGCCGGACTCCACGCGCATCTGGGTGGTGGGCGACTCGGGCGGCAACTGGGCGGGCAGTCGCGCCGTGCGCGACGCTTTCTCGCGCTGGGCGGCGGCGCGCGAGCCCGACGCGTGGCTGATGCTGGGCGACAACGCCTACGGCGCGGGGACGGACGCCGAGTACCAGGCGAACCTGTTCGACCTGTTCGCGCGCGAGCTGCGACGCTGGCCGCTGTGGCCCACGCGCGGCAACCACGACATCCTGTACGCCGGCGCGGACAACGACTACTACGACCACTTCACGCTGCCGACGGCCGGTGAGGCGGGCGGCGTGCCGTCGGGCACCGAGGCCTACTACAGCTTCGACCACGGCCCCGTGCACTTCGTCTGCCTGGACTCCGAGGGCAGCGATCGCTCGCCGGGCGGCGCGATGCTGCAGTGGCTGCAGCAGGACCTCGCGGCCACGACGCGCGAGTGGATCGTCGCCTTCTGGCACCACCCGCCGTACACGAAGGGCTCCCACGACTCGGACAACCCGCTCGACAGCGAGGGCCGCATGCGCGACATGCGTGAGCACGTGCTGCCGCTGCTGGAAGCGGCCGGCGTGGACCTGGTGCTGACCGGGCACAGCCATTCGTACGAGCGCTCGTACCTGCTCGACGGGCACTACGGCACGTCGAACACGCTGCAGCCATCGATGCTGCGCGACGGTGGCGACGGTCGCGTGGACGGCCACGGCGCGTATCGAAAGCCCACGCTCGTGCACGGTGCGCACGAAGGCGCGGTGTACGCGGTCAACGGCAGCTTCGCGCAGGTCGGGGGCGGCACGCTGGCCCATCCGGCCATGGTGCGGTCGCTCGCGGTGATGGGCTCGATGGTGCTGGACGTAGCGGGCGACCGGCTGGACGCGCGCTTCCTCGATTCCACCGGCGTCGCGCGCGACAGCTTCACGATCGTGAAAGGCGTCGCGCCGCTGGGCGGCCCGTCGCCGCGGCGGGCGGCGTTCGCGCTGGAGCCGGCGCGGCCGAGTCCGTTCGCGGCGAGCACGAGCGTGGCGTTCGTGCTTCCCGCGGAACGCGACGTCCGGCTGGCCGCGTACGATGCGACGGGGCGCGAAGTGCGCGTGCTCGCGCGCGGCCGGCTCGCCGCGGGCCGACACGAAGTGCAGTGGCGCGGCGACGACGCGCTCGGGAGGGCGTTGCCGCCGGGGCTCTACTTCGTACAGCTTCGCGCGGGGTCCGAGCAGCGCGTCGTGCGGGTGGTGCGCACGCGGTGAGCGGGCTGTCCCGCGCCGCCCGACGGCATCGGCCACCTCCGCAGAGGTGGCCGATGCTTTCCGGGTTCGGCGTGTCCGCTCAGTGAACGAGCACGAAGCGCTGCGTCACCTTCCTGTCGCCCACCGTGAAGCGATAGAAGTAGACGCCGCTCGGCAGCGCTCCGGTATTCCATCGCACCCGTTGGGTTCCCGTGGCGAGCATCCCGTCGAATGGCACGGCCGCTCGCCGCCCGGCCACGTCGCAGACCTCGAGCCGCCCGTGAGTTCCCGCGCGTGCCGTGAGCTGGAGCTCGGTCTCACCCGCGGAGAGTACCGACCGCGCGCCCTCGATCTTCGTGGCCACGACGTCGCCGCCCAGGTCACACGTTCCCGTGACCGCCACGGCGCGGGAAACGGACATCTGCTGTCCGTCCACGTCGGTCACGACCAGCGTGAGCGTGAAGTTCGTCGTGGGCAGCACCGTGTACGTGGGACCGCTTCGGTTCCCGTAGGGAGAGCTCCACTGGAACGTGAACGGTCCGTGACCGGTCGCACTTCCCGTCCATGTCTCCGGCGTGCAGTCCGTCACGTCCACGGCCGTCGGACCACTGAGCACCGGGACCATGCGCTGGTACACGCGGATGGTCCGGATCGGGGTGGTGTTCGATCGCCCCCACGCGTCGGTGACCACCGCCTGGAGGTCGAAGTTGTTCGGCGTGGCGTCACTGACGGTGTATCCCCCGTCGTCCTCGTAGTCGGTCCATGCGGCGCACGGCGGCGCCGTGCACTCCGGCCGCCGCCGCCAGGTCGCCACCGAGAAGTCGACGATGCCGCAGTTCGTGCCGGCCACACCCTCGGCCTGGAACGTGACCGGCTCGTTCAGGTACAGCGTCGACGGGCCGACGATCTCCGCGATGGGCTTGCAGTTCAGGTAGCGGTTCGCGCGGATCTGGACGATCGGCATGCCGTGCTGCATGCCGTGGAACAGCCCGTCCGCGATGAAGAGCGCGTCGAAATAGCAGCCCATGCTGGGCGTCGCCGGCAGGAACGGCAGCGCCTCGAGGGCGAGCTGGTCCGCGGTCGCCGCGCCGATCGCCGTGCGCAGGTCCCACATGGCGCCGGTGATGATCAGGCCGTTCGTGTGATCGTCCGGGGTCACCCATCCGCAGACCACGAGCTGGTTGTACTTCGGCATCTTGAAGTAGCTGGATGGGTTGTTCGCGACGCGGGGCTGCCAGCCCGTGAGCCCGCAGGTCGCCGGAGACTGTCCCCACTCGCTCAGAGCGACCTGCCCGGAGTACGCCGCTTCGAAGTACTGGGCGAGTCCCTCCTGCAGAGCGCCGGCCTCGGTGGGCCCGGACAGGGAGCCGCCGAACGAGAAACCCAGTTCCGCGGCCACGAAGTGCCAGCTCTCGTGGGCAATGACCCCTGCGTCATAGGCCACGTTGCTCGCGCCCCGCGAGAAGTAGAGCTGCTTGTTGGTCCCGTTGTAGTAGGCGCGACCGATGTTGGTCATCGGGTTGTTCACGTTGAGGATCATGCGTGCCGCGGGGCCCTCGTACCCCAGCCCTCTCAGGTACGCGAGGAATCGGTCGGCATGGTAGTACGCATGTGCCTGGGCAAACGCGATGGAGTCGGGACTCGACACGAGGAAATTCCCATTCGTGGCGGTCAGGGGGGCGCCGCTGAGCGTGTGGACCTCGACCAGATCGCCCGTCAGGGAGGTACCGGTGCCCAGGAGCCTCGGGAGCACGACCTGCGCGGGGCTCGACACGAGCGGATTGCTGGGGAACGCATAGGCCAGCCCGTCGTAGTGCGGTGACGTCGACTCCCGAGCCAGGATGGCCCCGGTGCGGGCGTCGATGCGGACCCGATACGACTCCGTCGCCGCGCCGGAATCCATGTCGATCTCCCACGCGGGCGTGGCCACCCGATCGAGCACGTGGACTCCGAGCCGGGGTGTCGTGCCGGGGACGAGCCGCGCGCCCGGATGCGAGGCCCGGGCCATCCGTGTCGCTGCCGCGACGGAGAGGCTCGCCGCGACGTCGCCGGACAGGTCCGGCTCCGTGCTGCCGGTCACCGCGACCACGCGGTCGAGCTCGTCGAGCGACACGTTGTAGCTTCTCCCGAAGACAGGCAGACCGCGATACAGCTGCTGCATGTGGTAGTGCCGGATGCCCCGCTGTTCGACCATCCGATCGAGCCGGAAGTCGTCGAGGCCGTCCCGGACCTGGAACAGAGCCCCGTGTTCGCGGAGGAATCTCCGGACCGTGGCCGAAGGCCCGCCCGGGTCGTGGGGAAGGGGAGCGCTGCGACTCCCGAACAAGGACGAGGGAGCGCCGGTTCGCTCGTCGAGGTTGAGTCGCCAATCGGAGTTCGACGTTCGAGGCATGCGCGCGAGTTCCGCGTACGCTCGACTCGAGGCGAGAGTTCCTGGACTGGCCATGACCGGCGATGCGAGCAAGGCGATCGGGACGAGGCCGACGATCACCGCGATGCGCTTCATGATCGAACCTCCTGCCAGCGAATAGGGAGGCGAACCCCCCGCGGCGGCGGACCGCCGCCGGTATCCGGGGTGTGGGTGGGAGCACGGGATCTCGAGTCGGCCGACTCAGATGACATTGGACGGCCGCTGCGCGACGATTCCGCGCGTCCGATGACGAAGCCCGACCTCGACCGGCGGGGCTTCACGAGGGTTCGACCACGGAGGAACGATGCCCCGACACATCCCGGCGCCGACGCGCGTGGAAGCCGCCGGCACGAAGCCGAAACGGATCGACGAGTACGTGGGCCGCGTGAACACGGGCACGGGCGCGCTGAGCGTGGCGCACATGCGCAGCCCGGGCGGCTGGGTGGAACCGGCGCAGCGTCCCGAGTTCGACGAATGGACGGTGGTGCTGCGGGGCCTGCTGCGCGTGGAGCACGATGGCGGCGCGATCGACGTGCGCGCGGGCGAGGCGATCCACGTGGCGGGCGGCGAGCGCGTGCGCTACTCGACGCCGGAGCCCGAGGGCGCGGAGTACATCGCCGTGTGCCTCCCGGCGTTCGCGCCCGACACCGTGCATCGCGAGGACTGACCGGGCCGCCCGCGGCGTCCGCTTCGCGGCGGCTCGGCGCGGCCAGACGGCACGACGCCCCGACGGGGCACACCCGTCGGGGCGTCGTTCGTGCGGGCCGAACTCAGGCCGGAACGCCGCTCGTGCGTTCGGACTCCTGCAGCCCGTAGAGCGGCTGGTACTTGTTCCACAGGTAGTCCATGTACGGCTCGATCGTGAGCGGCTCGCCCGTCGCGCGCGGCACCAGCTCCGCCGCCGTGAACTTCATGCCGTGCTGGTACACGTTCGACTTCAGCCAGCCGTGCAGCGTCGCGAACTCGCCCCGCTCGATCTCGGACGGGATCGACGGATGCGCCTTCGCGGCCGCGCGGAAGAACTGCGCACTCAGGATGTTGCCCAGCGTGTAGCCCTGGAACGCACCGCCGATCGGGCCCGCGTACCAGTGCACGTCCTGCAGGCAGCCGTCCTTGTCGTCCGGCACCCCGATCCCCAGGTCCGACTCGAACCGCTCGCGCCACACGCGCGGCAGGTCGCGCACTTCGACGCGGCCCTCGAGCAAGTCCAGCTCCAGGCCGAAGCGCAGCATCACGTGCAGGTTGTACGTGACCTCGTCCGCGTCCACGCGGATCAGCGAGCGGCCGACCTTGTTGATCGCGCGGTAGAACGTGTCCAGCGGCACGTTGCCGAGCTGCTTCGAGAAGTGCTTCTGGAGCAGCGGGTAGAAGTACGTCCAGAACCCGCGGCTGCGGCCCACGAGGTTCTCCCACAGGCGCGACTGGCTCTCGTGCACGCCCGAGGACGTGCCGTTGGCCAGCGGCGTGCCCTCGTACTCGTCGCGAATGCCCAGCTCGTACAGCGCGTGGCCGCACTCGTGCAGCGTCGAGAACAGGGCGTCGGTGAGGTCGTTCTCGCGCACCCGCGTGGTGATGCGCACGTCGCCGAGCGAGAACTTGGTCATGAACGGATGGTGCGTCTTGTCCTGGCGGCCGCGTTCGAAGTCGAAACCGAACCGGCGGATCACGGTGAGGCCGAAGTCGAGCTGCTCGGCCTCGCCGGCGAACTGCCTGAGGCACGCGTCGTCCGCGACCGGTCGCGACGTGATCGCGCGCACCAGCGGCACCAGGCGCGTGCGCAGCCGGTCGAACAGATCCTTCACGCTCGCCGCCTTCATGCCGTAGTCCGAGAAGTCGATCAGCGGGTCGGCGATGTGCGCGTAGCCGGGGAAGCAGTTCGCCATGCGGCGCGACAGGTCGAGCGTCTTCTCCAGCAGCGGGCGGACGCGCTCGAAGTCGTTCGCGGGGCGGGCCAGCGTCCAGACCTGGTAGGACTCGGCCATGTGCTCGTTGAACTCGGACACGAGCGAGGACGGCATCTTCACCGCCTGCTCGAAGCCACGCCGCGCCACGCGCACCAGCGCGGCGTCGTCGTGCTCGGGAGGCAGCGACCCGGTCTCGGCCTCGGCCGCGTCGAGCAGGCGGCCGTGCGCCGGGTCGGTGAGCCGCTCGTGCGCGAGGCGCGACAGCAGCGCCACCTGGCGGGCCACGTGCGGCCGAGCTACATGGAGGCATGTACGTCTGCTGATCCCAGCGCAGCAGGCCCGCGGCCCCGTTGAGATCCTCGATTTCGTGCAGGCGTGCGCGGAGTTCGGTGAGGGTGTCGCTCATGGGTTTCTCCGTGGAACGCGGCGGCCCCGGCTCAGGGCAGTTCGGCCAGCCACTCCGCGGCAAAGGTGCGCGATGGCCTTCGTGACTTCGCGGCGCGGAAGCACATCTTCCACCGGCGGACGGCCTCGTCGACGGGCCGGCTTCGGACAGCCACTCCTCCGCGAAGTCCCTCCCGGCCTTCGTGACCTCGGGGCCGGCGCGGAAGCACATCTTCCATTCGTTCGGCTTCGCTTCGTTCGTCTCGTCCGCGAACCGCCGCATCGAGCCCGAACCCGTCGTCTTCGCGGCGAAGTCCACGTCGGCGGTGGTCTCGAGGAACGCCTGCAGGCGGCGCTTCAGCTGCACGTTCGGCCGGCACCTTGTCGGAGCCCCAGCCGCGGAGGTTCGAGAACAGGGCGTTCTTCACCATGATCTCGTCGAAACCGAGGTCGGAGATCGAGTCCGCGGCGAACGGCACGGCGGGAAGGGCCAGCACGACCAGTGCGGCGACGAAGGACCGGCGCATCATGTGGGAACTCTCCACGGTCGAGAGAACGGTGCGACGACCGCGGCATCGTAGTCGGCGGCGCCCGCGACCCGCAACGCCGCGCGCCCGGGAGCAGTGCCCCCCGGGCGCGCGTGGAACGGCCGGATCGCGAGATCAGCGGCCGACGGCCACCGGCTCCTCGGGCTGGGGCGCGCGATGCGTGTGGAAGCGGTCGCGCGATTCGCCGGAGTGCAGCCAGGCGCGCATGTGCTCGTTCGCCTGGCGGAGTCGCTCGACGGTCTCCCGGCCGGCGTCCGAGTCGTGGTCGCCGTCCGCGTCGACCGCGGGCGCCGGCGTCGGCGTCGGTGCGGTGGTGACCTCGGTGATGGGCGCGGGCGTCACCGGCACGGGCTCGACCGCCGGCTTCGGCGGCAGCGTGGACGTGCGGGCCTGCGTCTGCGCCACGGTCACCGACGATGTCGCTTCGAACTCCGCCTGCACGCTGGCGAGCGAGCCGGACGTGCGTGCGCGCGCGATGTCCTCGGCGGCGCCGGCAGCGTCGCCGTGCGCGAAGTCGCGCAGGGCGTGCTTCACCGCGTGCACGATGCGGCGGATGTCGGCGAGTTCCTGTTCGTTCAGGTCGCCCTGCACGTTGAGGCTGAACGCGGTCTTCACGCTGCGCTCGAGCGAAGTGATCTCGGAGGTGGTGTCGGGCGTTCCGTCGCCGTCGCGATCCACCGCGGCGGTGGACCTGGAGTACGTCACGGACGCGTCGCGACTCCAGTCGAGCGTGACCGTGTCGCCTTCGCGCGTCACCACGGTCAACTCGGTGGCGAGGTGCGACTGCGCCGAGACGGCGGTGGCGCCGGTGCCGGCGGTGAGCGAGTCCGTGGAAACGTTCCGCGCGGGGAGTCCGCCGCGGAAACCGAATCCGGTGGGCATGTGCAGCCGTGCTGAGATCCCGTCGAGCATGGTTCCACCTCCCGAGCCTGTACGTGAGGGCGGGTGGTGGTCTCGGACGAAACGCGACGGGCTGAAGGTGCTGCGGTGGAGGACGCGCCGGCAGGCCCATCGATCCACGACGCGGTGCGCTGCGCCGAAAGCACGATCGCGGCGCCCCGGAAGGGACGCCGCGATCGGGCGTGCTTGCGGCGGTCAGGCGATCTCGATCGTCGCCTTCTCGATGCCGAGCGCCTCGCTCGTCTTGCCCGACTGCGAACCGGCCTTTTCGAGCGCCTTCAGCACCTCGTGGCCTTCCACCACCTCGCCGAAGATCGTGTGCTTGCCGTCCAGCCACGGAGTCGGCACGAACGTGAGGAAGAACTGGCTGCCGTCCGTTCCCGGGCCCGCGTTGGCCATCGACAGCAGACCCGGCCGGTCGTGTTTCACCTTGGGGCTGAACTCGCCGTCGAAGCGATAGCCCGGCCCGCCCGTACCCGTGCCCAGCGGGCAGCCGCCCTGCGCCATGAACGCCGTGATCACGCGGTGGAACGAGAGCCCGTCGAAGAAGCCCAGGCGCGCCAGGTAGGCGAAGCTCGTGACGTGCATCGGCGCCACGTCGGGCATCAGGCGGATCACGATCGCGCCCTTGTTGGTGAGCATGCGCATCGACCACTTCTGCGCCGGATCGAACGTGAGCATCTCGGGCTTGCGCAGACGCGTGCGCCAGCCCGCCTGGGTCGTGTCCACTCCCGCGGACTGCACGATCTCGTCGAGCGTCGGCATGGGACCTCCAAATGGGCGAAAGGGAAGTGCAACGGGTCGTCGGCCGGCGCACCTTACCCGCGCCGCTCGCGGGCGTCACGTACGCCGGACGGAATCTCCGGCATTTGCGCGGACGGCCCGGGCGCGCCCGACGCGCGCTTCCATGTCGCGCTCAAGGCTTGCGTGGCGCGGCCGATCCTCCGGTGCAGTCCTCACTCCGGTCGTACTCCATCATCGAGGGATCCGATGACCCCCAGCGACGCCGGTCGCCACTGGTTGATCGACATCGCGCGCCGCGCCGGGCTGCCGCATGCCGACCAACTCCGACTCGCCGCCGGCTGCACCGCGACGGAGGCCTGGCGGACGGTGTCCGAGAAGACCGGTGTGGCGCTTCCCGAGCTGCTCTCCGAGGTGGCCGATCAGCTGCGGCTGCCACTGGCCGTGCTCGAGACGGCGAACCCGCACGTGGCGCGCCTGCTGCCCGAGAAGACCGCGCGCAAGTACCTGGTCGTGCCGCTGCGCGAGAGCGACCGGCAGATCGTGGTGGCGACCGCGGACCCGTTCGACCTCGAGATGGAGCAGGGCGTGTCGTTCGCCTCGGGCCGCACCGCCGTGATCGAGCTGTGCACGCCGGACCGGATCGAGCAGACCATCGCGAAGGTCTACGCCGCCAAGAACGACGACGCCGCCGCGCTCCTGACGACGACCGACGAGAGCGCCGTGCACGCGGTGGAGATCGTGCAGGACTCCGGACCCGAGCAGCTCGCCGTGGACGACATCGAGTCCGCCCCGGTGATCCGCCTGTCGAACCTGATCCTGCAGAGCGCGTTCCGCGAGC
Organism: Candidatus Eiseniibacteriota bacterium; assembly: GCA_044222045.1. Taxonomy (GTDB): domain Bacteria; phylum Eisenbacteria; class RBG-16-71-46; order RBG-16-71-46; family RBG-16-71-46; genus JBGAMH01. The sequence continues at coordinate 17,328 of JBGAOB010000026.1, forward strand.
GCGCCAGCGACATCCACTTCGAGCCCGGCCCGAGCGGCGGCGTGGTGCGCTTCCGCGTGGACGGCGTGATGCGGCTGCACATGCGGCTGCCGATGCCGGCCATGAACCGCGTGGTGAGCCGCATCAAGATCCTCGCGCGCCTGGACATCGCCGACCGCCTGCGGCCGCAGGACGGCCGCGCGCGCGTGCGCATCGACGGGCAGGAACTGGACCTGCGCCTGAGCACCGTGCCCACGCGCGACGCCGAGAAGGCCGTGCTGCGGCTGCTGCGGCACGACATGTCGAACTCGCTCGACGATCTCGCGCTGACCGAGCGCGACCGGCGCGTGATCCGGCAGCTGATCGGCTACCGGAACGGCGTGGTGATCGTGACCGGCCCCACGGGGTCGGGCAAGACCACCACGCAGTACGCGTGCATCCGCGAGCTCGCGACCGGCGAAGTGAACATCTCCACGGTCGAGGACCCGATCGAGTACGAGCTGCCGGGCGTCACGCAGATGCAGGTGGAGACGCGGCGCAACTTCACGTTCGCCACGGCGCTGCGCGCGATCCTGCGGCAGGACCCCGACGTGATCCTGGTGGGCGAGGTGCGCGACCTGGAGACCGCCGAGATCGCGGTGCGCGCCAGCATGACGGGACACCTCGTGCTCACCACGCTGCACACGAACGAGGCGGCGGGCGCGGTGATGCGCCTGGTGGACCTCGGCGTGGACCGGCCGGCGATCGCCTCGTCGCTGCGCGGCATCCTGGCCCAGCGTCTCGTGCGCCGGGTGTGCACGGACTGCGCGGAGCCGGTGGGTGAGCTGTCCGAGGCCGAACTCGACATGGTGCGCCAGTTCGGCGTGAAGCCGGTGGTGCGCGCACGCGGCTGCGACCAGTGCGGCCAGACCGGCTACCGCGGCCGGCTGGTGGTCATCGAGACGATGGTGCTGACGCCGGCACTCCAGGAGATGGTCGCCCGCGGCGCGACCGCGCAGGACCTGCACCGCGCCGCGGTGGCCGGCGGCATGAGCACGATGCTGCAGTCGGCGCTCGAGCGCGTGCGGGCGGGCGAGACCACCCTGCAGGAGGTCGAGCGCGTGTTGGGCGAGCAACTCGAACGGCCGGTCGCGAACACGGCCGGCGACCCGCGCGTGCTGGTGGTGGAGGACGACCCGGTCAGCCGCACGATCGCGGCGCGCCTGCTGCGGGAGGCGGGCTACGAGCCGGTGGAAGTGCCCGACGCCGAGAGCGCCTTGGAGGAACTGAGCCAGCGCCCCGACGTGGCCCTGTGCGTGCTCGACCTGGGGCTGCCCGGCATGAGCGGGCAGGACCTGCTGCGGAAGATCCGCTCCACGCCCCGGGTCGCGGGCGTCCCGGTGGTGGTGCTCACGGGCGCCTCGGAGGTCGAGACCGAGGTCGAGGTGCTCGAACTGGGAGCGGACGACTACATCCGCAAGCCCATCGAGCCGAAGCGGTTCGGCATGCGGGTGAAGGCCGCCCTGCGCCGCGCCGCGGCCGCCTGATCGAGAACGCGTTCGCGCCGGCGTTCGGGCCTCCTGGTCGGGCCGTCGCGAGATTTTCGTTCTCTGGACAGCGGGCGGACGGCTATCTTCCCTGCTGGCCGATCCCGGTGCAGCGCGGGCTGGGGGCCTACGACCTCACGCTGGTTCCCCACCCGGAGGATTCCCCCATGCGCCTTGCCCGCATGACCATCGTCGCGCTGTTCGCCATGGTCGCCTTCAACGCGGCGGCCGCCACCCGCCCGACTAGCTGGACGCCGCCCGCGGCGCCCGCGACCGTCGTCGAGGAAGACGACGCCGACGTGCCGCCGTTCGCCCGCGACATCGTCGACAAGGAAGCGTACATGCGGGCCCGGAACCAGTACTTCGAGGACCGCAACGACGCTCCGTTCGAAGTCGGTTTCAACGCCCGTCTCGACGCCATCCGCGTGCTCGAGCGCCAGGCGCGCCAGCAGGGCCCGTTCGTGGTGTTCGGTTCGTGGACGCCGATCGGCCCGTTCCCGATCCCGAACGGCCAGACCACCGCGGTGACGACGCCGGTCAGCGGCCGCTGCACCGCGATCGCCGTGCACCCGACGAACCCCGACATCGTCTACGTGGGCGCCGCGCAGGGCGGCGTGTGGCGTTCGCTGAACGGCGGCACCACGTGGACGCCGATCTTCGACGGCGCGGCCTCGCTGGCCGTGAGCGCGCTCGCGCTCTCCCCGTCGAACCCGAGCATCCTGTACGTGGGCACCGGTGAGTCGAGCGGTTCGTGCGACAGCTACTACGGCGTCGGTCTGTACCGCATCGACAACGCCGACACGGCGCCGGTTCTGAACGGTCCGTTCAACTCGGGCCTCACGAACCAGCCCGGCTTCGTGCCGTTCACCGGCCGCGCGATCAGCGCCATCGCGGTGCACCCGACGAACCCCGACATCGTGTTCTGCAGCACGGTCTCGGCGATCGGCGGCATCGGTTGCGACGCTCCCGGCACGGGCCCGCCCGCGCTGGGCCTGCGCGGCGTCACGCGCTGCATGAACGCCACCTCGGCGTCGCCGTCGTTCGAGTACCTCACGTTCGGCGCCGCCACGAACGTGGCCACGTACGACATCAAGCTCGATCCGAACGATCCCAACAAGCTGGTCGTGGCCGGCCTGGTCGGCTCCGGCATCTACGTGTCGACGAACGCGCTCGCCGCGACGCCGACGTTCGTGGGCTCCACGAACGGTACGTTCAGCAACCGCTGCGAGCTCGCCGTGACGTCGCAGGCCGGCGTGACCACGTGGATGGCGGCGATCGGCACCGGCAACGGCAGCACGCGCCGCTCGGCCGACGCGCTCACGTGGACCAACGTGGCGGGCGGCGCGAACTTCTGCAGCGGCCAGTGCTTCTACGACATCGCGATCGCGATGCCGCCCGAGGACAACCAGACCGTGCTGCTCGGCGGCTCGTCGGGCGCGAACCTGTACAAGCGCTCCACGAACGGCGGCACCACGTTCACGGCCAGCGCCACGGGCCTGCACGCCGACGTGCACGCGCTGACGGTGGCTCCTTCCGATCCGAACCGCGTCTACCTGGGATGCGACGGCGGCGTGTACCGCTCGAACGACCGCGGCATCACGTGGACCAGCGTCAACACCGCCGGCTTCAGCGTGACCCAGTTCCAGAGCATCGCGCTGCACCCGATCGACCCGAACTTCTCGATCGGCGGCACGCAGGACAACGGCACGAACTGGTACAAGCCGGACGGCACGTGGACGCGTGCGGACTTCGGTGACGGTGGCTTCACGGCGATCGACCAGAACGCCGTCGACAACACGAACGTCACGATGTACCACACGTACTTCAACCAGACGAACGCCATGGGCTACTCGCGCGTGACGAACACCGGCAGCGCGTCGGACGGCCTGTGGCAGCTGTTCGGTTGCGGGTTCGGCGGCTCCACCCCGAACGGCATGACGTGCACCGCGACGGCGTGCCTGTTCTACGCCCCGGTCGCGCAGGGCCCGGGCAGCCCGAACACGCTCTACTTCGGCTCCGACGTGCTGTACCGCTCGTCGAACGCCGGCGTGACGATGACGAAGGTGAGCCAGGAGCCGATCGTGTCGGCCGTGGCCATCAGCGCCATCGGCATCGCTCCGCAGAACGACAACGTGCGCCTGGTCGGCCTGCGCAACGGACGGCTGTTCGGCACGGTCACGGGTTCGAGCACGCTGACCGACATGGGCGCCGGCCTGCCGGCGAAGTACATCGCGCGCTGCACGATCGACCCGACGAACGCGAACGTGGCGTACGTCTCGTTCGCGGGCTTCGGCCTGGCGGCGGGCGCGCACGTGTACAAGACGGCGAACCTGCTGTCGGGTACGCCGACGTGGACGCTGGCCGGCAACGGCATTCCGGACCTGCCGGTGAACGCGTTCGTGATCGACCCGGTCACGCCGACGAACCTGTACGCGGGCACCGACGTGGGCGTGTACCGCAGCACCGACGGTGGCGCGAACTGGTCGCCGTTCACCACCGGCATGCCGGTGGTCGCGGTGTTCGACATGGCCATCCAGGGCCCGAGCCGCATCCTCCGCATCGCCACGCACGGTCGCGGCATGTGGGAGCGGCTGCTCGACCAGCCGGTCGCCACGCAGCTGTCGCTGGTGGGCTCGGAGATCGTCGACGGCAAGCCCCGCCTGACGTGGTTCTCGGCCGACGGCGCCGGCGAGCCGGTGACGATCTACCGTCGCGCGGTTCCCGGTGACTGGGAGCAGGCGGCGACGACGTCCGTGAACGGCACCGGCCAGGTGACGTACGAGGACGCCGCGGCGGTCGCGGGTCGCAGCTACGAGTACGAAGTGGGCCTGCGCAACGGCACGCAGGAGCTGCGCCTGGGTCGGGTGTGGGTGGACGTGCCGCTGGGCCGCGGCCTGGCCGTGCGCTCCTCGGGCACCGCGGGCTCGCTGCACTTCGCGATCACGCTGCCGACCGCCGAGAGCGCTCGCCTGGAGCTCGTCGACGTGACGGGCCGTCGCGTGCGCGAGATGGACCTGGGCTCGCGTCAGCCGGGCGACGTCGACGTGACGATGGACCGCACGGGCGTGCAGCCGGGCGTCTACTGGGCGCGCCTGTCGCAGGCCGGCAAGATCGCCTCGACGCGCGTCACGCTGCTGCAGTCGAACTGACGACGCTTCACGCGACACACGCGCGCGGCGGGTCCTTCGGGGCCCGCCGGCGGCGACCCCAGGCGCGGCGAAGAGCGCGGGCGAGGCGCGAGCGGGCGCCGGACGTCCGGTCAGGCGGCCAGGGCGGTTCCAGCCCAAGCGACACCACGCGCGCGATGAGCGCGGTAGCTCAGCCCCGCGGCGGCGGCGGCGGACGCGAACTCCTCCTTCTCGGCGATCTCGGGATTCGGGTTCGCCTCGAGCAGGTAGATCTCTACCGTTCGCCGTGAGGAGACGTCAGCAGTCCACGCGCGCGTAGCCGTCCAGCTCGAGCATCCGGTACACGCGCCGCGTGGTGCGCACCAGCGCTGCGCGCTCGACGCACTCCAGCCCCTCGGCGCGGCGGATGTCGATCTCGTGCTTCTTCTGGTAGCGCGGGCTGTGCTTCACGCGAGCGGTGGCGATGGGCTCGGCCGACTCCGCGAGCCGTCCGAAGTCGAGCTCCCACGTGGGCAGCACGCGAATGCGTTCGTTGCCGATCGCGCCCACGTACAGCTCGCGGCCCTCGATGTACTCCTCCACCAGCGCGTCGGTCTGGATGCTCTCGTGGATGAAGCGCACGCGCTCGGCCAGCTTCTCGTCGCTGTCCACGATCGACGCCTGCGAGATGCCGTACGACGACTCCTCACTGGCGCTCTTCACGAACAGCGGAAAGCGCAGGCTCGCCGGCCGCCGCGCCTTCTGGCCGCGCGGCACCACGAGGAACGCCGGCACGCGGATGCGGTGGTACGAGGCGATCTTCTTGGTGATGGCCTTGCTGCGCGCCAGCACCATGCCGCGCGGGTTGCAGCCCGTGTACGCGAGCTTCAGCAGTTCGAGGTACGCCACCACGTGCTGGTCGAAGTTGCTGACGCCGTGGAACTCCTCGAGCAGGTTGAACACGATGTCGGGCTTCCATTCCTCGGCCGCCACGCGGATCGGGTTCAACTCGTCCTGCACGCCGAGCGCGCGCACCTCGTGGCCCAGCTTGCGCAGCGTGGCCACGATGTCGAACTCGGTCTTCCACACGTTGATCTCGTCGACCGTGTGGCCCTTCAGCGAATCGGGGGGCACCAGGCTGGGGTGCATCAGCACGAGCACGCGGAGTGGCTTCACAGGGCGATCCAGTTCTTGTGGCTGTAGTGGAAGTGCACCGTGCGCACGGTCAGCAGCAGCGACGCGTCCACACGCAGGCGCTTCTCGGCGCCGAGCGCGCTCAACTGCAGCACGCGGCAGCGCGCGATGACGTCGTCCATCACGCGGTCCAGCGTGAACGCCGACTCGCCGGTCCAGCGCGCGACCAGCCGGCGGATCTCGCCGCGGTTGCGGCGCAGGAACCGCCACGCCGGCTCGCCCGTGCGCCCGGGGCGCACCGCGAACAGCCGCTGCAGGTCGCGATCGGGGATCGTCGGCCGGTGCTTGGCGTAGTGCGCCTGCTTGAGCGTGTAGTACTCGGCGAGCGTCTGGCGGTTCTCGGCGAGCGGTTCGACGCGCCGGCGGTTGCGCACCGGCGGCTTCGCGTCGCGCAGCTCCTCCATGAGCGCGTCCACGTACTCGAGCTTCTTGAGCGCGGGCCAGCCGGCGTAGCGGCGGCGCCAGTGCGAGCGCGGCATGAGCCACACCGCGAACGTCTCGGCGAAGTCCTCGTCGGGGTGCGCCTGCGCGTAGTACTGGCGCAGGTGCTGCACGTAGCGCTGGCTCGAGGGGTTCGGGCGGTAGACCTCGGGGTAGGGCTTCGCGGAGCTGCCGAACGTGGCGCGCCACGCCGGCCGGCGGTGCAGGCGCCACGCGTGCTGGTAGGCGTGGCCGCACTCGTGGCGCAGGATCATCAGCGCCTCCTGCCGCGTGCCGCCCTCGGCATCGAGCATCATGCGCGTTTCGAGCCGCTCGAGCCGCGGGTGCGCCAGGTAGAACGGCAGCGCGATGCCGGGCACGCCGTCGGGCGAGAACCACTCGGTGGACAGCCACACGTGCGGCTCCAGCCGCAGGCCCCGGGCGCGCAGCTCCGCGTGCACCTCGTGCACGCGCGCTTCGATCCAGCTGCCTTCCAGCGCCAGGCCGAGGTCGCAGAACCGCGTGGCGAGCAGTCGCTCGTCGGACCACGCCGACCAGCCGCGCGCGGGCGCGCGACGGGCGCGAGGCGCCGCCTGCGATCGCGAGTTCGCCATGACCCTCCCTGGTGCCGGCTCGCGGGGCGTTCCACCGGCTGCCGCCGGTTGACGCTCCCGCCGCGTTCGGGAACATTCGCGCGCCCACGCCCCGCCCACCGGGCGGCCACCGTGGACACGTCCGCCACCGGCGGACGCGGCATCTTACCCAAGGACGGACCGCATGAGCAGCCCCGGAAGTCGCCCCGACCGCCACGCGCTGTACGAAGTCGCCGTGCAGGGCCCCGACTGGGACCTGGATTTCCTGGAGCGCGCGTTCCGGCAGGCGAACGGCGGCCGCGAGGCGCGGACGTTCCGCGAGGACTTCTGCAGCACCGCCGCGCTCGCCACCGCGTGGGCGCAACGCGGCCCCGAGCGGCGCGCGTGGGCGGTGGACCTGGACCCCGAGCCGCTCGCGTGGGCGCGCCGGCACCGGCTGCCGTACGTGCGGGACGTGGCGAAGCGCGTGACGCTGGTGCGCGCCGACGTGCGCAAGGTGGCCACGCCGAAGGTGGACGTGGCGTGCGGGCTCAACTTCTCGTACTGGGTGTTCAAGCGCCGCCCCGACTTCGTCGCCTATCTGCGCGCCGCGCACGCGGGCCTGAACGCGGGCGGCGTGCTGGTGCTGAACGCGTTCGGCGGCACGCGCGGCGAGCGCCCGCTGGTGGAGCGCACGCGCAAGAGCGCCTCGAACGCGCCCGACGGCACCGCCACGCCGCCGTTCACGTACGTGTGGGAGCAGAAGCGCATCAACGCGCTCACGCGCGAGCTGCTCGCGTACATCCACTTCGAGATGCGCGACGGCCGCACGCTGAAGCGCGCGTTCACGTACGACTGGCGCATGTGGACGCTGCCCGAGATTCAGGAGGCCATGCGCGAGGCGGGCTTCCGCGACGTGGGCGTATGGACCGAGGGCTGGGACGCCGAGTCGCGCACGCACGACGGCCGCCTGCAGCGCCGCGTGAAGCTCGACAACGACGACTGCTGGATCGCGTACATCGCCGCGGTGAAGTAGGCCGCGGGCCGCGCGATTCGCGCGCGCAACGTTGACGGGTCCGGCGGGCGGCTCGATCGAGCGCCGCGTTCGCGGGTCGGCGTGCACGCAAGCTTGCACACGCGCGCCTCGCCGCGAGCGTCGCATCTCAACGATCGCTTCGCCGGGAGGTTCCGGACCTCCGTGGCGTCGCACGCCGGCCCCGCCGGCGCCCGACCGGCCGCGCACTCCGATCCCTGACTTCCCGAGGACCTTCCGCCATGAAGCGCCCCCTTCGCATCGCCCTGACGATGATCCTCGCCGTGTCCGCGTTCGCGCTGGCCGGCTGCAGCGACGACAACGACAATCCCGCCGCGCCGGGCACGCCCGCCGCGCGCGTGAACGTGGTGCACGCCTCGCCGAACGCGCCCGCCGTGGACCTGCTGGTGGACGGCGCCGTGAAGGGCAGCGGCCTCGCGTTCCCGAACAACACCGGCTACCTCGACGTGCCCGCCGGCGCCCGCAACGTGAAGGTGAACGTGTCCGGCACGAGCACCACGGTCATCAACGCCGACCTCACACTGAGCTCGGCAGCCAGCTACTCGGTGTTCGCGGTGGACAGCGTCAGCAAGATCACGCCGCTGGTGCTGACCGACGACCTGACCGCGCCGGCCGCGGGCAAGGCGCACGTGCGGTTCGTGCACCTGTCGCCGAATGCGCCCGCGGTGGACGTGGGCGTCACGGGCGGTGCGGTCGTGTTCGGCAACAAGACGTTCAAGCAGTTCACCGCGTTCACGCCGCTCGACGCCGGCACGTACAACCTCGAGGTGCGCCTGGCGGGCACGGGCACGGTGGTGCTGCCGCTGCCGGGCATCACGCTGCAGGCCGGCAAGATTTACACGGTGTTCGCGCGCGGCTTCGTGGGCGGAGCGGGCGCGCAGGCGCTGGGGGCCGAGATCGACGTGAACAACTGACGCGTTCCGCGGCGCGTGATCGGGCTCTGGGGGAGTCGATCCTCCGCGCCGCGCGCGAGCCGCGCCGGGAAACCGGCGCGGCTTCGCCGTATGTGCGCACCTACCTCCGCTTCGAGTGCCCCAGGTGGCAGCCGCTGCAGCGCGCGGGGGCGGTGCGGTCGCCGGTGTTGAAGCCGCGCACCTGCGCGGGACCATGTGCGGTGGCGAGCGGCGCGCCGTGCACGTCCACCAGCTGCTCGAACAGCGCGGCGTGCTCGGGCAGGTCACGCACATCCACCGCGCCCGAACGCGGCACCGCCACCTCGCGCAGCAGCACCGCGGTGTCGGCGTTGGCCTCGCGCGGCAACGCGCGCCAGAACCGCAGGCGTGCACCGGCCGTTCGCGCGGGGGCGCCGGCGCCCGCGAACACGTCGCGGTTCACGTAGCGGAAACCCGCGCCGTCCTCGCGCGGCGACGGCTGCGCACCGATCACGCTCGGCAGCGCGCGGCGCACGATCGGCGCGGGGTCCAGCTCCAGCGTGCCGGGAAGGTCGACCAGCGGCTCGGGCTTGCCCGCGCCGGCCGGCAGCCACCACACGCCGAAGTCGCCGCGCGCGCCGCGGTCCAGGGCGTACACCGCGCCGCCGCCCGGTAGCGCGGCCGGCGCGCACGCGTCGGGCGACGCGAGCCCGGTGCCCAGCTCGTACGACGGCGCGCCCTCGCGCTCGGCGCTCAC
>JBGAOB010000027.1:0-26361 GCA_044222045.1 Candidatus Eiseniibacteriota bacterium
CCTCCGCTGAGCTTCCGCGTCCTCGCCCTCCGGGCTGCGGGCGCGGAAGCGCATGTGCCTCGCGACGCACCCACGCGCACGGGCCTGCGTGTGTTCGCGCGGGCGCCGATGGCCGCCTTGCGGCTCAGTCCCAGCCGGTTTCGATCTTCTCGCGGGTCTCGGCCACGCCGGTGCGCCAGAGCGCGAACATCTCGTCGTCGGGACGCTCGTAGCGACCCCAGAAGTTGCCGTCGCCGAGCTTCTCGCGCAGCGCGGCGGGCGGCAGGTGCAGCCAGTCGTTCCACGCGGCTTCGGGCTTCGGCTCGGCGGGCGACCGGACGCCCTCGACGCGCGTCCATGGGAACGACTCCATCCACGACGCGTGCGACGCCGCGGGGTCGATTTCCTGCACCTTCGCCCACACCTTCGGAGCGCACCACCACTCGTGCCACTTCACCTTCACGTGCGGGTTCGCGGCCTTCCACTCCTGCAGGTACGCACGCACGGGGGCGTTTCCGCCGTGCCCGTTGACCACCACGATGCGGCGGAATCCCTGCGAGGCGAGCCCATCGAGCACGTCGCGCACGATCGCGAGCAGCGTCTCCACGCGCAGCGACACGGTGCCGGGATAGGCGCTCATGTTCGGCGTGATGCCGTACGCGATCACGGGGAACACCGGCACGCCCAGCGGCTCCGCGGCCTCGGCGGCCACGCGCTCGGCCAGCAGGCTGTCGGTGGAAAGGCTCAGGTACGCGTGCTGCTCGGTGCAACCGAGCGGCACCACGGCGCGGTCGTCGCGCTTCAGCCACTCCTCCACCTGCATCCAGTTCGCCTGCGAGATGCGCACGATGTCCCTCCGCGTGTCAGCGCGCTTCGGCGCGCGCGGCCTCGTACAACGCCAGCAGCCCCGTGACGTGCTTCGCCGGATCGCCCACCTCGCGCACGCGCGCGCGGCCGGCCTCGCCCCAGCGCGCGGAGGCGTCGTCCGTGAGCGCGCGCTTCGCCATCGCCGCCAGCTCCGCGGCGTCGCCCGGCGCGGCGAGCAACCCCGTCACCTCGTGCTCCACCAGTTCGGGCAGTGCGCCCACGCGCGACGCCACCACCGGGCGCGCGTCGAGCAGCGCCTCGGCCACCGCGTAGCCGAAGTGCTCCACGAACAGGCTCGGCGCCACGAACAGTGCGGCGCGCGCGCGCAGCGCCGCGAGCGTGGCGTCTTCCACGTGCCCCAGCAGCCGCACGTTCGCGCCGGCGTTCGCGCGCAGCCACTCGGCGAGCGGCCCGCCGCCCGCCACCCACAGCGGCACGGGCGCGATCGCGGCCGCCACCGCCGGCAGCAGCCGCACGCCCTTCTCGGCGCTCAGCCGGCCGGCATACAGCGCGAAGCGCTCCGGCGTGTCGGCGGGCGCGGCGCCCGCGGGTGCGCGTTCCACGCCGTGCGACAGCACGTGCATGCGGGACGCGTCGGCGCCCCAGCGCAGCGCCTCGTCGCGCACCCAGCGCGACGGCGCGATCCACGCGCGCACGTTGCGGTACGCGCGCCGCGCGTCGTGCACGTAGGCCTCCACCATGCCCACGGCGCTCTTGGCGCGCGAATCCTGCACGCAGCCGGTGGCGAGCGCGTGCCAGTGCCGGCCGCCGCGGCAGCGCTCGCAGAACGCGCCGTGCGCCAGCAGCAGCCGGTTCGTGCACCACGGCTTGAAGTCGTGCAGCGTCATCACGGTGGGCACGTTCGCGCGTTCGAGCTCGCGCAGCACGCTCGGCGTGAGGTAGCGGCTCGGCGCGTGCACGTGCGCCACGTCGGGGCGCCACGCTTCGAGCAGCCCGCGCATCGCGCGCGCGGCCGGCGCCGACCAGATCGCGCGCGGCAGTTGCGAAAGCTGCGAACCGAAGCTCGCGCCCTCGCTGAAATCCGCCGCCGGCGCGAAGTGCGCGGCGGTGGGGCTCGGCAGGTTGCGCGCGTCACGCGTGGCGAAGTGCGCCACGTCGTGCCCGGCGGCGGCCAGCCAGCGCGACTCGTCCAGGTACGTGCGCTCGACGCCGCCCTTCAGCCAGTGGAACGCGTTGACCAGCAGGACGCGCATGGTGGTGCCCGCGCTCAGCGGGCTCCCGGCGCGGGCAGCGCGAACTCCACGAGCGCGGTGCCGATGCCCGGCGACGTTTCGTACGCCAGCACGCGGCCCGGCGTGTCCACGAACAGGAAGCCGCGCAGCACCTCGAGGTGCAGCAACTCGGCCTCCGGCAGCGCGCGCTCGACGAGCGCGGGGTCGTACGCGGCGAGATCGCTCCACGCGCCGCGCTCGAGCACACGCATCACGTGCGCGTCCACGTCGAGCGACTCCTGCTGCTCGCGGCGCAGGTTGAACGCGTGCTCGTTGAACGTGATCGCGCCGCCCACCACGAACGCCACGCGCTCGGGCCACTCGTTGACCACGGTGCGGATCGCCTCGCCCCACGTGCGATGCGCCTCGCGGCCGGCCTCGGCCGACAGCGACACGGGCACCACGGGCACGCGACGGTCGCGCGCCAGGAAGTGCATGGGAATGCTCACGCCGGTGTCCACGCCGTGCCGCGCGAGTTCGGAACGCAGGCCGCGACGGGCGCCGGCGTCCACGATGGCGCGCGCGAGCGCCGGGTGGCCGGGGCAGTCGTACCGGGGCTCCACGCCCCAGCCCGGCAGGTCGATCAGCGTGCGGTGGTTGCGCGCGTCGTCGGCGTGGAACGGCCCGGGGCTGCGCCAGCGCGCGCTCGCGCACACGATGGCGGCCGGCGCCTCGGCAGCCAGCGCCTCGCCCGCATGCGTGAGCGCTTCGATCATCTCGGTGAAGTCGCCGCGCTGTTCGTCGATGAGCAGCGTGGGCACGCTGGGGGCGAAGAGAACCTTGGAAGTGAGCATGGCCCGCGCAAGCTAGCGGACCCGCGCGGGCACGGCAAAGCGGGCTTGCGCGCCCGCGAGACCCCGCCGACACTGCAGCGCATGCACAAGCCCTCCGCCGACTGGGATGCCCGCTACGCCGAACCGGGCTGGGCGTTCGGCACCGCTCCGAACGACTTCCTGCGCGAACACGCACACGCGCTGCCGCCCGGCGGCCGCGTGCTGTGCCTGGCCGAGGGCGAGGGCCGCAACGCGGTCTACCTGGCCACGCGGGGCCACGACGTGCTGGCGGTGGACCGCGCGGCGGTGGGACTGGAGAAGGCACGCGCCCTGGCGCGCGAGCGCGGGACCGAGATCGCGACGGTGGTGGCGGACCTGGCGCACTTCCCGCTGGAGAGCGACGCGTGGGACGGGATCGTGTCGATCTTCGCGCACGTGGAGCCGGACGTGCGCCGGGCGCTGCACGCGCAGGTGCCGGGGGCGTTGCGCCGCGGGGGCGTGCTGCTGCTGGAGGCCTACACGCCGACACAGCTGGAACGCGGCACGGGCGGCCCGCCGGACGGCGCGCGCCTGATGACGCTCGAGCTGCTGCGCGCGGAGCTGCCGGGCCTGGTGTTCGAGCTGGCGCGCGAGATCGAGCGCGAGGTCGTCGAGGGCCGCTTCCACACGGGGCTCGCGTCGGTCGTACAGGTGGTTGCGCGGCGGCTGTAGCGGGAGCACGACGGAACGCCCGTGCACGCTCCACCGCTCGGTCACCCGTGCTCCATCCACGGCCCGGTCACCGGTGTGCGTCCGGGCACCCGCTACGGACTGGCCGTGGGGCCAGTCCTCGCTGCGCTTTCGCCGTCCTCGCCATCCCTGGCTGCGGGCGGCGAAAGGCCCGTGACGCACACCGGTGACCGGGCCTGCTCGACGCCGAGTCTCGAAAGAAGCGGGTGCGGGCGCGTGGGTGCGTCACGAGGCACATGAGCTTCCGACGCCCGCAGCCCGCACGCGCGGAACGAGCCGTGGATCGCGCACTGGTGTTCCGTCGCGACCGGGCCGTGGATGGGGCACGGGGGTTCCGTCGAGCACGCGCCGTGGATCGAGCACCGATGTGCCCGCCCGACGTCGTCAGTGCTTCGTGACCCGGAACTCCGTCGCCGCGCGTTCGGCTGCGCGTTCGTTGCCTGCCGCCACCGCGACGCCCTTCTGCTGCGCCGCCGCCAGCAGCTCGCCCGGGAGCGGGAACATCACGCGCTCCTCCACCAGGCGGAACTCCTCCAGCACGTAGCGCCCCGTCGCCAGCACCCGCTCCACGCACGCCTGTACCACGCTCTCCGGCGTGCTCGCTCCCGCCGTCAGGCCCACGTTCCCACTCAGCCACTCGTCGCGAATGTCTGCCGCCGACTCGATCAGGAACGCCTTCGCCCCCAGCGCCGCCGCCACTTCCACCAGGCGGTTCGCGTTGCTGCTCGCCGGCGCTCCCACCACCAGCACCGTCTCGCATCGCGGCGCCATCACCTTGACCGTGTTCTGGCGGTTCTGCGTCGCGTAGCAGATGTCGTCCTTCGCCGGCTCCTTCACCGCCGGGTACTTGCGGCGCAACGCGCCCACCATCGCCGCGCAGTCGTCCAGCGACAGCGTCGTCTGCGTGATGTACGCCACCCTCGACGGGTCGGGAAGGTTCAGCGCCTCGACTTCCGCCACGTTCTCGCACACCACGATCGAGTCCGGTGCCTCGCCCAGCGTGCCGATCACTTCCACGTGCTGGCGGTGCCCGATCAGCACGATCGAGTAGCCCTCGCGCGCGTACTTGAGCGCCTCCAGGTGCACCTTCGTCACCAGCGGGCACGTGGCGTCCAGCGCGTGCAGGCGACGCGCCTTCGCCTCCTCGCGCACCGCCGGCGACACGCCGTGCGCGGAGAAGATCACCACCGAGCCCTCGGGCACCTCGGCGAGGTCGTCCGTGAACACCGCGCCCTTGGCGCGCAGGTCGTCGACCACGTGGCGGTTGTGCACGATCTCGTGGCGCACGTAGATGGGCGCGCCGTGGATCTGCAGCGCCATGTCCACGATGTCGATGGCGCGGTCGACGCCGGCGCAGAAGCCGCGCGGGGCGGCGAGCAACAGGGTGTGCTTGGGATCGCTCATGGGGGGCGGAGCCTAATGGAGCGGACCGGGAGCGTCCACGCGCCCCGGCGGGGGAATTCCCGAGTGACGGGGCGGTGATGCCGTCGTTTCATGGGGTATCCGGCCCATTCCCTGGAGGCATCGCCATGGCCCGCATCCTCGTGCGTTCGCTGCTCTCCCTCTTCGCCTGCGTCACGTTCGCCTCGGCCACCCGCGCCGCCTGGCCGCCCGATCCCGTCGTCGGCGGCGTCGCGCTCGAGAACCTGTCCACCATCGCCTACTACCCGGCCTCGTGCTCCGACGGCGCCGGCGGCGCGATCGTGGTGTGGGCCGACTACCGCAACGGCTCGTCGCTGCTCTACGCCCAGCGCCTGAACGCGGCGGGTGTGCCGCAGTGGAACGCCGCGGGCAACCTGGTGTGCGCGGTCCCGGGCGACAAGTACAACCCGGTGATCGTGCCCGACGGCGCGGGCGGTGCGGTGATCGCATGGGAGGACCTGCGCACGGGCGCGTACGACGTGTACGCGCAGCGCCTGAACTCGGCCGGCGCGCTCCTGTGGACGTCGACGGCCGTGCCGGTGTGCACGCGAACGCTCGAACAGTCGTGGCTCCACCTGGTCGCCGACGGAGCCGGATCGTTCTACCTCTCGTGGGAAGACGAGTCCCCGGGGTCGGTGTGGAACGCCTACGTGCAGAAGCTGAATCTCTCGGGTGCCGCGCAGTGGCCGGCGAACGGCCTGCTCGTGTGCGCCAACATCGACTTCCGCTCGCAGCCCCGACTCGCCCCCGACGGGCTGGGAGGCGTGTGGGTCGCCTTCCAGTACGGCCCGGATCGCCTCGCCTACGTGCAGCGCGTGAGCAGCCCGGGCGCCACGGTGTTCGCCGCGCCGGGCCGGGCCACGGGCCCGGTCAGCAGCAACCAGTCGGGCATCGACGTCATCGGGGACGGCTACGGCCGCGCGATCGTCGTGTGGACGGACAATCGGGCGCCGTCCGGATACCAGGGCTACGCGCAATGCGTGAACTTCGATGGCTCGATGCGCTGGAATCCCGCCGGCGTGCTGCTGAGCGATCACGCGGGCTGGCAGATCGGTCAGCGCATCTGCACCGACGGATCGGGCGGTGTGTTCGTCGCATGGCAGGACATGTACACCGACGCAGCCGGGGACATCTTCATGCAGCGGGTCACCGCGGCCGGCGCGCTGGCGTGGGGCAGCTCCGGTCTCGGTGTGTGCCAGCTGGCCGGCTACCAGTACCCGGAGGCCGTCGCGAGCGACGGTGTGGGCGGCGTGCTCGTGACGTGGTCCGACTCGCGATCGGGCAACGCGGACCTCTACGCCCTGCGCCTCGCCCCCACGGGCCAGTACTACTGGTCGGCGTGGCAGGGGCTCGCCCCCGACGGGCCAGTACTACTGGTCGGCGTGGCAGGGGTTGCCGGTGTCGCAGTCGGCGGGCAACCAGTACGGGTGCGTGCTCACGCCCACGACCAACGGCTGGATCGCCGCGTGGCGCGACCTGGGCGGCGGCGGCGGCGGCGACGTGATCGCGCAGCGCATCGACAAGCTGGGGGCACTCGGCGCGCCGGCGCCCTCGATCGCGGCGATCCGCGACGTGCCCAACGACCAGGGTGGCAAGGTGAAGGTGATGTGGAACGCCAGCTACCTGGAGGCCGAGCCCTACCTCTACGTGTACGCGTACCAGGTCTGGCGCTCGGTGCCGCCGAACGTGGCGATGGCGGCGCTCGGGCACGGGGCGCGCGTGCTGGGTGACGACGAGCCCGCTCCGGTCGCGAAGGCCGGCGAGGCCGCGGGCCCGGCCCTGCTGCGCGCGACGCCGTTCGGCGCGCAGACCTACTGGTGGGAGTTCGTGGCGCAGCAGACCGCGCACCAGCTGACGAACTACAGCCTCGTCGTGGACACGCCGGGCGACTCGGTGGGCGGCTCCAATCCGCGCACGGCGTTCATGATCGAAGCGCTCGGAACGGGTAGCCAGCGCTGGTTCTCCGCGCCGGATTCGGGCTACTCGGTGGACAACATCGCGCCCGCGCCGCCCGCGCCGTTGGCGGGCCAGTACGCCGCCGGCACCACGCGGCTCCACTGGAACCCGAACGTGGAGCCCGACCTGGCGGGCTACCGGCTGTACCGCGGCATCTCCACGTCGTTCGTGCCGGGGCCGGGCAACCTCGTGGCGTCCCCGCCCGACACGGGCTGGGCCGATGCGGCGGGCGCCGCGTACGTGTACAAGCTCACGGCCGTCGACGTGCACGGCAACGAGTCGCCGGTCGCGACGGTGACGCCGTCGGGCACGGTGGACGCGCCGGGTGCGAACGCGGCGGTGGATTTCCTCGCGCCGCTTTCGCCGAATCCGCTGCGTGGCGCGGGTACGTTGCGCTTCGGGCTCGCGCGCGCGGGCCGGGTGAACGTGGCGCTCTACGACACGCAGGGCCGCCGCGTGCGCACGCTGCTCGCGGGCGAACGGCCGGCGGGCGAGCATGCGCTGCGGCTCGACGCGCGCGACGACGCGGGCCGCGCGCTGGCGCCGGGGCTCTACCTGGCGCGTATGGACGCGGCGGGGTTCCGGGCCACGCGGCGCGTGGCGATCGTGCCGTGATGCGCACGCACATCGAGTGAACCGTGAAGCGCCGGCGGAGCGATCCGCCGGCGCATCGGTTTCAACGTCCCGCGCGGCTCGTGTCGGCGGCCGCGGCGGCGCGCGCCACGCTGTCGGCGTCGAAGTACGCGCGCGCCGAAGCCGGGGCGCGGGCGCGCAGCGAGGCGACGTACTCGCGAATGCCCTTCTGCTGCTCGGGCTTGCGGTACAGCGACTCGGCGCGCCGCAGCTCGGCGAGCCCGGCCTCCCACTGCCCGTCGCTCGTGAGCGCGATGCCGAGCGCGGCGCGCGCGCTCGCCGAACGCGGCCGGTTGCGCACGCCCTCGCGGGCGATCTCCACGCTCACGTCGTTGCGACCGAGCTTGGCCCACGCCTGGATCGCGTCCACGCGCACGTCGTCGTCGTCGGGGAACCGCCGCACCCAGCGGCGGCGCACCTCGGCGGCCTCGCGATCGCGGCCGAGCACTTCCAGCGCGCGCACCTGCCCGGCATACGCGAACGCGAGCAGCGAGTCGCGCGACTCGGCCTCGCGGTAGTCGGCCAGCGCCGAGTCGATGCGCGCCGCGCGCACTTCGAGGTTGCCGAGGTTCACCCACACGGCGCCGTCCGTGGGCAGCAGCGTCGCGGCGCGGCGGTACGCGTCGCGCGCCTCGGCGAGCTTCTGGCGCTGCGCCAGCACCACGCCGAGGTCGCGCCACGCGTCGCCGTCCTTCGGCGCGCGCCGCAGCGCCTCGCGCAACGCGCGCTCGGCCTGTTCGGGCCGGCCGGCCGCGGTGTACGCGTAGCTCATGGCCTGCCAGTTTTCGGCGTCCTCGGGATGCCGGCGCACGAGCGACTCCAGGTGCTGGATCGCGCGCGTGGTGTCGCCCACGTTCGCGAGTGCCACGCCCATGCCGCGCTCGGCCAGCGGGTGCGTGGGATTGTTCGCCAGCTCGGCGGCGTACTCGTGCGCGGCCTCGCGCCAGCGCTCGCGCGCCACGAACAGCTCGGCCATGCGGAAGTGGGCGTCGGGCAGCTTCGGATTCAGCTGGAGTGCGTTGTTGTACGCCATCACGGCGGAGCCGGGCTGATGCTGCGTCTCGAGCGTGCGCCCGAGCTGGTACTGCTCCATGGCGCGCCGCAGCCGGGCGTCGACGCTCGTGTCGGGTCGGGCGGCGTTCGCGCCGGGGATCAGCAGTGGTGCGGGCGGCGCCATCGTCACGCTGTCGGCGCGCGGGGGCACGAGCAACGACGGACCCTGCGCCAGCGCCGGCGCGGCGAACGCGGCGAGGCCGGCGGCGGGCAGCAGCAGGAGGATCCGGTGCAGGGCGCGCATGGGCGACGACTGTAACGACTTCCGTCGGGCCGTCGCCAGCGCTCGTGCGGTCGCCGGACGGGATCTCACGACTCCCGGACAGGCCGCGAAAGCGCTGTGCTAGCCTGCCGGCCTCGTGATTCCCCGCACGGTCGTCCGCCCCGCACTGGGCCTCGCCGTGGCCGCGATGGGCGTGGTGGACCTGGCCTCGGCCCTGCTCTCCCGGCCACCCGAACGGCTCGTCGCGCTGCGCCACCTGGTGCCCACCGACGTGCTCGACACCAGCCGCACGTTCACGCTGCTCGCGGGCGTGCTGCTGATCGTGACGGCGCTCGGGCTGGTGCGCGGCAAGCGCGTGGCGTTCGTGGCGGCGCTCTTCCTGTGCGCGGTGTCGGTGCCGGTGAACCTGCTCAAGGCGTTCGACTTCGAAGAAGCCACGGTCGCGGCGGCGCTGATGTTCGCGCTGGGCGTGTCGGGCGAGGCGTTCCGCGTGAAGAGCCGCGAGCCGTCGTGGCGCGCGCTGCGCTCTCCCGCGCTGGCGCTGCTCGTGTTCGTGGTGGCCTACGCGGTGGCGGGCTGCTGGATCGTGGAGCAGCGCTTCGGTCCGGCGGAGCCGTCGCTCGCGCGCGCGGCGGCCGAGGCGGCGTACCAGATGTTCGGCGTGGGCACGCCCATGCTGGTGGTGCCGCGCGAGCACCACGTGGTGCGCTGGTTCCTGGGTTCGATCCCGGTGCTCGGCATCACGCTGCTCGCGGGCTTCGCGCTGGCGGCACTGCGCCCGGCCGCACACCGCGGCCGCCATCGCGCGGAGGCCGAGCGCGTGCGCGCACTGCTGCGCGAACACGGCGACAGCTCGGTGGCGGCCTTCGCGCTGGACGAGGACGTGGACTACTTCTTCAGCCGCAACGAGCGCGCGGTGATCGCGTACCGGTTCGAGAACGGCGTGCTGCTGGTGATCGGCGATCCGATCGGCCCGGCCGACGAGATCCCGTCGCTGCTCGACGACTTCGAGCAGTACTGCCGCGAACACGACTGGACGTTCGGCTTCTACCAGGCGCGGCCCGAGCGGCTCGCCCCCTACCGCGCGCGAGGCTGGCGCGCGGTGCACGTGGGCGAGGACCCGGTGCTGCACCCGCCCACGTTCACGCTGGACGGCCCGGCGCGCGCGTCGCTGCGCCGCAACGTGCGCAAGGTGGAGCGTGCGGGTGTCGAAGTGCGCCACTGGGTGCCGGGCGAGAACGCGTTCGATCCGCAACACGACGCGGACGGCGTGCTGGCGCAGCTGCGCGAGATTTCGGCCGCCTGGCTGCGCGGCAAGGCGGGCGGCGAGAAGGGCTTCTGCATGGGCCGTTTCGATCCGCACGAGCTGCCGTACGTGTGGCTGGCGGTGGCGTGGAATCCGGCGTCGCGGCGCGTGGAGGCGTTCTGCACGTGGACGCCGATCTGGGCGCGCCAGGGCTGGGCGATCGACCTGATGCGCCGCCGCGACGACGCGCGCCCGGGCGTGACGGAGTTCCTGGCGGTGCGCTGCATCGAGCACGCGCGCGAACGCGGCGACGCGGTGATGTCGCTGTCGCTGTCGGCGCTGGCCAAGGTGACGGTGGCGGGTGGCGCGGAAGCGCCGGAGGCCGCGGCCGAGGACCCGGCGCGCCAGTTCCTGATCGAGCGGCTCGGACGCTTCTACGACTTCCAGGGGCTGTTCCGCTGGAAACGCAAGTTCGGGCCCACGTTCGAGGACCGCTACCTCGTGTATCCCGATCCGCTCGCGCTGCCGCGCATCGCGCTGGCGCTGATCCGCGCGCAGAGCCCGGGCGGCCTGATGGCGTACCTGCGGCCGTCGGGTGGTGCCGCCGACGCCGCCGCGCCGGCCGACCGCGAGACGGCCGCATGAGCGAGCGCACGCCGGTGGTGCACGACGCGGTGCTCGGTGCGATCGCGGAACGGATCGGCTGCGAACGGATGGAAGCGTTCGCGGCGTGCGCGCCACCGTCGGTGGTGCGCGCGTACGGGCTGCGCTGGCGCCGCGTGGGCGGCGTGGTGCAGATGGCGTGCGACCGCATGCACTCGCTGAATCGCAATCGCACGCAGGGACTGGGCGTGGACGAACCGCTCACGCCCGAGCGACTCGATGACGTCATCGCGTTCCATCGCGCGGGTCCTTGCGACTTCATGCTGAACGTGCCGCCGTTCGCGCGGCCGGCGGATCACGAGGCGTTGCTGCGTTCGCGCGGGCTCACGTGGTGGCGGCGGCGCGTGCTGTGGATGCGAGACGCGTCGCCGGCGCCGCCGGTGCGTACGGATCTCGAGGTGCGCGCGCTGGGCCCGGACGACGCGGCGCTGTTCGGGCGCGTGACGGTGCAGGCGCACGGCAGCCCGCCGGAGTTCGGAGCGTGGGCCGAGGCGTGCGTGCGCGAGGGCGTGTTCCTGGCGTGGCTGGCGTGGGACGGCGACGAACCAGTGGCCTCGGCGACGCTGTCGATCGGCGCGTCGGGCGCGTGGTTCGGGGCGGCGGCCACGCGGGAGTCGCACCGCGGGCGCGGCGCGCAGTCGGCGCTGATCGCGGCGCGCATCGACGCGGCGCGCGAAGCGGGCGTGACGCGAATCCTGGTCGAGACGGTCGAAGCGCTCGATCGCGACGAGGGCACGTCGAGCCGCAACGTGGAGCGCGCGGGGTTCGTCGCCACGCACATGCGTCCGAGCTGGGTGACGGAGCGCGACGAAGCCGAGCCGCCGAAGGAGGCGTAGGGGCGCGGTGCGCGGCGGGGAGTGATGCCGTTTGATCGGTGCTGGAGTCCCAGTTCGGCCTGCTCAGCACCCACTTGCCGGTCGATACCCTGCGTGTCGGCGCTCGACCACCCGCCGACCACTTGCATGTGATGCGGCGGGTACCCGCCGAGGGCGAAGGAGGGCGGATGTTCGAGCCGACCTATGAGCGAGAGCTGCCACGACGCTTCGTTGCCGCAGCGGTTGCGCTGGCGGTGGCGTACTCATGGGTTGTGTTCACCACCGTGCCGGATTGGCTTTCACCCTCCAGCGCCCCGTTTACTCTGGGCTCGATGTTCCAGGGGGCGGTCGTGCTCTTGGTCCTGACCAGCCCGCTCATCACAGCCTGGCTCCTCCCCGCGTGCTTGGTGATGGACTGGGTCATGAGCCGGCGCCGCGTGCGGCACTGGGCTGCGGTCGCGTTGTTCACGGTGGTGGCATTTGGCGTGATCTCGGCACCACTCCTGGCAGCCATGACGAACGAACAGCCCTTCAGTTACACATGGGTTTCGCTCGGCTCGCTGACTGTGCAGTGCGCGTTGTACCTGGCCACTTGGATGGCCATTGCGCGAGGCGGTCGATCCAAGGTCGGAATCAAAGGGTCCCAAGCGAGCGACTCCGAGGCCAAGCCGACCATCGATGAGCAGGTCACGCGGATCACGGCCGAGACTTTCGCACTGGCAGGGGTGGGCCTCTGGGCCTTGATGCTGACAGGGATCGCCACGCTCCTCATGACGTTCGGTGGTGACGGCGAGTACCGGTTGCAGTCCATCGAGCGGTCCCGCCAAGCCGGCACGCAGGCCTGCCGAGTGGACTACCTCAGTCCCGGCGGCGCTCTCGGCGATGTGTATCAACAGGTCTACATCGTCGAGGCCACTGAAGCGTGGACACCAACTCGCCGGGGACTCCTGGTCTGGCACGGCGAGGATGTCGACGTGTCGCGGGTGGAGTGGTCCGGGGAGGATCACCTCGGGATCCACATCAAGAACAACAACGACAAGTCGGACCGCTGGCATGCCCGAAGTCACTTCACGGCCTTTCCACGACGCGGTTTTCGGATCAGCACAGTGGCGGACTCGACCCGCTGAACTCGGATGAATGCTGGTGGCGCGAGATCCCGCAGTCGAGCTTTGCGGAGATTTCACTTGCCGCGTTTCGCGAGTGACGGTGGGTGAAGCATCGGACGTGCTTCGAGATTCCGCGTTGGCGCGCGCCGCGTGCGCGTGCACGGCGCGAAGCGCGTGCGGTGCGATTTCGCGAAGGCCGACGCGCGATGTGCGCCGTGCGCCCGCGTGCGTTCGCCGGAATCACGCGTGCTAGAAAGAACACGCCCCGCGAGGACTCGCCCCCGAAGCGAGTGTCGTGATGAAGCGCGAGTTCTGCGTCGGTTCGCTGAGCAACGCCGCCCTGCTCGAACGTCTCGGAGAAGTCACCGGCCGAGACCGCACCACCACCGCCGAGATGCTGGCGGTGCTCGCCGAGGTGGAGCGGCGGAAGCTCCACCGGCCGGCGGGCTATCCCTCGCTCTTCCGCTACTGCGTGGACGTGCTGCGCATGTCGGGCGACATGGCCTACAAGCGCATCCAGGTGTCGAGGGCCGCGCGGCGGTTCCCGCAGTTGCTCGACCTGATCGCCGACGGCCGACTGCACCTGACCGGAGCCCGGCTGGTGGCGCCGCACCTGACGCGGCTCAACGCGGACGATCTGCTGGCGGCGGCCGTGCACCGGACGACGCACGAGATCCTCGTGCTGCTGGCGGAGCGTTTCCCGCAGCCGGACGTGTCGACGCGCATCGAGCCGGTCGGGCCGCGTCGCACCGAGGCCGGGATGTTGCTCGAGCCAGCTGGTGCCACGACGGAGGCGATGAGCGAGATGGCGGGCCTGCTCACAGGCGCTGCCGCGCCATCACAGGACGAGCCGGCGGCAGCAGGCGCCGCGGAACTGGTCTTGAGACCAGTTGTCCCATCGAATCTCGCGATACCGGCCCAGTCGATGGGGCCGCTTTGCGCGTTCCCGAAGCTCGAGCCTCTGTCCCCCGGGCGCCACCTGCTGCAGACGACGATCGACCAGGAGACGCACGACCTGCTGCGCTATGCACAGGCACTGCTCAGCGACGCCGTGCCCGGAGGCGACGTGCCCGAGGTCCTGAACCGGGCATTGCGCGCCCTCGTCGACCAGTTGGAGCGCCGCAAGTTCGGCGTCGGAGCGCGGCTGCGCAGCGTGAAGGACCCGAAGGACCCGCGCTACACGTCGCCCGGGGACCGTTGCGAGGTCGTGGTGAAGGACGAGGGCGCGTGCACGTGGGTGAGTGACGACGGCCATCGCTGCGGTTCACGCACGCGGCTGCGGTTCCATCACAAGGTCCCGTTCGCGAAGGGCGGCCCGAACACGGCCGCGAACCTGACGCTGCACTGTGCCGCGCATGACCAACTGGAGGCCGAACGGGAGTACGGCGAGGCGTTCGTGCAGGGGAAGGTCGCAGCCGCGCGACAGGAGCGGAGCACACGCCGCAGGCTGGCGTCCGGTGCGGAACCCGTCATGGCGGACAGAGAAGAAGCGCACGTCCTCGCCGCCGCCCGCCATGCTCGTTCACGCGGCAAGTCGCCCGCCGACGTGCTCGGCTCGAGAGACGCCGCCGCCGAGGCGCAGGCGCAGCTCGACGCGCTGCTCGCGGGGTCCGCGTGAGCAACGAGCGAACGAAGCGCCCAACGACGCGTCAGCACTCAGGCGGGGTGAGCCGGGGGCGTCAAACGTGGGCGGCACAGAGCAGCCAGGCGTGCTTATCGGCCTTCGCCCGCGTCGCACTCCCTCCCGAAAGCACATCGCCCCGGAGCGACATGCCCCGGGGCGATGCGAGAGCTGCGCGCGAGCGTCTACTTGCCCGCGAAGTTGCCCTTGCGCTTCTCCAGGTACGCGGCGAGACCTTCCTTCGCGTCCTCGCCCTGGAACAGCTGCTGCTGCAGCTCGCGCTCCACCGCCAGCGCGCTCTCGAACGGAATCTCCGAGCCGGTCTGCACCGAGCGCTTGATGCGGCCCACCGCGCGCGCGGCCTTGTTCGGCACGCAGAACGACTCGGCGTACGCCTGGATCTTCTCCATGAAGTCCGCCGTGTTCGGCGAATCCCACACCTGCGTCACCAGCCCCATCGCCATCGCGCTGTCGAAGTCGAACACCTCGCCGGTCACCATGACCTCGATGGCCTTCGACTTGTTCATCAGGCGGGCGATGCGCTGCGTGCCGCCGGTGCCGGGCAGCACGCCCAGCGCCACCTCGGGCAGACCGACCTTGCCGGCGCCCTTGCGCGCGATGCGGATGTCGGCGGCCATCGCGATCTCGAGTCCGCCGCCCACGGTGTGGCCGTTCAGCGCGGCGATCACCAGCTTGGGCGTGTGCTCGAGGCGGTTCAGCGTCTCGTTGGCGTGCAGGCAGAAGTAGTACTTGAACGTGGGATCGGCGGTCTTGAGCATGTTGATGTCGGCGCCCGCGCAGAAGAACTTGTCGCCCGCGCCGCGGATCACGATCACGTCCACGCCTTCGTCGAAGCGCGCCTTCAGGATGGCCTCGTCGAGGTGGCGCATCATCTCGTGCGTGTAGCAGTTGCCGGGATCGAACGTGAGTTCGAACGTCATCACCCGGTTCTTCACCGAGGTGTTCACCAGCTTGGCGGTCGTGGCTTCCATGGTCGCGTCTCTCCGGATCTGCGGGGTGGGCGTTGGAAGCGGCGCGGGGCATCGAATCGGCGTGCGAAGCGCGCCGGCCGCAGGGTGTTTCGTGCGAGGGCGCGCAGTATAGGTGGGCGTTTTCCGGCGGGTCAACGACCGCCGGGCGCGCGAACCGGTGTCGATCCCGGCCCTTCGCAACGCCCTCCCGGCGCGAGGCGCCCCGCGTCGCGGCGCCCCGGCCGCCTACCGGCCGCCGCCCAGCAGCAGCTGCGCGAGCAGGATCTTCGCGACGGTCGCCACGGGCGACACGCTGGCGTAGCCGAGGTTCGGCGAGTCGTCGCGAGCGGCTTCGTTCGCGAACGCGAGGCCGGCGGGCTGCGTGTGCACGCCGGACGCCATGCCCATGGCGACTCCCGCGGGCGCGTGCAGCACGCGGTACGCGCTCCACAGCGACAGGCTCGCGGTGACCAGCGTGACCACGGCGCCGGCCGCGAGCAGCTGCGGGCCGCCGCCCTGCTGCAGCGTCTTCACGAACGGCGTGCCGGCGCTCACGCCGACGGCGGCGAGGAACACGGCCAGCCCGAGCTGCCGCATGGTGAGCCCGGCGCTGTACGGCAACTGCCACACCACGGGACCGGTGCGCCCGAGGGCGCCGAGCACGAGACCCACCACGAGCGGTCCACCGGCGGGGCCCAGGCGGAAGAACGAGCCGCCCGGCAGCGGCACCGACACGATGCCCAGCAGCAGGCCGAGCCCGATGCCGAGGCCGAACGACACGGCATCCACCTCGCCGAGCGCGCGGTACGAGTCGCCGAAGAAGCGCGAGATCTGCGGAATGGTCTCGCGCGGGGCCACCACGCGCACGCGGTCGCCCAGTTCGAGCACGGTGCGGCCGTCGGGCACCAGGTCCATGTCGCCGCGGCGCACGCGCGTGACGAGCGCGCCGAAGCGCGACAGCGTCTTGAGCTCCGACAGCGAGCGGCCGGCCACCGACGGGTCGGACACGAAGATGCGGCGCATCTCGAGATCGCTCTCCATCAGTTCCACGTGCTCGTGCGACAGCTCGCCGACGCGCGCGGTGAGGTCGTCGAGCACGGTCGGCATGCCCACCACCGTGACGAGGTCGCCCACGGCGAGCGGCTCGCTCGGGTTGACCAGCGTCCACCGGCCGTCGCGGCGGCGGCGCGAGAAGCGCGCGCGCAGCTTCCATTCGGCGAGCAGCTCCTCGAGCGGGCGCGTGGTCACCTCGGGGCGCGTCACGGTCACGAACTGCACGTCGAGCCGGCTCGCCTTCGCGGACGCCTCGATCGCGGCGCCCCAGCGGCGCTTCGCCACCGCCAGCGCCAGCACGATGCCGAGCGCACCCATCGGGTACGCCACCGAGTAGCCGACGACCGGCGCCGACGAGCCCGCCGGCATGCGCTCGAGCACGGCGGCGAGTGCCGGCGTGTTCGTGAGCGCGCCGCAGAACAGGCCCGCCACGAGTGGCGACTTCAGCGCCAGCACCGGCCCCGCCGCGGCAGCGATGCCGGCGGCCAACGCGAGCAGCGCCACCGTCCACACCGTGTCGCGGATGCCGCGGCGGCGCAGCGACATCACGAAGCCGGGCCCGCTGCTCACGCCGACCGAGTACACGAAGATCACGAGGCCGAAGCTGCGCACGAACTCGGGCAGCGCCAATCGGGGCTCGATCGCGCCGGCGGCGAGGCCCGCGAACAGCACGGCGGCCACACCCAACTGCACACCGCCGACGGAGATGCGCCCGGCCGCGTAGCCCACGGCCAGCACCAGGAACAGGAGCAACAACGGTTGCGCCACGAGCAGGTCGATCATGCGCGCAGCATAGGCGAAGGCGTTCGCGCGCGCAGTCGCACCGCGCTCCGTCCGGTGAAGCGTGCGATCGCGCCCGCGCTCGCCTGACACGAACCGCACAACCGCGCCTCCCGACGGGCAACGCCACGCGCTTCTCGCGAAGATTTCCGTGGCGCGCGGCCGATGATTCATCGTAGATTTGCGATGAACGATGAAAGGAGGGCCGATGAGCCCGACGAAGACTCCCGTCATCACGCAGCTCGACCGCGAACTCGCGCTGCTCGCGAAGGCCGTGGGCCACCCGGCGCGCGTCGCGATCCTGCGCAAGCTGTCGATCGACGGGAAGTGCGTGTGCGGCGAGATCGTGGACGACATGCCGCTGGCGCAGGCGACGATCTCGCAGCACCTGAAGGTGCTGAAGGACGCCGGCCTCGTGCAGGGAGAAGTGGACGGGCCGCGCGTGTGCTACTGCGTGAGCCCGAAAGGTCTCGACAAGTTGAAGCGGTTGGTGACGGCACTCTGACGCGCCTGGCGCGGGAACCGAGGAACGAGATGAGCGACCTCCGGACGATTCCGGTGACGACGGTGGACAGTGGATGTGGGTGCGGACCTTCGGGCTGCTGCACGCCCGCGAGCGAGACGCTGGCGGAGGGCGCCGACCCGCGCACGGCCGTACGCGAGAAGTACGGCGCGGTGGCCGAGGGCGTGGCGAACTCGTGCGGCTGTTGCCAGGGCCCGACCGATCCCGAGGCGGTGCTCGCGCAGCTCGGCTACACCGCCGAGCAGGCCGCGGCCATTCCCGAGGGCGCCAACCTCGGCCTCGGCTGCGGCAACCCGATCGCGCACGCCGGGCTGAAGCCGGGCGAAGTGGTGCTGGACCTCGGCTCGGGCGGCGGTATCGACTGTTTCCTCGCGGCGCGCGAAGTGGGCGCCACGGGCCGCGCGATCGGCGTGGACATGACGCCGTCGATGATCGAGCGCGCCCGCGCCGCCACCGCGCGGCACGGCGTGGCGAACGTGGAGTTCCGCCTGGGCGAGATCGAACACCTGCCCGCGCCCGACGCGAGCGTGGACGTGGTGATCTCCAACTGCGTCGTCAACCTGTCGCCCGAGAAGGCGCAGGTGTTCCGCGAGGCGCTGCGCGTGCTCAAACCCGGCGGCCGCCTGGTGGTGAGCGACCTCGTGCTCACGCGCGAGATCGGCGACGCCCTGCGCCGCAACGTGGAGCTGTACGTGGGCTGCGTGGCCGGCGCGTCACTCGAGGCGGAGTACATGCGCCTGATCGCCGAGGCCGGCTTCACCGACGTGCAGGTGCTGGAGCGCACGGGCTACACGGTGGGCATGGACACGCTCGCCGAAGGCAGCCCCGAGCGCGAGGCGTTCGGCGCGGTGGTGTCGGTGAAGGTGCGCGCGTTCCGCCCACGTTGAAGTGCCGCGGGGCGCGTCGCACGCCGGCGCGCCCCGCGTGCTTCCACCGCGCTCCTGGCGCGGCTCCGGGTGCCTTCACCCACGCCGCGTCTGACAAGCGCGTGACGACTGGCCGCGCGCGCCGATGCTAGGCTCTTCGCCCACATGCGCACCCTGCCTGCCGTCTTCCTGCTGCTCGCACTCGCCGCGAGCCCCCCGCCCGCGCGGGCGCAGGCGTCTCCGGACGCCGCTCCCGCGCTGGTCGACGCGCCGCTCGCCGCCCGACCTTCGCACGCGCGGCGCGGCGACCGCCGCGACACCGTGTGGGTGAACGTGCAGGTGGACGGCTTCGGAGTCGTCACGTCGGCGAAGGCACGCACCGCCGCGCCGACCGCGCTCGACAGCGCCGCGGTGGACGCCGCGCGCTGGAGCGTGTTCCGACCCGCGGCTCCGGGCGCGCCGGGCAGCGCGCTGCTGGCCGTGGCGATCGCGCCGCCGTCCGACGAACCCCTCGCACCGATCGACGACGTGGTGCCGCAGGCGCTGGCCGCCGAGCGACGCGGCGAGTGGAGCAACGCGCTCGAGTTGTGGGTGGGCGCGCTGGGGCGCGTGGGGACGCATCCCGCCTACGCGAATCCCTGGCCGCTGTTCGAGCGCGCGATCGCCGCCGCCCGCAGGCGCACGAACCCCGGCCCGCTTCCGGTCAAGTACCTGCAGACCATGGTGCGCGTGGACGGCAACCTCGAACGTGCCGTGAGCACGGACGCGAACCTGAAGGTGCTCGCGCAGGTGGAGCCCGTGAACCAGGCCGCGCCGTGGCTCGCGAGAGCGTGGCGCGCGCGCGCGTGCGCCGCCGCCGGCGCCGGCCAGCCCGCACTCGCCGTGCGGGCCCTGCGACTGTGGAAGCTGGCATCGCCCGACTCGGCCACGATCGCGCGCGCCGACAGCGCGCTGGCCCGCGTGGCCGCCGGCGACCTGCTGCACGTGAACACCACGCTGCGGCGCTGAGTTCGCGCGCGTCGGCGCTGCGTTACTCGAAGCGCCTCGCCGCCGCGCTCGGCGCTGCGTCCGCACCGCGTGGCGCGTCCGCGCCGAACCGCGGCTCGCGCTTGTCGACGAACGCCGCGAGCCCCTCCGCCGCGTCGGGATGCGCCCAGCACTCGGCCTGCGCCGCCGTCTCGGCCGCGAGGCACTCCTCGAGCGTGCGATGCGGCGCGGCGCGCAACGTGCGCTTGGCCGCGCGCACGCTGGCCTGCGGGGACGCCGCCAGTCGCTTCGCCCACGCGCGCCACGCCGCGTCGAACTCCGCCGCCGGCCACACGCGCTGCACAAGCCCCGCGCGCAGCGCCTCGTCGGCGCCGATCACGTCGCCCGTCCAGCACAGCTCCATCGCCTTCGCCACGCCCGCGAGCCGCGGCAGCGCCCACGTGCCGCCCCAGTCGGGGTGCAGCCCGATCTTCACGAACGTCTCGCCGAACTTCGCCGCGTCGGACGCCAGCCGCACGTCGCACGCGAGCGCCAGGTTGCAGCCCGCACCCGCCGCCACGCCGTTGACCGCCGCGATCACCGGCATCGGCAACGCCGCCAGGCGCCCCACGATGTCGCGGCCCGCGTCGAGCAGCGGCTGCAGGTCGGCGAACGGTGCGCCGCGCTTCTGCAGATCCACCATGTGCTGCACGTCGCCGCCCGAGCAGAAGCCGCGGCCCGCGCCGGTGATCACCAGCGCGCGCGCGGCCGGGTCGGCCGCCACGCGGTCGAGCGCGTCGACCAGCCGTTCACGCATGTCGCCGGCGAACGCGTTCAGCTTGTCGGGCCGGTTCAGCGTGACCACGGCCACGCCGTCGGCGACGGAGAGAAGGATCGTGTCGGACATGTGCAGGCTCCTCGGAGTCGGGGGCGAGAGGTCGCGAAGGTAGCTGCTCGGACCCGGAGCGTCATCCAGCCCCCGATGGGCCGCCCGAGGCGGCCGGAGCACTCATCGACCTGCTCGATGGATCGGATCGGAACTTTCTGTTTTTTCAACGGTCCGCGCGCGTGATGAAGTTCGCGGTGCCGGAGCGATCCGGCCTTCGAACACGACCCACACGAACCATCGAGGTCCATATGAAGAGCGATCGACGTCTCGCACTGCTCACCCTGCTGGCCCTGCTCGCGACGTCCGCCCCCACCGCCCACGCCGGCTCCGGCGCCGGGCACAAGCGCGAGCACGACTCGAAGTCCGGTACGGCGAAACTGTCGGCCGGCACCATGACGAAGGAAACCCAGTCGCGCATGACCCCCGCCGAAGCGCTGGAACGCCTGCGCGACGGGAACGAACGCTTCGCCTCGGGCCGTACGCACCGGCGCGATCTGCGCGCGCAGGTCACGGCGACCTCCGCGGGGCAGTACCCGTTCGCGTCGGTGGTGAGCTGCCTCGACTCCCGCGCGTCGTCGGAACTCATCCTGGACCAGGGCATCGGAGACATCTTCAACGCGCGCGTGGCCGGTAACGTCGTCAACGACGACATCCTCGGCAGCCTCGAGTTCGCCTCGAAAGTGGCCGGCTCCAAGCTGATCGTGGTGCTCGGCCACACGAGCTGCGGCGCCGTGAAGGGAGCCGTGGATCGCGTGGAGATGGGACACCTCACGGGCCTGCTCCAGCGGATCGAGCCGGCCGTGGCCACGGCGGCGGCCGCGCCCGGTGCGGGCGAGCGCACGTCGTCGAACGTGGCGCTGGTCGAGAGATCCGCGAAGGAGAACGTCCTCCACACCATGAAGACGATCCGCGAAGAGAGCCCGATCCTCCGCGAGATGCTCGATTCGGGGCAGATCGGGCTGGCCGGCGGGCTCTACGACCTGGGCACCGGGCGCATCACGTGGCTGGACAGCGGAGCGCGGACGGCGATGCAGCACTGACGCGCGCCGCGCCGCCCCCCCGACGGCGCGAAACGGCGGGCGACCCCACCCGGGGCTCGCCCGCCGTCGCACGTCCGTGGCGTCACACCCGCTCGAACACCGCCGCCATGCCGAGGCCGCCGCTCACGCACAGGGTGGCCAGCCCGTAGCGGCCCTGCACGCGCTGCAGCTCGTGCACGAGCGACACCACGATGCGCGTGCCGCTGCAGCCCGTGGGGTGGCCGATCGCGATGCCGCCGCCGTTGGGGTTGAGCCGCGCGCGGTCGAACTTCAGCTCGCGGTCGCACGCCAGCACCTGCGCCGCGAACGCCTCGTTCAGTTCGATCACGTCCATCTGCTCGAGCGTGAGCCCCAGTCGCTGCAGCAGCGTGCGCGTGGCGGGCACCGGGCTGAGCCCCATGCGCGCCGGGTCCACGCCCACCGACACCGCGCCGAGCAGCCGTGCCAGCGGCTTCGCGCCGTACTTCGACACCGCCTGCCCGGACATCACCACGCACGCCGCGGCGCCGTCGGTGATGGCGCTCGCGTTGCCCGCGGTGATCGTGCCGTCCTTGCGGAACACCGGCCGCAGCTTCGCCATCTCGGCTTCGCTCGCGTCGTCGCGCGGATGCTCGTCGCGCGCCACGATGGTGGCGCGCTTGCCTTCGCCCACCGGCACGAGCACGACCTGGTCGGCGAAGCGGCCCTCGTCCCACGCACGCAGCGCGCGGCGGTTGCTCTCGGCCGCGTACGCGTCCTGCTCCGCGCGCGTCACACCGCCCTCGGCCGCGATCGTCTCGGCCGTCTCGCCCATGAGCTGATCGCAGAGCGGGCACAGGTAGCCGTCGCGATACATCGCGTCGGCCAGCGGCTGGTCGCCGAGCCGGCGGCCCCAGCGCGCATCGAGCGCCAGGTACGGAATGCTGCTCATGTGCTCGGTGCCGCCGGCCAGCACGACGTCGGCGTCGCCCAACCGCACGCTCTGCGCGCCGCTGACGATCGCCTGCAGGCCGCTCGCGCACGCCTTGTTGATGGTGAACGCGCTCACCGTGTCGGCGAGCCCCGCGCGCCGCACCACCTGCCGCGCGAGATTCGGACCGTTGCCCGCCTGTCGCGCGTGGCCGACGATCGCCTCGTCCACCGCGTCGGCCGGCGCACCCGCGCGCTCCAACGCCGCCGCCGCTGCGAGGCCACCCAAGTGCGCCGCCGAGCTGGCCGCGAGTGCGCCGCCGAAGTTGCCCACGGGCGTGCGCACGAGCCCCGCCACGAACACGTCCCTGATCTTCACTCGCCCTCCGTCATGGCGCGGCGCGCGGAGCCATGGGGCCCGCGCGCCGAAGATGGTCGAATCGGTTCCGCCGTCGCCGTCAGGCTCCGTCGCCCTTGCGCGGGCCCGCCCCGCGACGCGGCGCGGCGCCCACGTCGGTGCGCGAGCGGATCAGGCTGTCGAGCCCGCGCGAGGCGTCGCGCGCCGCCGCCTTCTTGGCGAGGCTCGCGGGCTTCGTGGCCTTGGCCGGCTTCGGGCCGCCGGCCAGCTCGCCGCCGATCGAGCGCCGCATCGGCGCTTCGTGCGGCGACTCGCCGTCGTCCCACTGGCCCGCCAGCTCCTCCTCCACGCCCGGCCCCGGCAGCGGGCCGCGCAGCACGATCAGGTTGCCGTCCGGGTCCTCGACCTCGGCGTAGAGCCCGAACTCCTCCTCGGTGATCGCCGTGGCCAGGTGCAGGCCGCGCGACGCGAGCGCCTCGGCGTACGTGTCGAGGTTCTCCACGTCGAGCGCGAACGTGGCGCGCTGGTCGCCGGGCAGCGGCAGCAGCCCGTCGGCGGAAGCGTGCAGCACGAAGCGCGACTCGCCCGTGTCGAACTCCACCCACTGCGGGCTCTCGTGTGCCACCTTCAGGCCCAGACCGTCGTGGTAGAAGCGCGCGAGCGTGGCCACGTCGGAGCAGTTCAGGATCGCGTGCGACAGCGCCGGCGCGTCGGCGGCCGGCTGCGCGATGGGCGACGACGGCTGCACGAAGCGCACGCGGTTGCCTTCCGGATCCACCACCGAGAACGCCGGGCCGCTGGGCCCCGGTGGCGCGTCCTCGGGCTGCAGGCCGCGTGCGGCGAGCGTGCGGCGCATCGCGTCGAGGTCGGCCGTCGTGAACGTGTGCTGGATCGACGGCGACTCACCCGGCCCGAGCGGCGCCACCACCAGCCGCGCTCGCGCCGTGGCGAACGCGGACCAGCCCGTGGGCCCCTCGACCGGAGCCAGGCCGATGCCCTTCTCCCAGAACGTGCTCTGGCCGGCGGGATCGGATGTGAACAGCAGTACGGCGCGCAGACGTCCCATGGGGCACCCGCTACTCCATCTGGATCCAGACGCTCTTCACCTGTGAGTACTCGTCGAGGCTCGCCGCGCCCAGGTCGCGGCCGAAACCGGAGCTCTTCATGCCGCCGAACGGCATCCCGGGATCGTAGAAGTTGTACGTGTTCACCCACACCGTGCCCGCCTGCAGACGGTGCGCCACGCGGTGCGCCTTCTTCACGTCCTGCGTCCACACACCCGAAGCGAGCCCGAACGGCACATCGTTCGCCTTGGCGATCGCGTCGGCCTCGTCCTCGAACGGGATCACCGCGAGCACCGGGCCGAAGATCTCCTCCTGCGCCACCTTCATCCGGTTGTCCACGCCCGCGAGCACGGTGGCCTGCACGAAGAAGCCCTTGCCGTCGATCGGCGTGCGCTGGCCGCCCGCCACCAGCTGCGCGCCTTCCTTCACGCCCGCATCCACGTAGCCGAGCACGCTCTTCATCTGCTTCTCGGACACGAGCGCGCCCAGGCGCGTCTTCGGGTCGAGCGGGTCGGCCGGCACCAGCTTCTTCGCGCGGTCTGCGAGTTTCGCCACGAACTCGTCGTGGATCGAGCGCTGCACGAGCAGGCGCGAACCCGCCGCACACACCTCGCCCTTGCCGTAGAAGATGCCCGTGGTGGCGCCGCGCAGCGCCGCTTCCATGTCGGCGTCGGCGAACACGATGTTCGGCGACTTGCCGCCCAGCTCCAGCGTGACCTTCTTGAGCCCGTCGGCCGCCGTGCGCATGAGGTGGCGGCCCACTTCGGTGGAGCCCGTGAAGCTGACCTTGTCGACCATCGGGTGCTTCACGATGGCCTCGCCCGCCACCGAGCCCTTGCCCGGCAGGATGTTGAGCACGCCCGCGGGAATGCCCGCTTCGAGCGCCAGCTCGCCGATGCGGATGGCGGTGAGCGGCGTCAGCTCGGCCGGCTTCAGCACCATCGTGTTACCCGCCGCGAGCGCCGGGCCGCACTTCCAGCCCACCATGATCATCGGGAAGTTCCACGGGATGATCGCGCCCACCACGCCCACCGGCTCGCGCAGCGTGTACGTGAAGAACGCCGGGTTCACCGGCACCGTGTCGCCCGTGAGCTTGGTGGCCCAGCCCGAGAAGTAGTGGAAACAGCCCGCCACCATCCCGATGTCGATCTGCCGCGATTCGAAGATGGGCTTGCCGTTGTCGAGCGTTTCGAGCCGCGCCAGTTCGTCGGCGTTCGCCAGGATCAGGTCGCCCAGCTTGTGCAGCGCGCGCGCACGATCGGCTGCGCGCATCTTGAGGCGCCACGGCCCGTCGAACGCCGCGCGCGCCGCGCGCACCGCGCGATCCACGTCCTCGACGCCCGCCTCGGCCACCGTGGTCACGGGCGCCTCGGTCGCGGGGTTCATCGTGGTGAACGTCGCGCCCGAAGCCGCGTCCACGGCTTCGCCGTTGATGATGAGCTTGCCCGGCTTGACCGGCGCGAGCGTGTCCGACATGTCTCCTCCTGGAAGGGATCAGCCCTCGATACGGGCGTGCTTGATCTGGTCCGCGTGCTTGCGATCGTGCGGCGGCAGCATGCGCAGCATGCCGCCGAAGGGGTGCGCCGCGCCCCATTCCGCCCCCGCGGGCACGGCGAGCAGGCGCTGCATCAGTTCGTCGCGCGTGCGCTGCAACAGCGCGAGCGCCTCGTCCCAGTTGAGGTGGCGCAACGCCGACAGGTGGCGCTCGTTCTCGCGCGCCATGGCCACGTCGTCGAGCGCCGCCCACGACACGGGCTCGCCGCCGAGCACCGCGTCGAACTCGTCGAGCCGCACGCGGTCGCGCACGGCGCAGTGCAGCACCAGCTCGCGCGGCGACCACTTGCCCTCGGCCACCGGCCGGTCGGCGGAATGCGACCCGATGCCCTTGACCGCCGCCACCAGCGCCACGCGTGCGCGCTGCAGCTCGAACAGCAGCAGTTCCTTCTCGCTGGCGCCCGCGCGCTGCGGCGCGAACGCGCGCCGCGCCGCCGCCGCGCGGATCTGCGCCGCGTGGTGGAAGTCGTGCGGCGGATAGCCGCCCGTGATGCGGCCCAGCGCATGTTCGCGCTTCCAGCGCGACGCCGGCTCCGCCGGGATCGCCGCCACCGCCGAGATCACCTGCGCGCGGCCGTCGAGGTACTCCTCCAGCGTGGTCTCGGCGTCGAGCCGCGCCGCCGCGGCCACCGCCTTCGCGTTGTGTTCGTTCTCTTCCTCGGGCGTGGGTCGATACGGCAGCTCGCCTTGCGCGGCCGCCGGCAGCACCTCGAGGAACCACGCGTCCCAGAACGCCAGGTGCGCCACGATCTGGCGCGGGTTCCACTTGCCCGGCGCGATCGGGGCTTCCCACGTTTCACGCGTCAGCTCGCGGCACGCCGAGAACACCGCGTCGCGCGCCGCGTGGAACGACGCGAGGATCGCGCGCTTCGTGTAGACGATGGGCGGCGGCGAAGCGGGCGGCGAGGCAGGGCGCTTCGGTGCGGCGGGCGTCGCGCGGCGCTTCGGTGTCGCGACGCGCTTCGCCGCGGCCGCGGGCGTCGGTGCGACGATGCGCTTCGATGCGGCGGCGGGCGTCGGCGCGGCGGCGGGCTTCGCTGTCGCGCGGCGCGGCGCGGCCTTCGGAGCGGCCGGCTTCGGGGCGGCGCGGC